>NZ_QUHH01000005.1:233-322116 GCF_003479515.1 Parabacteroides sp. AF14-59 | reverse complement strand
GGTTTACACATTTTCTTTTTGTGATTGTGTAAACTTTTTTCAGTACAAGTCAATATGTAGGGTTTTGACAACCTTTTGACAGAGCACCCTGTTACCTGCAGAGTATCAATCAGTTAGACGTGACAGACATCCGGCAAGAGAAATATTTGTGATTTTTCACCCCCAAACATTTGATAATAAACACTTTATAAATCATCAACAAACAATAGACAGCGGAAGGTTGATTTGATGCGTATCCTTATTATTAAATCAGATATTATGGTTACTTTTGCATATAAACTCCAATATGAGAATTTGATATGTATTCAGATAAAAAGAATATTCTTCAACTCGTTGCTCTGCTAAAAGAGTACAATATCAGCAAAGTAGTATTATGTCCGGGAAGTCGAAATTCCCCGATCGTTCATACGTTGGCAAATCATCCGTCTTTTTCCTGTTATTCCGTCACAGACGAGCGGAGCGCTGGCTTTTTCGCTCTCGGACTGGCATTGCACGGAGGAAAACCGGCTGCTATTTGTTGCACTTCTGGTACGGCTTTGCTGAACATACATCCGGCTGTAGCGGAAGCATTCTATCAGCAGGTTCCTCTGGTAGTTATTTCTGCAGACAGGCCTGCTGCCTGGATCGGACAAATGGACGGACAAACATTGCCACAACCCAGCGTATTCGGTTCGCTGGTAAAGAAAGCCGTCAACCTGCCGGAAATACAGACCGACGAAGATGAATGGTATTGTAACCGTCTCGTCAACGAGGCTTTATTGGAGTTGAATCATCATGGAAAAGGTCCGGTCCATATCAATGTGCCGATCTCGGAACCTTTGTTCCAATTCACGACAACCGAATTACCCGACGTCCGTGTCATCACCCGTTACCAGGGGCTCAACATATACGACCGGGAATATAATTCATTGATCGAACGGCTGAACAAGTACAACAAACGCATGGTGGTAGTCGGACAGATGAGCCTAATCTATCTTTTTGAAAAGAAAATATCCAAACTGATATACAAACATTTTGCGTGGTTGACCGAACATACCGGAAACAGGACCATTCCCGGTATTCCGGTTAAGAATTTCGATGCAGCGCTTTATGCCCTGCCCGAAGAGACGTTAGAGAAAATGGTCCCCGAACTGGTAATTACTTACGGAGGCCATATCGTATCCAAACGTTTGAAAAAATTCCTGCGTAACCATCCGCCCAAAGAACACTGGCATGTATCGGCAGACGGCGAGGTTGCCGACCTTTACGGCTCTCTGACGACAGTGATCGAGATGGACCCGTTTGAATTTTTAGAGAAGATAGCCTATTTACTGGAGAATAAAACGAGCGAGTTCCCCCGCGTCTGGGAAAATAATACAAAGGAATTGCCCGAACCGGAATTCGCTTACTCCGAAATGGCCGCGATCGGTACGCTGATCAAGTCGTTGCCGACTCCTTCCGCTTTACACTTAGGGAATAGCTCGACAGTGCGTTATGCCCAGTTATATACATTACCGGAAGAGGTGGAGGTTTGTTGTAACCGGGGTACGAGCGGCATAGAAGGTTCGCTTTCAACAGCCTTGGGATATGCTACAGCTTCGGACAAGCTGAACTTTATCGTGATTGGCGATCTGAGTTTCTTTTATGATATGAATGCTCTCTGGAACAGTAATTATGGCTGTAATGTTCGTATTTTGTTGCTGAACAACGGAGGAGGCGAGATTTTCCAGGCATTACCGGGCTTATCTTTGTCGGAAAAGACACACCGTTTTGTCACGGCCTCGCATAAAACGTCTGCACAAGGTTGGGCGACTGAACGGGGATTCCTCTACCAGGGAGTACATAATACCGAAGAACTGGAAGAAGCGATGAAAGCCTTTACGGAACCGAACCCGGCCAGCCAGCCGATCCTGATGGAAGTGTTTACCGAAAAAGAAGAAGATGTCCGCTTGTTGAAAGAATATTATCATAAACTAAAATAATATGCCAATCAGGAGTTACTTTCATTGGCATATTGGCAAATTAAATAATTATATATTATGTCTACACAAAGAGAATGGAAAACAATAAAGGAATACGAAGATATTCTTTTTGATTTTTATAACGGGATTGCCCGTATCACTATCAACCGCGAACGTTACCGTAATGCCTTCACGCCTACTACAACGACGGAGATGAGCGATGCACTTTATATTTGCCGTGAACGCCAGGATGTAAATGTGATCGTTCTGACAGGAGCCGGTGATACCGCTTTCTGCGCCGGAGGGGATATGAATGTAAAAGGTCACGGCGGTTATATCGGCAAAGATGGCGTGGCACGCCTGAATGTGCTTGATGTACAGAAGCAGATCCGCTCTATGCCTAAACCGGTCATTGCTGCCGTAAATGGTTTTGCTATCGGTGGAGGCCACGTATTGCATGTAGTTTGTGATTTGACCATTGCTTCGGAAAATGCGATCTTCGGACAAACGGGTCCTCGTGTGGGCAGTTTTGACGCCGGTTTCGGTTCTTCTTATCTGGCCCGCATCGTCGGACAAAAGAAAGCACGTGAAATATGGTTCCTCTGCCGTAAGTATAATGCACAGGAAGCACTCGATATGGGACTGGTAAACAAGGTTGTTCCTTTGGATAAGCTGGAAGACGAATACGTTGAATGGTCTGAGACCATGATGATGCACAGTCCGCTTGCCCTCCGTATGATCAAAGCCGGCTTAAACGCCGAACTCGACGGCCAGGCAGGCATCCAGGAACTTGCCGGTGATGCAACCATGCTTTACTACATGACCGACGAAGCGCAGGAAGGCGGTAAAGCATTCCTGGAAAAACGCCGCCCTCGTTTTGAGGATTATCCGAAGTTCCCGTAATCGATAAATAGATTAAGCTTAATGGAACAAATTTTCCGGCAACAAGAATATCGCCAGTGGCTTACGGAATTAAAACAAAATATCCGTAAAAGCCAGATTAAAGCCGCAGTCGCTGTAAACACTGAACTTATCCGTTTATATTGGGATTTAGGAAAACAAATCGTAGAGAGACAAGAAAGCACACAATGGGGCAGCGGATTCATTGAGCAGTTGAGTAAGGATTTACAGGAAGAATTTGTAGATATAAAAGGATTATCTGTTAGTAATCTTAGACGATGCAAGCAGTTTTATTTGTTTTATCATCAAACAATTTCAATTCGCGCGCAACTTGTGCGCGAATTGAGCGACCTTTCTATATTTGAAATTCCTTGGGGACATCATTTATTACTTCTTGGGAAAATCAAGTCCCCTCAAGAGGCCCTCTTCTATATCCATAAAACCATTGATAACGGTTGGAGCCGCTCTATTCTGGAATATCATATAGAGAAAAATCTGTATGCTCAACAAGGAAAAGCGATCAATAACTTTGCCGTTACTCTTCCGCAACCACAAAGCGAACTGGCTAACGAATTGCTCAAAGATCCCTATCATTTCGATTTTCTCCAATTGTCAGAAAAAGCTTTGGAAAGGGATATCGAAACAGGTTTGGTAAGCCATATTTCTCAATTTCTGCTTGAATTAGGGAAAGGTTTTGCCTATATGGGAAGACAATATACTTTGAAGGTCGGTCAGAAAGAATACAAATTAGATTTATTATTCTATCATACCCGACTAAAAGGTTATATTGTTATCGAACTAAAAGCCAAAGAATTTGAGCCCGAATATATAGGCAAGCTTAATTTTTATATATCCGCCATTGACGAACTGATACGAGATAAAGCGGATCATCCGACTATTGGTACATTACTTTGTAAAGGAAAAGATGATTATGAAGTTGAATTTTCTCTACGCGATATAAATAAACCCATCGGAGTCAGTTCCTATACATTTAGTGAATTACCCAAAGAGATACAACAAGCTCTGCCTGATGTGGGAGAGTTAAAACAACAGCTCAACGACTACATCAAAAGTAATCAGAAAAAGAATGAAAACAACGCCTTATAAAATCCGGATCATCCCCAGGGTACTGCATTTCAAACAACCGGCAGGAACATCGAGGGGTACATATACTACAAGGAAAAGCTGGTATTTATATCTTACTTCGGAAGAAGATCCCAGACGAATTGGTATAGGGGAATGTGCTCCCCTTCCTAAATTAAGTTGTGACGATCTGCCGGATTATGAACAAATACTGGCAACGATCTGCCGGCAAACGGAACGAACCGGAATGCCTGATACGGAAGCGCTCCGTCCCTATCCTTCCATCCTTTTCGGACTGGAAACAGCTTTTCGTCATTTCCGGACAGGAGATTTTGCCCTCTGGGACACCCCTTTTTCAAGGAGTGAGGCAGGTATTCCGATCAATGGCCTGATCTGGATGGGCGATTATAAAAAGATGCTGGAGCAGATCGAAACAAAAATGCAAACCGGCTTCCGTTGCATCAAACTGAAAATCGGAGCGATCAACTTTGAGGAAGAACTGGCGTTGCTAAAACATATCCGCGCCCATTTCTCTGCGAAAGAAATAGAACTGCGGGTAGATGCGAACGGCGCATTCTCTCCGGCAGATGCCCTGGATAAATTATATCGGCTATCCGAACTCGACCTGCATTCTATCGAGCAGCCTATCCGTGCTGGACAATGGGAAGAGATGGCACGTCTTACAGCACAGACACCGCTTCCTATTGCACTGGATGAAGAACTGATCGGTTATAATACCCTGCAGGAAAAAAAAGAGCTTTTGTCTGCTATCCAACCGCAATATATCATATTGAAACCTTCCCTGCATGGCGGCATAAGCGGCGGTCAGGAATGGATAGATGAAGCTGAAAAACAAAAGATCGGTTGGTGGATCACTTCCGCCCTGGAATCTAATATCGGATTGAACGCGATAGCACAATGGTGTGCCACATTCAATAATCCGTTACCACAAGGGTTGGGAACAGGGGCATTGTTTACAGACAACATAGAGATGCCTTTGTCCATCCATAAAGATTGTTTATGGTACGATGGTAACTCTTTTCCTTCCGGAGAGGTGGCAGAGAGTGTGCTAAAGCCGGAGAGAAAAGAACTGTCAACAGACCCTAATAAACAGGAATTACATCTGGAAAACGATATTATTTGCCATGCAGATAATATACAGCAATTAATTTCCGGACTCTCCGACAATACGCCGCAAATACAACGTGATCTTTACAACTTCCTGGCAGACTGGTTCAATGAATCTCCTTATATAACGGTACACACCTCCGGTTCTACCGGAACACCCAAAGCATTTACCGTTCGCAAAGAGCAGATGATGCAAAGCGCAATCCTCACCTGTTCTTTTCTCCAATTACAAAAAGGCGACACAGCCTTATTATGTATGCCTTTACAATATATTGCCGGGAAGATGGTAGTCGTACGTGCATTGGTTGCCGGATTAAAACTCATCCTGCGTACACCGTCAGGACATCCGCTGGCTGATGTAAAAACCCCGCTCCGCTTTGCTGCAATGATTCCTTTGCAGGTATACAATACACTTCGAATACCGGAAGAAAAGGAACGTCTCTACCAAACGGAAATACTGATCATCGGAGGCGGAGCAATCAACAAAGAACTGGAAACAGAGATCAGGGCATTTCCCAACACCGTCTATTCTACCTACGGCATGACAGAAACGCTCTCGCATATCGCATTACGCAGGTTGAACGGGCCGGAGGCCTCTTCTTCCTACACTCCTTTCCCTTCCGTACAACTTTCTCTGTCACCGGAGGAAACACTTGTCATCGATGCCCCTCTGGTGTGTGACGGTACTTTAGTTACGAACGACATTGCCAAGATACATCCGGACGGTACTTTCACCATCCTGGGAAGAAAAGACAACACCATCAATACCGGAGGAATAAAAGTACAGATAGAATGTGTAGAAGAAACACTTCGTTCAATAATTTCTGTTACCTTTGCGGTAACGGCTGTTCCACATCCGGGATTAGGGGAAGCAATTGTGCTATTGGTGGAAAAGGCAGCAGATACGGACGGCCTTCCTGATAAGATCGCCTCCCTCCTGCCCAGATATCAACAGCCTAAATATATCAGGCAGGTAGACGCCATCCCACTTACAGGGAGTGGCAAAACAGACCGGAAAGCCTGTCGCTTACTGGCTGCACAACTAATCTGATCATCATTTAAAAACACTATACTTATGAGGTATTTGAGACTTACCGTATTATCATTTCTCACGCTATCGTCCGCCTACGGACAGAGTGGAGAAAGTTGCCGGTTCGCACCGGACCCGACGCTTCAAAAACCGGAGGTTTATGCCGGATATGATTGCGTCAACCTCCTGGACAGTACATCCGTAACCGTACAACCAACCGGTTCTGGGTCTTTTTCTGTCTGCAAAACCATCAAGATACAGACTCCCCGCGGAGCAGTCGCCAACCGTATCATCAAATACGATTACGATCCGCTGACAGCTTTTGCCCAATTCAAGAGAGCGACCGTTTACCGTGCCAACGGAGACGTGATCAACCTGGATGTCACACAAGCCTGTGATTACGCTGCACCGGCACGTGCCATTTATTGGGGTGCCCGCCAGATCATGCTTGAAGTAGGCCAGTTGAATCCGGGTGATATCCTGGACTATGAGATCGACAAGAAAGGTTTCACCTACGCATTATTGGCAGATGGCGGTGATGACGAATCCCGTTTCATCCCTCCTATGCGCGGGCAATTTTATGATATCGTTCCTTTCTGGGTTACAGAACCGACTGTGCGTAAAGTGTACAAAGTATCCATTCCGATGGAAAAAGAGATGCAGTTCCAGTTCTATCAGGGTGACTGTGCTTCCTCTATGCGTTACGAAGACGGACGTAAAGCATATACATTCTTGACAAACGATATTATGCCGACCAAACGGGAACCCAATATGGTAGACCTGTTCGATGCAGCTCCGAAACTAATGATGTCATCCACTCCGAAATGGCAGGATAAATCATTGTGGTTCAATAAAGTTAACGAAGATTACGGAAGTTTTGCTCCATTACCCGAAGCCCAGAAAAAAGTAGACGAACTGATCAAAGGGAAGAAAACGGAAATGGAAAAGATCGCCGTCCTCACTCACTGGGTTGCCGATAATATTCGTTATTCGGGTATCTCGATGGGAAAAGGAGAAGGTTTTACACTTCATAATACCCAGATGAATTATACCGACCGCTGTGGTGTTTGTAAAGATATCGCCGGGACATTGATCTCATTCCTCCGCATGGCAGGCTTTGAAGCTTATCCGGCTATGACAATGGCGGGTAGCCGTGTGGAAAGTATCCCTGCCGACCATTTCAACCACTGTGTCGCTGTCGTTAAATTATCAAGCGGTACTTATATGCCTCTCGACCCGACCTGGGTTCCTTTCTGCCGTGAATTATGGAGCAGTGCCGAACAACAGCAAAACTATCTACCGGGCGTTCCGGAAGGTTCCGATCTTTGCCTGACTCCCGTCTCCGCTCCGGAAAACCATTATGTACGCATTCATGCAAACAACAAACTGGATGCGAAAGGTACACTGACCGGACAGTTTACTATCACTGCCGAAGGGCAGTCGGACAGTAATATCCGTGGTATGTTTACCCGTGGCTGGCAGTCGCAATGGAAGAATATGCTGGAAAGCCAGTTATTGAATGTTTCTCCTAAAGCCCGTCTGATCAGCGTTGATTACGGTAAAGACCCGAAAGACTATCAGGCTGCCCCTATTAAGATCACTTTCCGCTACGAGATACCGGAATATGCTATTGCCGGTAAAGAAGAACTGGTATTTAAACCGATGGTAATGAACAACCTGTATAATCAGGTAAAAAGCTATCTGCGCATTGACACCGACCTCGCCGAACGTCAGTATGGTTTCAAAGATGCTTGTTCCCGACTGGTTGAACTGGCCGAAACAATCCAGCTGCCCAAAGGATATAGCCTGCTGAATGAAGCTAAAAACGAAAGTAAGCAAAGCGACGCCGCCAACTTTGAAGGTTCATTAAGCCAGCAAGGCGATAAAGTGATGCTTCACCAGAAGCTCGCTTTAAAAAAACGTGTATATGAAGCGAACGACTGGGACGGTTTCCGTTCGGCCGTCAATGCACACAAAGGTTTCGGAGATTATTTAATTATTAAAAAGTAAAAGACGATGACTAGGATATTAAATAAATTCGCGCTGCTTCTCTGTCTGCTCGCCCTCACAGCATCTATATTTGCTGCATCGGAAGCTGAATACAGGAAGTTATCGAAAGCATATATTTTGAATGCAGACGGCAGCCAGGAGTTCCGCTATACTATGGAACTGACCCTTTTCACCCATACTGCCATGAACGGTACATACGGAGAAAGTTTCATTGTATACAATCCCCAATATCAGGATTTGAAGATCAATGCTTCTTACACCAAACAAAAAGACGGTAACATCGTTAAAACGCCGGATAATGCTTTTGTTGAAGTATTACCCCGCACGGCAGCCGATGCTCCGGCTTACAATAATCTGAAAGAGATGGTTGTTGTCCATACCGGACTGGAACTGGGGGCAACCATTTATCTGGATTATACCCTGACCTCCAAACCGGGTTACCTTCCGGAACTGGATATCTACGATGAGATTTTACAGACTTCCCCGGTAAAGGAATATACGATCAGCTTGTCTGTTCCTGAAAACAAACCGCTTGCCTATACCCTGGAGAATGTCAATTCCAAACCCATAGTGGCAACTGCCGACGGAATGAAAACCGTCACCTGGAAACTGAATAACTTGTCGGCCTCTTCCCGTGATCCGTTCGTATCGACTGCCAATGGAGATGTTCCATTCCTGACAGCCTCTACTTATGCATCCAACAAAGATGCCCTTCATACATTATTTGCCCAGTTCACTCCTGCTAATGATGTACAGTTGAATGCTATCGCAGAAAACCTGACAGCCGATAAAAAGAGTGACACCGAAAAGCTACAAGCGATCCTCAAACATGTGACCGAAGATGTCGGTTACAGCCAGGTACCTTTACGCGATACCGGATTCAAGATCCGTTCAATTAACGATGTATTCTACTCCGCTTACGGAACAGAAGCGGAAAAAACAAACTTGCTGAACGGTCTGTTAAATGCAGCCGGTATCAAGGCAGAAACAGCCGCATCTTATCGTGTCAATGCAGATCCTGCCAGTCTCGGATTGAATGCCATAAAGGAACTGGTTGTTATTGCTAACGCAGACGGCAAACAATACATCATGTCTCCGATGTCCAGTAAAATGGCTGCAGCCGGTTGGAACAACCAAACACCGGTCATCAGCCTGACAAATGCCGGGACCCCGGTAGCTATCAGTATACCTGACGCCGGTATAAATTATGAAGTAGCTATATCTGTTTCTCCGGAAAAAGCAGAATCGCAGGTGAAGGCTACGATCAGTGACGCCTACGTGCCTTATTACGGTGGAAACAGATCCGCGTATGCAGGAAGCGAATCATCTTCACAGCCATTGAAAGCGAACAACGGCTATGTAATGGTCACTTTACCGGATGCCCCTGTCAGTCTGGCGTACAGCAGCTATTGCCATATGAACAGTACCCGTAAAGAAAACCTGTTATTACCCTGTAAGTCGAACGAACATTATGCTTACACAGTAACGATACCGACAGGTATGGAACTCGCAACCCCTGAATCTGTAAAAACAATCGAAAATGCAGCCGGGAAAGTCGTTATTTCCGTCAAACAGAACGGTAATAAAGCAGAAGTAGAACGTTCTTTGCAACTGAACAAGCAATTATATACGCCGGCCCAATTCGTTAACTTACGCGACTTGTTGACAGAATGGGGAAATAAATCGAATAAAGTGCTGTTATTGTCAGTCGACTAAGTAAATACAAACAATAATTTATTCAAGGATGGAATGACAGAATTATCTTGTTCCATCCTTGTTTTTTTATTGAATAGTGATAACTTTACAACCTAATATTAATCACTTAAACCGTTGATCTATGCAAATACTATCAAATCTACTCTTAACACTTTTATTATGTTGCATTCCGGGGATTACTTATGCCCAAAGCCTCTCTCTGGAGCTATATCCCCAACCGCAGCATATTGTCATTTCCAACCAGCAATATATCCCTTCCCACGGATATACCTTGCAAGGTATCAGCAATCCGGACGCCGATGCAGTGAAGATATTGAAAAAAGCATTGCCTTTCGCCCAATCCGGTAAATCGTTGCCGCTGGAAATCAAAAAGCTCAAAGCAAAAACACCCGAAATGGAACGCTCCGGTGCCTATATTCTGGAGATATCCAAGAAAAAGATCACCATCGAGATCGTAGACGACCGTTCCTTGTTCTATGCAGCCCAGACATTGAAACAGTTGGTCAGCTACAATGAAGCAGGAAAACGTACACTCCCCCTCTGCACTATTACAGACTATCCCGACGTACTTTACCGGGGAACTGTCGAAGGCTTTTACGGAACTCCGTGGAGCCATGCCGACCGTATCAGCCAGCTTCGCTTCTACGGAGAGTTTAAGATGAACACTTACATTTACGGTCCGAAAGACGATCCTTTCCACAGTGCCAGCTGGCGCGAACCTTACCCTGCCGATCAGGCTAATCAGATCAAAGAACTGACAGCCGAAGCCGCGCGTAACAAAGTCGATTTCGTATGGGCAATCCATCCGGGACAAGATATCCAATGGAATGCGACCGACAGCAGTAATGTTATTTCCAAATTCGAACAGATGTACAATTTGGGCGTACGTGCTTTCGCTGTTTTCTTCGATGACATCTCCGGGGAAGGGACCAATGCAGACAAACAGGCAGGCCTGATGAATTATATCCAAGAGGAATTTGTAGAAAAGAAAAACGATATCCAGCCATTGATCATGTGTCCGACAGAATATAACCGTGCCTGGGCTCGTACCGACTATCTGGATATTCTCGGCGAACAACTCCATCCGGCTGTTCAGATCATGTGGACCGGTAACCGTGTAGTAGACGATATCACCCTGGAAGGTCTTGAATGGGTAAACAAACGTATCCGACGTCCGGCTTATATCTGGTGGAATTTCCCGGTAAGCGACTATTGCCGCGATCATTTATTGATGGGACCGGCTTACGGTCTGGATACACAAGCTTCAAACGCCATGTCCGGCTTTGTCGCCAATCCGATGGAACATGCGGAAGCATCTAAAGTGGCCTTGTTCGGTGTCGCTATGTATAGCTGGAATATTCACAATTACGACCCGCAACTGGCATGGGAAAAGGCTTGCGAATATTTAGTGCCGAAAGCATCTATCGCTTTCAAAACATTCTGCGAGAATAACAGCGATCCGGGACCTAACGGTCATTTATACCGCAGGGAAGAATCAACCCGCTATCAGGCTTTAGCCGATAATTTTCTATCCGGTTATCGGAACGGACGTTTCGGCGAAAGAGATGCGAATCAACTCGGGGCTTTGTTCGCACAGATACAGGTGGCTCCTGAACTGATCTATAACCAGGGCGACAACAAAGAACTGATCAAAGAGATCAATCCCTGGCTGATGCAATTCGAGCTACTCGGCAGATGCGGAACCAACGCATTACACATGGCGCATGCCTGGTATGAAAAAGACCGCCAGAACACCTGGCAACGTTTCCTGGCTGTCTCTGCCGTTATGGATAGCATGAAATTAATCAACCGCTCTTTCAATCAGAATCCATACCAGAAAGGCGTCAAAGTCAGTACGCGGGTACTTATGCCTCTTATTGAAGGAATATACCGGCAAACCAGCCGTAACCTGCTCTCGACAACAGAAACTCCGTCCAACGAGATCCGGGTGAGTACGGCTTCAACCATTACGAATGTAAACCAGTTGAAAAATCAACCGTGGTCGGAAGATGACGGCCTGATTGCATATGTCCCTATGCTCGAAGTCGTAAAAGTGGAACCGGACGAGTATATCGGCCTGGGATGGGAAATCCAGAAAGATGCCGAATCTTTCACATTCAACTTACCGCAAAGTAATGTGGAAGGACGTGTATTCGAATGGTCGGCAGACGGTAAAACATGGACTCCCCTCTCCGATATTCCGGCAGACCGGACCAAATTTACCGTCAACAATGTTGACCCGAAAGCCCACTTCATCCGGATGCGTAACAATTCCAGCAAACAAATGGAATTAAAGGTGGCCTCTTTCTCCGTAAAGACCAAAGAAGTTCCTGAAATCAATGAAGAACTGATGATGTACGATTTGAACCTGAATACCTACAAGACATTGAAACCGGGTGAAAAAGTAAATGTGAAATGTGAAGGTGTAGATCAGTATATCGAATTCTATCTGTCAGGCGACAACGAAAGTATGGTATCCGTTTCCGGAGAAGATAAAGAAGGTGAAACCAATATGTTGTACTGCGGATATGCCGGTTACATCAGACTGAACAAGATATCTTTTGATGATATACAAACACTAACGATCACTCCGGCAGGCAAAACTCCGATCCTGATCCATCAGATCGTAAGGGAATGATCGACTGAACAACCAATAAAAAGAGCCGTAAGTGATATAATTTACGGCTCTTTTCTTTATTTCTCGGAACATGGCACTGATATTAAAAGGTTTTCAATTCTTTGCCTGTCTGTATTTTTCTAACTACTTTTGCCAATTATAAAAACAAACAGCATGACTTACGAAGAAACGCTTCACTATCTATATACAAGCATTCCGGTATTTCAGCACAGCGGGGCATCCGCTTACAAGCCGGGATTAGATACCAGTATCGCACTGGATAATTATCTGGGTAATCCGCATAAAGCCTATAAAACGATCCATGTAGGAGGGACAAACGGAAAAGGTTCCGTCAGCCACTTACTGGCTGCGATCCTTCGTCAGTCCGGATATAAAGTGGGACTTTTCACCTCGCCTCACTTGATCGATTTCCGCGAGCGTATCCGTGTCAATGGTAAAATGATTCCCCAGGAATATGTTATAGACTTTGTTGAACGTCACCGTACCACTTTCGAACCTCTTCATCCCTCCTTCTTTGAACTCACTTCTACTATGGCTTTCGATTATTTCCGTGCCGAAAAGGTAGACTTTGCCATTATTGAAGTAGGTATGGGTGGACGACTGGACAGTACGAACATTATCACACCGATCCTGAGCATCATTACGAATATCAGCCTCGATCATACGCAGTTCCTGGGTGATACGGTTGAAAAGATCGCATTCGAGAAGGCCGGTATCATCAAACCGAAAGTTCCGGCACTCGTCGGAGAAATATATACCCAAAGTGTCGCACAGGTCTTTGCCGATGCTGCAGACAGGAACGATACGTTAGTTTACTTTGCTTCGCAGGAGGACTTGCTTAACGAATCATATCTGATGGATACGGGTGAATGGTATTTCGACTCTGTCGAATACGGACAGCTATTCGGCGAGTTGGGCGGAGTAGCCCAGGTCAGAAATGCCAAAACGGTTCTCGCAGCCCTGAATCTGCTTCACAGCCTAGACATCGATATTCCGGATGAAGCCGTTCGTGAAGGTTTTGAACATGTTGTAGAGTTCACCGGATTAATGGGACGATGGCAGGTTTTACAGGAAAAGCCGAAAGTGATATGCGATACAGGCCACAACACCGGCGGATGGCAATATCTGAATATGCAACTCAAAGAAGTGATAAAACGTTCCCGT
Organism: Parabacteroides sp. AF14-59; assembly: GCF_003479515.1. Taxonomy (NCBI): domain Bacteria; kingdom Pseudomonadati; phylum Bacteroidota; class Bacteroidia; order Bacteroidales; family Tannerellaceae; genus Parabacteroides; species Parabacteroides sp. AF14-59. Next base: position 308,507 of record NZ_QUHH01000005.1, on the reverse strand, counting down.
CGTACGTATATGATCGTCGGTATGGTAAACGATAAAGATGTCAACGGCGTACTGGAGTTAATGCCTACCGATGCTTTTTATTTTTTCACACAGGCGTCTGTCGAACGGGCAATGTCGTCAACCGATATCGCAGCTTTAGGTATGATGCATGGTTTAAGCGGTGTCACCTGCGATAATGTAGCTGTAGCTGTCGAACGTGCCCTGGCAACTGCCGGGGAAGACGATACGATCTTTATCGGAGGAAGCACTTTTATTGTAGCCGATGCGCTGCCTCTTTTCATGAAAGAAAACAAATAATATAACTTAATTAAAACAAATATCATGATTGAACAAATTCATCAGAAACTGAGCGACTCAAAAGTGGCACGATGGAGCGTGCTGGCACTTGTCGCCTTTACTATGTTATGCGGGTATTTCCTCACCGATGTGATGGCACCGCTTAAACCGATGTTGGAAGAACAACTATCCTGGAATAGTACCGAATACGGCTTCTTCACAAGTGCCTACGGTTGGTTCAATGTCTTCCTTTTCATGTTGATCATCGGGGGTATCGTACTGGATAAGATGGGTGTCCGTTTTACCGGAGTCGGTGCCTGTATTTTAATGATTATCGGTTGTTCTCTTAAATATTATGCAATATCTGATTTCTTTACCATGGAAGGTGAATTGTTCGGATGGAAAGCCCAGGTTATGGTTGCGGCTCTCGGTTATGCTATCTTCGGTGTTGGTGTTGAAACAGCCGGTATCACCGTTTCCAAGATCATCGTAAGATGGTTCAAAGGGAAAGAAATGGCATTGGCTATGGGGCTTGAAATGGCTACAGCCCGTCTGGGTACGGCACTCGCTCTGTCTATTACTGTTCCGGCAGCGAAGTTTTTCGGTAGCATCTCCGCACCTATCCTGCTTTGCCTCTGTATGTTGTGTATCGGTCTGATCGCATTCCTTGTATTCTGTGTGATGGACCGTAAGCTGGATGCTTCTATGAGTGCCGTCGAACAGGCAGAAGAGGAAGAACCGTTCCGTCTGAAAGATATCGGTCTGATCATTTCCAGCAAAGGTTTCTGGTTGATCGCCCTGTTGTGCGTATTGTTCTATTCTGCCGTATTCCCGTTCCTGAAATACGCAACCGACCTGATGGTCAACAAATACAATGTAAGCCCCGACCTGGCTGGTAACATTCCGGCCATCCTGCCTTTCGGTACGATCCTGCTGACACCGTTCTTCGGAAACCTGTACGACCGTAAAGGAAAAGGAGCTACTATCATGATCTACGGTGCATTGATGCTGATCGGCGTACACCTGCTATTTACATTGCCGATCCTCAATGAATGGTGGTTTGCTACTATCGTAATGGTCGTATTGGGGATTGCTTTTTCCCTGGTTCCGTCAGCTATGTGGCCTTCCGTTCCGAAGATCATTCCGGAAAAACAGCTGGGTACAGCTTATGCCCTGATCTTTTGGGTTCAGAATATCGGATTAAGTATGGTTCCACTTCTGATCGGCTGGGTACTGGATACCTACTGCAAGATCGACAACGGTACCGGAAAACCGGCCTACGATTATACGCTGCCGATGGCAATCTTTACCTGTTTCGGTGTGTTGGCATTGATCATCGCTTTACTATTGAAGCGTGAAGATAAGATCAAACATTACGGTCTGGAACAGCCCAATATCCAGAGCGATGCCGATAAAGCACGTATCCTTGCAGAAGAAACGATTGCAGAGCCTTAATGAACTAAGGTAAACATAAAAAGTCCCGGTATTTTCTTCGAGTAAAATACCGGGACTTTTTTATACTAAACACTTACATTCTTTTAATCTCCGATTATCCATTTACTACCAGGTAGAAACGAGAGAATCTTTGTCGTTACATAACAGCTGACGAAGGTACTCACAGCAATGCTGGGTATGGCGGCAACAGTTGGCGATGCCAAAGTTTGCTTGAACACTGTTACCCATAATCCGAGCCAGAATATATGCATCAGGTACATACCATAGCTGAGTTTCGACATTTCTGTTATTAGCCGTGGAGCCTTCGGGCGTTCTATACATGTGAACATAAGGAACGTGCCCGCGGTAAGAAGCACACAGTTGATCGTACAGAAGGCCCACCCTATTTCTATTACGGGAGTAGTATGAAGTTCTCCGGGTATAGCTTGGATATAGAACGAATAGATGGTCAGTGCAGCCCCTACGACCATCAGGACGAATCCTATGGCAAGACGTTTGGTGCGATCCCAGGTAAGATGAACACGTATGTAATGTGCCAAAACAAGATACCCCAGATAACCGGAGAAATACCACAACATATGGTATTCATTCCAGAAACACTGTCCCCACACTTCACCACACCAGCGGTTGAGATATGGCATACAGGTCGTTAACAGGAACAGCCCGATAAAGAAACGTTCTTCCTTCGCCGTGGCTTTACTCAGCCAGGGTGATATGATAGGTATAAAGAGGTAAAGACTGATCAGGGGATACATAAACCATAAGTGCCCGGCCAACGTAGGGAAATTTAGCAATATTCGCGATAAGTCCTTTATGGATGTTTCTCCATCTATCTGTCCCCACAACATAGGCAAAGTGCTGTATAATATCATGAATATGAAAAACGGCGGCAGGATACGGAGACAACGCTGGCGGTAAAACTGCCACATGGTCTGTCCCTCCTTCATCGGTGCAAGAAGAAAGGCGGAGACAATCATAAACAGGGGAACTGCCATACGTGAGAAACCGTCATACACAGACACCCACAGCCGGTCTGCCTCATTGGCCAAAAAGGATTGCGGTCCCGCCATGTCTGTGGATCCGGGAGCGCCATAAAAATTTTCACTGGCGTGAACAACCATAACAAGGAAGCAGGCAAACACGCGTACATAGTCTAAAAAAACGATTCGTTTCATTTTCTTGAATTTTCGATTGGAATTAAATTAACACGCAGCGAAGATAATCAATATTTCCGTAAAATCAGTCTTTCCTCATTCTTCAAAAGTAACCTTACAATACCTAATCATTTCAACCGGATATTACGGATCTATGTAAAAGTTTTGAACTACAATATATAAAGTTACAATTTACCACGATATACAGCTTGCTTATAAAGATTATTTTGTTTACGTTTGTCTACAAAACATAATTAAAAAAATCTATCTATGATTTGTTTTCCTAATGCCAAAATAAACCTGGGTCTGAATGTCGTCAGCAAGCGACCGGACGGTTATCATAATATTGAAACTGTATTCTATCCAATACCCGTGAAAGACGCGCTTGAAATAGTAAATGCAGAAAAGCTCTCTTTCACCCAAACCGGCATACAAGTAGATGCCCCTATGGAAAAGAATCTGGTGATAAAAGCACTTAATCTGCTTAAAACACACTACGAGGTACCATCTTTGGAGATTCATTTACTGAAAGCAATCCCTTTTGGTGCCGGATTAGGCGGCGGATCAGCTGATGCAGCTTTCATGCTGAAATTACTGAACGATTTTTGTAAATTGAACATACAAAACGATGAATTGGAAAAGATAGCGGCAACTATCGGTGCCGACTGTCCTTTCTTTATCCGCAATATCCCCGTCTTTGCTACGGGGACAGGGAATATTTTTGAATCGGTTGAACTGTCACTGAAAGGTTATCACCTTTGCCTGATAAAACCTGACGTAGCGGTCTCCACTCCTGAAGCCTATTCGTTGGTGACACCGGCTGCTCCTGTCCTGTCGTTAAAAGAGATTGTCAACAGACCCGTTTCCGAATGGAAAGAGTTAATGATAAATGACTTTGAGCAAAGCGTATTCACCAAACATCCGGTCATCGGGCAGATCAAAGAGGCACTTTACAAGGCTGGTGCCGTTTATGCCTCTATGTCCGGTTCCGGTTCCTCAGTTTTCGGATTGTTTGAAGCTCCGACACAGTTAAAAAATCAATTTAGCGATTGCTTTGTCTGGGAGGGACAATTGCCATGACTGTTATAGCCGATTTCTTCGATGCTTTGGCCGACCGCTGGGACGAACTTTGTTTCCATGCACCGGAAAAGATCAATTATATACTGGAACAGACCACTCTGCATAAAGGACTTCGCATACTCGATGTGGGATGCGGAACGGGCGTACTGGAACAGTATCTGCTGACCTATGCCCCTGTTCACATCACAGGTATCGACCTGTCTCCCCGAATGATCGAAGAGGCACGCAGGAAATATGCCACACCGATCGTGGATTTTCGCTGTATGGATATTATGGATCTGAAAGATGAAAAATTCGATTATATCATAGCATATAGCGTATTTCCCCATTTCGAATATCCGGATCAGGTGATCGATCATCTGGCAAACCTACTTATCCCGGGAGGCGAACTTGTGATCTGTCACAGTGAGGGAAGGGAAAGTATAAACGGTCATCATAACAAACAAGCCAACAGGATATCGTTCGGACTACCTCCCGCCCGGGAAGTTGCCGCCCTGATGGAACCTTATTTCCATATCGATGCGATGGAAGACAGCGACCAGCTTTATATGGTCAGCGGAATCCGAAACTAATAAATACAAATATAACATGAATAAATGTACCAGCTTATTATCTGTATTACTTGTCTCTGCTTTTACCTTACAGGCGGCAGAGGATATAAAAGTAATGCAATTCCTGCATGCCGGTCCTGTTCCGGTAAACAAACCGATCATGGCAGACAGCCTGAATGTCAATGGAAAACCCTTTGAAATCAAGAATCTGTTGAACTCAACTGTTCCCTTCGACCGGGCATTGGCAAATGCAACTGTTCTGAATGCCGATACCGCCGGAATGATCAGTTTCGATGCACCTCCAAAAGGATATGCCTTGCATTTCTTTTCTTTTTACCTGAACAGCGACCAGTATACCAAAGGGACATTGGAAGTTTCCGGTCCGGGATCATTCGACGTGTATGTAAACAACAAGAGAGTAAATGCAACCTCCGAACTGGAGATGGAACCGCATCGGTATGAAGTAGTAGTAAAATACCTGACTGCCGACAACGATACCTGTCCTCCAACGTTGAAAGCAGTTTATAAAAGTGACAAGAAAGCAAAAGTTGTTGCTTCACTGAATCCTGAGAAACGGTATACTTCCCGCGACATACTGGAAGGGACAAACTTCCGCGGAGCCAGTGTCTCCCCCAACGGTAAATATGTGTTGGTAAAATACTATACGCGCCTGGAAGGGGGGAAAAGTGAATCGTATGCACAGTTACGCGATGCCGCCAGCGGACGTATTTTGTTACAGGATAAAGGTTTTATCATGAATGCAAGCTGGATGCCCACCAGCAGCAAGATGTATTTTACACGTACCGGGTTCAATGGGAAAGAGTTGGTAACGGTCGATCCGGCAACGATGCAGGAAGAAGTGCTGGCAATGAATCTGCCGGAAGGAAGTTTCAACTTCACTCCCGATGAAAAAACGCTCCTTTTCACCGTACAGGAAGAAGGCCCGAAGGATGGTCCCGATATGCTCCGTATTCTGGAACCGAATGACCGCCTGCCGGGATTCCGTAACCGTTATTTTATCTGGCGGTATGATCTGCAATCGGGATTATATGAACAACTGACTTTCGGCCATAACAGTACATATATTAATGACGTTAGTCCGGACAGCCGTTACATGTTGTTCAGTACCAGTGAGCAAGATTATACCTCTCTGCCTCATTCACGCAACTCATTATATAAACTCGATTTGCAGACGATGGCAGTCGATACGCTTTGGGAACATGCCAAATATGTAAACGGCGGAACCTTCTCTCCCGATGGAAAAACATTACTGGTCAGCGGCTCGGGTGATGCTTTCGGCGGAATAGGCCTGAACATCAAAGAAGGGCAGATATCCAACACATATGACGGCCAGTTATTCCTGTACGATCCGGTTACACGGAAAGCGACTGCATTGACCAAAGACTTCGATCCGAATGTCACAGGTGCCCTTTGGAATAAATATGACGGCCTGATCTACATGATGACAGAAGATCAGGATTACCAACGTATCTATACCTGTAACCCGGCAAACGGAAAGATCAAACAGATCAATACATCCGAAGATGTAGTTTATAACTATTCTCTGGCAGAAACCGCTCCTGTGATGTATTATTACGGACAGAGCGTTTCTAATGCAAACCGTTTGTATGCTTATGACCTGAAAAACGGGAAAAGCCGGTTGATATATGACCTATCGGCCGAAAAACTACGGGATGTGAAACTTGGAGAGGTACATGACTGGAACTTCACGGCTGAAGACGGAACGACCATACAGGGGCGTTACTACCTGCCACCTAACTTCGATCCGGATAAAAAATATCCGATGATCGTCTATTATTACGGAGGAACTTCACCGACGAACCGTGCGTTGGAGTTCAGCTATTCCATGCACATGTATGCCGCTCTGGGATACGTTGTCTATACCCTTAATCCTAGTGGTACGACCGGATTCGGACAAGAGTTCGCCGCCCGTCATGTTAATGCATGGGGAGAACCGACTGCCGACGAAATCATCCGTGGTACGGAACTGTTCTGTAAAGAACACCCTTTCGTAAACCCGAAGAAGATCGGTTGTGCAGGTGCCAGCTACGGTGGTTTCATGACTCAATATCTTCAAACACGCACAGATCTGTTTGCAGCCGCAGTCAGCCATGCAGGTATCAGCGCCCTGAGTAGTTATTGGGGAGAAGGATATTGGGGTTATGGTTATTGTTCGGTAGCCAATACGGGTACTTACCCATGGAACAATCCGGAATTCTTTACCAAACACAGTCCGTTATTCAATGCCGATAAGATCAAGACACCGTTATTATTATTGCATGGAAATGCCGATACAAATGTTCCGATCGGAGAAAGTATCCAAATGTTCCTTGCCTTGAAACTGCTTGGCAGAACAGTGGAGTTCGTTCAGGTAGACGGCGAGAACCACGGAGTGGCTGATTATAAGAAACGTCTGGAATGGCAAAATACAATCTTTGCCTGGTTTGCCAAATGGTTGAAAGACGAACCGGAATGGTGGGATGCGATGTATCCGGAAAGAACTTTATAAACATTTTCCATTATATAAAGAAAGGGAGTGCCGATGACCGGTCACTCCCTTCTTCACATATATATCATTAAAGAAACAGCTTATTTCATGTGGGGATTCAATGTATGCCACAAATGAATTTCCGGAATAATCCCCATGCCGATTACTTCGTCACGCAGTTTACTCAAGTGTACGTAACTTTCTGCCAGTTCGGCATTTTCTTTAGCCGTTCCCTCTATCTCTTTATAGAAGATACCGTCTTTGGTAATTTCAGTTTCCATAGCCATCATGATATGGTCGAATTTACCGGTATGAACATAAGTGCCGGCAGGCCAGCGGAATGCTTCACCTCCCATAGCTGCACGGATCATTTCGATAGAAAGATAAGACGGACTCTGGAAAGAAGAGCGGCCGCGAAGTTCGATGATACGTTTTCCACCTTGTATTACTTTAACTTTCAGATCTTCCCATTGTTCGTCCGTCAGTTCCGGTGTACCGATCAGATCCAGTAACGGTTTTCCGTCTACCGTGGCAGTAGAAGCAAAAACAGCCATCTGCTCGCCATGTCCTCCATATGTACGGCAACCTTTTACCAGGTTCTGACGGATACCGAAATGCTGTGCTAATGCCGTTTGCAGACGTGTACTGTCCAATGCCGCCAGTGTACTCACCTGTGATGGTTTCAATCCGGAATATAACAGCGTGATCAATCCGGTAATATCGGCCGGGTTAAAGATCACTACTACATGTTTTACATCGGGACAATAAGAACGAATATCTTTTCCGAACTGGGCAGCGATCTCGGCATTCCCTTTCAGCAAGTCTTCACGAGTCATACCTGCTTTACGGGCTGCACCACCGGATGAAACGACATACTTAGCGCCTCTTAATGCTTCGCTGATATCAGAGGTATAAGTAATATTGGCATATTCAAATCCGGACTGGAACATTTCTTCGGCAACACCTTCCAAAGCCGGAGCAAAAGGATCATAAAGACAAATATTAGAGGTTAACCCCATCATTAAAGCTGTCTGGGCCATGTTAGAACCGATCATACCTGCTGCACCTACGATAGTGAGCTTTTCGTCTGTTAATGCTTTCATACTGTATTACTTTTTAATAATTATGTTTGCTAAGAGAACACATATCTTATTGATAATGTTTGCTGTTTCGCTTGTATTTTTCTTTTCGGTTACAAAGGTAAAGCATCCTTTTTTAATACGCCAATCATTAAATTCTATCCCCTATAAGCTGAAGTTATAGCTCAAATTCCTACCTTTGCAGCATGAAAACATTCAGACCGGAAGCATGGTTGCCCACCACTAAGAAGGAAGTCGAAGCACGTGGATGGGATTATATAGATGTAATTCTTTTTAGCGGGGATGCCTATGTGGATCATCCTTCGTTTGGTGCTGCCGTTATCGGACGTACTCTGGAAGCTATGGGACTCCGGGTGGCTATCGTTCCACAACCGGACTGGCGAGGGGATTATCGTGATTTTAAGAAGCTGGGAATTCCCCGGCTCTTCTTCGGTGTTTCACCGGGAGCGATGGATTCAATGATCAATCATTACACAGCCAATAAACGTTTACGCAGCGACGATGCCTATACGCCGGACCGTCGTGCCGGTATGCGCCCGGATTATCCCAGTATTGTCTATACTAAAATATTAAAGGAACTCTATCCGGATGTACCTGTCGTACTCGGCGGAATAGAGGCTTCTTTACGCCGGTTGACTCATTACGACTATTGGCAGGATAAACTACGTCCGGGTATTTTAGTCGACAGCCCTGCCGATCTCCTTATTTATGGTATGGGGGAATTACCCCTCAAAGAATTAATTACGCAGCTGCAGACAGGAAAACCTTTTCATGAATTAAAAGACATTCGCCAGACAGCTTATCTGGCTGATAAGGTGGAGAAAAGCACCGATGACATCGTACTCTTTTCGCATGAAGAATGTCTGCGGGATAAATTGAAACAGGCTAAGAACTTCCGCCATATCGAAGAAGAGTCAAACAAATATAATGCGTCACGTATCCTTCAGCAGGTTGGAAAACAAACTATCGTAGTCAATCCGCCTTTCCCTCCCATGACGGAAGCAGAGGTAGATGCTTCGTTTGATCTGCCCTATACAAGATTACCCCATCCGAAGTACAAAGGAAAAGTGATACCGGCATTCGAAATGATCAGGTTCTCTGTCAATCTGCACCGGGGATGTTTCGGAGGATGTGCATTTTGTACAATCTCAGCACATCAGGGAAAGTTTATAGCTTCCCGCAGTAAAGAATCTATCCTGAAAGAGGTGAAGGCTATTACGGAAATGCCCGATTTCAAAGGCAATCTCAGCGACCTGGGAGGTCCTTCGGCCAATATGTATAAGATGAGAGGCAAAGATCAGAGTATCTGCGCCAAATGCAAAAAACCTTCCTGTATCTCTCCTGTCGTTTGCAGGAATCTGAATGCAGATCATACGCCGTTGCTCGATATTTACAAAGCAGTTGACAGTATGCCCGGCATCAAAAGATCGTTTATCGGTAGTGGTGTGCGTTACGATCTGCTTCTGCACCGCTATGACGATGAAATCGTGAATAAGTCGGCACAAAGTTATACAGAAGAGTTGATTGCCCGGCATGTGTCCGGTCGTTTAAAGGTCGCTCCCGAACATACGGAAGATAATGTTCTGAAAATGATGCGTAAACCTTCTTTCGATCAATTCGGGCAATTCAAGAAGATATTCGACCGTGTCAATAAACAATACGGACTAAACCAGCAGTTAATTCCTTATTTCATTTCCAGTCATCCGGGATGTACGGAAGAAGATATGGCAAAACTGGCTATCGAAACCAAAAAGCTACATTTCCAATTGGAGCAGGTGCAGGACTTCACTCCTACACCAATGACACTGGCTACAGAAATGTATTACACTGGTTACCACCCTTATACATTGGAAAAAGTTTATACAGCCCGTACCAAAGAACAAAAACTGGCACAGCGCCAATTCTTCTTCTGGTATAAACCTGAATTTCGCCGACAAATCACACAGGCATTGCAGAAAATAGGTAAAAAAGACCTGCTCAATAAATTATTCGGGCGTTAAGCGATAATATTCCGGTCACCCTGCTTGTTTATTACGAAATATTCGTAATATTGCATTTGCTTAATTTATACAAACATGGTAAAAGCACTTTTTGCAGGTATATCGCTCATCTTTGCGGTATCCGCACAAGCACAAAACGAGTTTACAATAAAAGGGACAGTAACCGGACTAAAAGACAGTACCGTGATAATGCTCTTTCGAAGTGACGGACAGGTCATGAGTTCGATCGCTCAGGACACTGTATTTAATGAATCTTTCTGTTTCAGGGAGAAAACAGCGGAAGATAAACCGGAAGCAGTAATGCTTATGGCAAGAGATAAAGATTTCCCTAATACCTGGCTGGATGTATGGGTGGCTCCGAATGCTGTCTGTACTGTAAGCGGCAATAATAAACTGCTACGTACCTGGGATGTATCCAGTAATATCAAGGAACAACAAATACTGAACCGATATAAGCAGGCGACATTCGACGAAACCAACCTGGACCAGGAATTATCCATTGAAAGAATGAAGAAAATTTCTCTTCTACGATCCGGAAATCTATCTACGGAAGACAGTGACAAACTGAAAAAAGAAATGGCCGAAGTAGAAAAAAAACAGGATTCAGTAAGACACATTATCTCTAAAAAAGAGATTGGTATTATGCAGCAAACTCCTGTAGAAACGATTTGGATGGATAAATTACGGGGATTAAGTATGGAAATGAAATATATGAAAGATTTTCCGTACAAAAAAGAAGTATTCGCCCTGTATGAAAAACTCTCCGATGACGAGAAACAATCAGCAGTAGGCAAAGAGATTTCCGTCTATTTATATCCGCCTGTTACAGTCAAAACCGGCGATGAAATGGCCGATGCCGACCTGTATGATTTGGAAGGAAATGTACATCATCTGGCGGATTACAAAGGGAAATACCTCCTGATCGATTTCTGGAGCCGCGGTTGCGGTCCTTGTATGATGGCTTTGCCGGAAATGAAAGAGATATCCGAAACCATGAAAGACAAAGTAACCGTTATCAGCCTGAGCACAGACACTGAAAAAGGTTGGAAAGAAATTTCGAAAACGAAAGATATGTCGTGGGTAAACCTGAATGATTTCGGAGGTATGAGCGGACTGGCAGCTAAATATGACGTCAGAGGAATACCTCATTATGTTATTATCTCACCCGAAGGAATCATTTTGCATTCCTGGAGCGGATATAGCAACGGTCTGCTCAAACGTAAGCTCAACAAATGGGTAAACAAGGCTAATCGTGTCATGTCTGTAAAAAAGGATGGGAATACGACGATCATCGAATTTCCTATTGAAAAATCCAGTAATACCGAAACGGTAGAGATCAATAAAATAGAACTGACCGGCACTGAAACAGTCTTTCACATGAAGGCGTTCAATGCTCCGGGATATTGGGTCAGCATCAGCAAAGATACTTATCTGAAAAGCGAGAACGGTACGCACTTCACACTTAAATCGGCAGACGGTATTACACCGGACGAACGTTTTACCATGCCTGAATCAGGAGAACAGGCCTTTAAACTCTATTTTCCGCCCCTTCCTGCAGGTACAAAAACAGTCGATTTCATCGAAAGTGATTGCGATTCCTGCTTCAAGATTTTAGGCTTACCGCTGACAAATGAATAAGGAAACATGGCGTCCTGGGAAAGAATCACGAGGGCGCCATAAATTTTTGACGCCCTCATAAATAACAGGATTGCTCCTATTCAGCTGTATATCCTTTCACTTTTGCTACCGCAAGAATGGACTCTGTAATCGCATTACCCAGATCATCTCCTTTGTTTTCTCCTTCCTTCTTCAGTTGTTCATCGATATAAATCTGACGTTTGATAGCCAATTCACTGATTTCTTTCTGGATCAGAGACCTCTCCTGCTCTTTCTGCGTGATGAAAGTTTTCAGTTCTTCCGGAGATTTACTTCGTAGTTCTTCCGGTAACTCTTCCTTTTTTATACGTGACAAAGCATCTTTATCCTCTTTCACCTTATCGACCAGATCCCAGGAGGTGTTTTTATAGATAGCCTTGGATTTACTGACTGCCCGTTCCGTATAATTGGCCGATGAAATAGATCCCGCATTTCTATCCTGAACAGTCTGATTCACTTTACGTTCTTTTCCGACTGCACCGTAACCGATATACGTATCGTTCAACTTGTCATTACATAAAATGATCTGCGGATCGAAAGGAGTTTTGATGGCTCTGACGGTCGCATTGGCATCAATATTGAAGAACTTTCCGTTTCCTCTTAATGCTGCATCCTGCCAGAAGTCACGTATTCCGATATCTTCACTACCACAATGGATCGTGTTGACAAAAATATCCTTTTCCAGTGCCTTGGCTATTGCCGTTTTATAGGAAATACTACCTTGGGTAAACTCTTCGTTTCCGGCGATATAGACCAACTTCATGTCCGCTTTGTCATTCCCCCATTCCAGTTCTTTCACGGCACGTTGGATAACCGTACCACAATATTCCTCACTTCCGCTGGTTGTCAGGGCAAACAATTCTTTCGAGATCAGATCGAGATCGACTGTCAGTGGAGTAATCCGGCGGATATAATCACCATCGTATCGCTTATAATTGCCATATTCGTACAACGCTATTTCAATATCCGGTGTTTCTCCTTTATATTTCAGGGTGGTGAGCGTGTTGACAATATTCCACAAGCGGGACTTCGCCTGTTCGATCAATCCCTGCATACTGCCCGAAGTATCTAACAGGATGGCCACTTGTATTTTTATCTTTTTAGCAGTGACAGCACTTACGACCGGAGCACCGGCAGGTTCTGTCGACGTTTTCATGTTTCTTGCCTCCAACATACAGCCTATAGCAGCTGTTAATGTTGTAAATAAAATGCATAGTAGAACAATTCTTTTCATATTCGGAAATTTTTTAATAGGTTTATGGCTCAAAAATAAGATGTTAGAATTTAGGATTCCGGGAAGAATGGGTGAACCGGCGTTTTGAGTTGGTGAAATATAGGATATAAATGTTTTACATATGCTTACTTTACAATCTCAATCAAACATGCAATGAACAGACTGATCATATATCTGACAATATGGGTGCTTGGCAACTTTTCTACGGCTACGATGGCGCAGGATTCGATACCTCCTGTACTGAAAAGAAGTGCGAAAAGTGCCGTCATGAAACTGTCAACTTCGCTGGAAAGTGGTAAATCGGATGATTTGGTGGCAAGCGATTATGAAGCATTGGCAAAGACACTGATCGAACAGGGCGAATATGAAAAAGCCGAGAATTACCTCCTCAATGCCAGGAAACTGTATGACAAACTGAAAGACAAAGAAAAGACAGCCCGTGTGGACCGGGAGATTGGTCGTATCCAGGAAACATTGGGAAAGATAGATGCTGCCATTCTCAGTTATGCAAGTGCTGCCCACTTATCACGGAATGAGGAGTTCAGGGAGTTAAATAACAATGATGTCAACCGATTAAAGAATTTCTCTGATCCAATGGCGCAATCCCCCTATATCAAGAGCAATATAAAATTATTGAACGCATCCAACAGGCCGGAACAGCAGGAAGACCGCGTTGCCGCTTTCCATCAGATGGCAAATGTCAATCTGGTAATGAATAATAAGGAAGCCGCTATCAGCAACCTGAACAGTATATTGGATGAAGTGAAGGATAAACCGGTGGAAACGATTAAAGTACAACGGGAAATCGCTAAAGTATATGCTGCCGACAGTCAAAAAGTCAGGGCGATAGCCTCACTCCAGCAATCTTATGATATGGCATTGAAGGAAGGCCACACTATGGAAGCGAAGAAAAGTCTGGAGCAGTTGGTCGACCAGTATCGGAAAGATAACCAATCACGGAAAGCATTGGATCTGTATGCTAACTTTATGGAACAGTTGGAACCGTTAGTCAAATCGGACAGTACGTTGATCGATCAGAAATTCTTCCAGGCACATGAAGCACGGATCGCCCAACTGGAAAAGGAACGTATTCTGAAAGACGAACTGATCAAAAAGAAAAACACATTCAATTATGTATTGATAGGTTCGATCGTCTTGATCCTTATTTTTCTGGTATTCACCGTAAAAGCCTGGTACTCTATCCGGCGAAAGAATAAGAGAATCGCTCTTCAGTCGTTGCGTCGTGAGATGAACCCTCATTTCATCTTCAACAGCCTGAACAGTGTCAACCAGTTCATCGCCCAGAACAATGAGTTGGAGGCAAACAAATATCTTTCCTCCTATTCGCGTCTGATGCGGAATATACTGGAAAACTCCAATAAGGATTTTACCCCCCTCTCGACGGAGTTGGAACAACTAAAGGAATATCTGGATCTGGAACATATGCGTTTCAGCGATAAGTTTGTCTACAAGATAGATGTGGACGAATCACTCGACTCCGATCATATTGTTGTTCCCAATATGCTGATACAACCCCAGTTGGAAAATGCAATATGGCACGGCCTGCGCTACAAGGAGTCCGGCGGGTTACTGTACCTGTCCGTCAAGGCAGAAGGCAGCAGTCTTTGTGTCAAAATAGAAGATAATGGCATCGGCCTGAAAAAAAGTAACGAACTCAAAACACGTCATCAGAAAGAGCATCATTCGCGGGGACTTACCAATACCCGTGAACGTATAAAACTGTTGAATAGTTTGTATAATATGCATATTACGATCGAAATAACTGAAAAAGAAGACGACGGGAAAGATACCGGTGTGATTGTCCTGCTACGCTTCCCCCTTATTGTCTGATTATAGAACGTATTTTTATTATTCGATATATTTATTATTTTTTGCTCATAAAAATAATAACCAGTAAGTTTGTTGCTTAAATCATTTATTCGTTAAAACAGATAAACATGAATGACACTATTAGAAAAATGAAGCAAAAGAAAGTGCTTATACTCGCTCTTGCCTTTCCTTTGTTTTCTCCATTATCCATGCTAGCCATACAAAAAGCCGACAATGTATGTATAGAAATGCAGCAGGATAAAAAAATTGTCGGTGTGAAACAGATCAATCCTACAACAGTAGAAGTCTTGTTCTCCGACAATCAGAGAATGACTTATGATTTTTACGGGGAGAACATCTTCAGAATGTTCCAGGATGTCAATGGCGGAATCCTTCGTGATCCGGAAGCCAAACCGGAAGCACAGATCCTGGTTGATAACCCCAGAAAGAACATCTCTCCGCTGACGCTGAAAGAAGATAATAACACTATTTCTATCAGCACAAATAAAATGAGACTGGAACTGGATAAAAATACTTCCCTGCTGAAAGTGATCAATCTGGTCACAGATAAAGTGGCATTCGAAGAAGTAAAACCGGTTCTTTATGACAAAGGGAAAACAATCCTTACTTTGAAAGAAAATCCGGGTGAATACTTCTATGGCGGCGGTGTGCAAAACGGACGCTTCTCTCATAAAGGGAAAGCGATTGCGATTGAAAACCAGAACAGTTGGACGGATGGAGGTGTTGCCTCTCCTGCCCCTTATTACTGGTCGACCAACGGTTATGGTTTTATGTGGTACACATTCAAACCTGGTAAATATGATTTCGGTGCAACGGAAAAAGGAACCGTAATGCTGTCCCATGATACCGATTATCTGGATGCGTTCTATATGGTCAGTGATGGTGCAGTATCTTTGTTGAACGATTTCTATCAACTGACGGGAAACCCAGTCTTATTACCGAAGTTTGGTTTCTACCAGGGACATTTGAATGCCTATAACCGCGACTATTGGGTAGAAGATGAAAAAGGAATCCTTTTTGAAGACGGTAAACGTTATAAAGAAAGTCAGAAAGACAATGGCGGTATCAAAGAATCATTGAACGGGGAAAAGAACAATTACCAGTTCTCTGCCCGTGCCGTAATCGACCGCTATAAAAACCATGATATGCCGCTCGGATGGTTGTTGCCTAATGACGGTTACGGTGCCGGATACGGACAGACAGAGACTTTGGACGGAAATATACAGAACCTGAAAAACCTGGCTGATTATGCCCATAAGAACGGTGTGGAGATCGGACTCTGGACACAATCGGACTTGCATCCGAAGGCAGAAGTCAGTGCCCTGTTGCAACGTGATATCGTAAAAGAAGTGCGTGATGCCGGGGTTCGTGTCTTGAAAACAGACGTGGCATGGGTTGGTGCCGGTTATTCATTCGGCCTGAATGGTGTATCCGATGTAGGCCACATCATGCCTTATTATGGAAATGATGCCCGTCCTTTTATCATCTCTTTGGATGGTTGGGCCGGAACGCAACGGTATGCCGGCATTTGGTCAGGCGACCAGACAGGTGGCCAGTGGGAATATATCCGTTTTCATATCCCGACATATATTGGTTCCGGATTGTCCGGACAACCGAATATCACTTCTGATATGGACGGTATCTTCGGCGGAAAGAACCTGGCGATGAACACCCGTGATTTCCAATGGAAGACATGGACACCGATGGAGTTGAATATGGACGGTTGGGGTGCGAATGAGAAATATCCGCACGCCCTTGGCGAACCGGCGACCTCTATTAACCGTTGGTATCTGAAAATGAAATCGGAGTTGATGCCTTATGCCTATAGCATCGCTAAAGAAGCGGTGGATGGCAAGCCGATGATCCGTGCGATGTTTCTGGAATATCCGAATCCTTATACCTATGGTAAAGCGACAGAATACCAGTTTATGTACGGCCCCTACTTTCTGGTCGCTCCTATCTATCAGGAAACGCAGGCTGACGAAAAAGGAAATGATATCCGTGATGGTATCTACCTGCCGGAAGGTGTTTGGGTCGATTATTTCACCGGAGAGAAATATGCCGGTAATTGCGTGGTCAATAACTTCGCTTCCCCACTGTGGAAACTGCCGGTCTTTGTAAAAAGCGGTGCTATCATTCCGATGACAAATCCGAATAATAATGTAGCTGAGATCAATAAGAACCTGCGGATCTATGAAATCTATCCGGACGGTTACAGCTCATTTACGGAATATGACGATGATGGTATTACACAGGCTTATCTGAATGGTGAAGGCGTAACGACACAGATCGAAGCAGAAGTAGGCAATAAGAATAATGTAACTGTCACGATCCAGCCGTCTACCGGAGATTTTAAAGGTTTCGTGAAGGAAAAAGCGACAGAACTCCATTTCAACGTTTCCGAAATGCCGAAAAAGATCGCTGCTAAAATAGGTAAAGACAAAGTTAAACTGACAGAAGCCCGTTCAATGGACGAATATCTGAAAGGTGAAAACGTTTATTTTTACGATGCGGCTCCTAACCTGAATAAGTTTGCGACGAAAGGAAGCGACTTTGAAAAGGTAACGATCACCAAGAACCCGCAGTTGCTGGTAAAATTAGCGGCAACAGATATTACGGAAAATATGACGACAGTTACTTTCGAAGGCTACAAATTCGATATGGGCAACAGCCACCGTGTTTCAACCGGAACGCTGACAGCACCTACCGCACAGGTTACAGAAGAGAACACAGAAGCCTATACGTTGAAACCGACATGGAGCAAAGTAGCTGGCGCCGACTTTTATGAAATTGAATTCAACGGTATGCTGTACACGACTATCAAGAATACGGAATTGTTGTTTGACGGACTGGATGCTGAAACAGATTATACATTCAAAATCCGTTCGATTAACAAAGACGGTTATTCCGATTGGGCTTCTTTCAGCGTAAAAACAAAATCCAATCCGCTTGAATTTGCCATTAAAGGCATCCGTGGCGAAGTGACGGCGGAAGAACAGGGAGGCTTTGAAATATTCCGCCTGTTCGACTTTGCAGAACTTGGCGACATGTTCCATACAAAATATCGCAAGAACGCTATTCCGTTCGATATAATCATTGACCTGCGTACAGTCAACCAGTTGGATAAATTCCATTACCTGTCCCGTCAGGACGGTGGAAACGGTACCATGCTGAGAGGCTTCGTATCTTATAGTATGGACAAGGAAAACTGGACACCGGTCGATTCCTTCAAATTTGAACGTAACGGCGATGTAAAGATATTCGAATTCAAAGAAAAACCGAAAGCGCGCTACATCAAGCTGAATGTAACGGAAGGTGTCGGTAACTACGGTTCAGGGCGCGAATTATATGTATTCAAAGTTCCGGGAACAGAAAGCTATCTGCCGGGTGATATCAACAATGATAAGAAGATCGACAATAATGACCTTACTTCTTATATGAATTATACCGGTTTACGCAAAGGTGACAGCGATTTCGATTATGTAAGTGCCGGAGATATCAACCAGAACGGTTTGATCGATGCGTATGATATTTCCGTTGTCGCTACCCAACTGGATGGTGGCATCGAAGAACAGGGCACGGAAAAGGCAGCCGGTACGATCGAGATCAGCACTCCTAAACAGAGTTACAACAAAGACGAAATCGTTGAAGTAAAGGTGAAGGGTATAGACTTGAAAGCAGTCAACGGATTGAGCTTTGCTCTGCCTTACGACCAGCAAGATTACGAATTTGCAGGTATAGAGCCATTGAACCTGAAGGTCATGGAAAATCTGACTTACGACCGTCTGCATACAAGCGGCCAAAAAGCCTTGTATCCAACATTCGTGAATCTCGGCGATAAGGAAACACTGGAAGGAACAGCCGATTTATTCATCCTGAAGTTGAAAGCAAAACGTAAAGTCAAATTCAACCTGAAAGCCATTGACGGCATACTGGTAGATAAAGACTTAAATATGTGTAAGTTCTAAGTAATCTTAGATAAAGCATCCCGATCCCTTGTTCCGGACATTTATGCCGGGGCAAGGGATTTTTTATGACCGATTATATTATCTTTGTCAGAGTGAAATCAGTTAAATTGTTGAATGACCAAGAGAACGCTGATATGGAAATGCTGCAAAAAATAAGAAGTGTGATCGTTGAAGACGAATCGGCTGCCCGTGAAGCGCTGAAAAATTATCTGGCGAAATATTGTCCGGCAGTCGAAGTGATCGGGGAAGCTCACGACTGTAAATCTGCCGTTCCCCTGTTGCACGAACTGGAACCTCAATTAGTATTCCTTGATGTGGAAATGCCCTACGGTAATGCGTTTGATGTGCTGGAAGGTTGTAGGGACCTTTATTTTGAGACCATCTTTGTCACAGCATTTTCTGAGTATTCGCTTCGTGCGCTCAACCAGAGTGCTGCCTACTATCTGCTAAAACCTGTCAGCATCGAAGAACTGATATTAGCCGTAAACAAGGTACAACAGCATATCATAAACAGGGAAATATTCAACCGGAACAAAATACTGGTCGAAAACCTACGGGAACCCAAACCTGAGAAACGCCAGGTTATCCTCCCCACCCTTGAAGGATTTGAAGTAATCAGGATGGAAGATATCATCCGGTTACAGGGTAACGGGAATTTTACCGATATTTATTTAAAAGATAAAAGCAAGAAGATGGTTTGCCGCTTTCTGAAGCATTTCAGTGAAATACTCCCATTCCCGTTTGTCCGTGTACATAAATCACATATCATAAATTTCCATTGCATCAAATCTTATCATAAAAGTTCCGGGGGCTATGTTGTACTTGATGATGGTACAGAGATAGAAGTCTCTACCAGTTATAAAGATGATTTCCTTCGTTTGCTGAAATCTCAGTAATTAGCTGTTGCGATACTCCTGAGGAGTCATGCCCGTATGCCGTTTGAAATACCGGTTAAAGAAAGACATATTATTGAATCCTAACGAGAAAGCAATCTCTTTGATAGGGAGTTCCGTCGATTTGAGTTGCGCTTTGATATCCATCAGCACGATCGCCGTTATTATCTCCAAAGCCGTTTTTCCCGTTTCTTTCTTGATGGTCGAACAGAAATGTGAGACGGTCACACCGAGTTGTTCCGCATAAAAGGCGACATTGCGTTGTGTCGTATAATGCGACATGACTAATTTGATAAACTCACGGCACATCTCCTTGCCGCGTGTTCGTAACTGGTTTTTCCATTTCCCGTGATTCTTGTATAATTCGGCTGTTCCTTGTATGAAAATGGTGAATACGGATTTGATGATATCTTTATTCTCCAATGTACAGGGAAAAGAATAAGCATGGATCAAAGGCTTGAATAAATCCATATACAGTTGGGTAATGTCTGCCGACAAACTGATAACAGGTTCTTCCGCCAACATGGGAAGTAACCGGATCGTTGTTAAGATCAGGTTGTTATTATCCATAAATTCCTGTGAAAAGCAGGCATAAAAGAAATGGGTATCCGCCGATACCTCATTGATCTGCACAAAACAATCAGGTGTCAAGGTGACGAAATCATATTCCTTTATGTTATGTTCGGATAAATTGATGGTGACTTTAACAGAACCTTTAACACATAGAGCAAAAAGCGCAGCTTTCATTTTGCATGAAAAATGCACGTATCGATTCAGCATATCTCCGGATATATTGTCACCAGCAATAAAGTCCGCAGGAATGTCAAATATTTGTATGTTTGCCCCCATATTTCATCGATTTATGATTTTCAAAGATAGCATATTTGATTTTTCTACAATAATAATCGCAAAAACAGAACATAGAAACCCAATAATAGGAATTGACCATTCTTTTCAAATCAGTGTACTTTGCAAACGATTAAACAAAGAAAGAAAAAATGAACCGAAAGAGTTCTCTTTTGTTTTAATACAAAGAGGACATGTATCACATCTAATAAATTATAATTATGGAACTAGAGAAGATCGGAGAAAATGCCGGAAAAATCTGGCATGTGTTGAATGAAGGAAGAGAACTGACAATACCAGAACTTAGCAGACGGATTGACCAAAGCCACGAAGATACGACAATAGCTATCGGCTGGCTGGCACGTGAAAACAAAATCTACATACAGCGTAAAAACGGGCAGATATATGTAAGTAACGGCGTTTTACAAGGTCTTTACTTCGGATAAAACAGGAACTCCGGAAAGTCGTATTTAACTTTCCGGAGTTTTTTTATTCAGCTGATGTTGAGATAATTTCTTTTATTTATATAGGTCAGTGCCGCCCCGATCGCTGTCCGGTATTCTGCATAATCTGGTATGTGGAAACGCCCTCCGTACATATCTTCAAGACGGGGGAATATATCCTTGCACTGAGGTAGTTTGGTCAGATTCCCAATCAAAACAAAATCGTGTATATCACTATTTAAAGCAGCTAGGATCACCGACTGGCCGATACATTGCAGTACCATATAAATAATACCCAGCGCGACATCTTCCTGCGAAGCATTTGCATCTGCTTTGCCAAATGTAGATGCTGTTGCGTCTAACGGTAAACCAGGCAAAGGTATATTACAGATATCTTTAATCTGCAGGTTTATATTCGTGATATTCCCTTTCAAAGCAAGTGTAACCACCTGATGGAAATCCTGCGTTTTCAATAATAGCCGGGATAATCCCAGCACTGTTCCTCCTCCGATACCGATTCCGCCGATATGCTCTATTTTCGTTCCGTCCACTTTTACGAAAGAAGTACCTGTCCCCATGCTGACAACAATCAGTTTATCCAGTTGTGTCATATACTGTGCTCCCAACCCATTTGCCAGAAACTCATCCGTTTTGGCTGTCGGCAAGCCATACAAAGGTTGGTTGATAGATGCACTTCCCACACCGGTAAGCATCACTTGCTCAATGGCAGAAAGAGGAATGTCATTGTCATACAGATATTTTCCAAAAGCGCCGAACAAGGATGTTACCGGGTCGGTTGCCCTGACAAACATCGGATTCCTGATCTCCTTACCGTCTATGCCAACGATCTTGGTTGTGCTCCCTCCCACGTCTATACCAATTACTATACCCATAACTTTTTTGTTAATATCGGGATCAAAGATACGTCTTCTCATTGAAATTTAGTATCTTCACGGGAGAAACTTAAAAAAAGGAGGACCACATATGTTTGCAGAATTTAATTTCCAACAAATGATCAGTGCTTTTATTGTGCTTTTTGCAGTAATCGATATAATTGGCTCCATTCCTATCATTATAAATCTGAAGGAAAAAGGTAAAGATGTAAATGCTTTAAAGGCTACGATCATTTCTTTTGTCCTGATGATCGGCTTCTTTTATGCCGGAGATTTTCTGCTGAAACTTTTCCATGTGGATATAGAGTCATTTGCCGTAGCTGGTGCTTTTGTCATCTTCCTGTTGTCGCTGGAAATGATACTGGATATCGAGATATTTAAAAACAACGGACCGATCAAAGAAGCCACATTGGTACCCCTCGTATTCCCTTTGCTGGCAGGGGCAGGGTCATTCACTACACTCCTTTCCTTAAGGGCCGAATATGCCAACATCAATATTGTAGTAGCTTTGATACTGAATATGTTGTGGGTATATTTCGTTGTCCGTATGACCAAACAAGTGGAACATCTGCTAGGGAAAGGAGGCATCTACATCATTCGTAAATTCTTTGGTATCATCCTGCTGGCTATCTCCGTCAGGTTGTTCACTGCTAACATAACTCTACTTATCGAGGCTTTGCACAATCAATAAAAGTAAATATCTATCCGTTTCACAAATAAAAGCAGGTAATTAATGACTTAATGTAAATACAATTTGTTAGTTTTGATCCGGTAATGATAAATTAAGTGATTATCCAGCAGTGAAAAATATAACAACAAGAATAAAAGAAATATACCCGGTTTCAGATGAGGCATTGGAGGCTCTTCTATCCTGTATGCACGAAGAAATCTATCCTAAACATACAATCATTGTGCGTTCCGGCTCTGTTGATCATAATGTCTATTTTATTGAAGAAGGGATCACCCGCTCCTTTTTCCTGCATGATGGAACGGAAACAACCACCTGGTTCAGCGAGGAAGGCGATATAACTTTTGGAATGGGGTCTTTATACTATAATCAACCCTCGGCTGAAAGTGTGGAGACACTTGAACGGTGCAAAATCTATGTCATCCCCATTTCTCGTCTGAACGAATTATATGAAAATTACATCGATATCGCCAACTGGGGGCGTATCGTACACCAGCATGGATACAACAATCTGACCCATATCTTTGTGGATCGGTTACAACTATCCCCGAAAGAACGCTACGATCGTTTTATGAAATATTTTCCCCGGCTGATCAACCGTGTCAAACTGAAATATGTAGCGGCTTTTCTGGGAATATCCATTTACACGTTAAGCCGGATACGTTCCCAAAAGATATAACTGCATTTTTTGCCATAGAGCAAAAATTGAATTTAGCAGGAAACGTACTTTTGCCTTTTCAAACGGATAAGAAAATTGAAAAGGCTTTTTTATGCCGGATACTTACAAGTAGATAGATAAATTAGAAACTTATATTTTAATCTTATGGAAAACAAAACTCTTCCTAATGCAGGCAACCATATTGTCTGGCTGGATGTAATGCGATTCGTCGCGATGTTCACTGTCGTATGTTGTCACTGCGCCGATCCTTTTAATTTTTACACAGGAGAAATACCCGATAATATCGGAGAGATAAAATTCTGGGGAGCTGCCTACGGAGCATTTCTCCGTCCCTGTGTTCCTTTATTCGTAATGATCACCGGAGCATTGCTTCTGCCGATAAAAGGAGAAGCCTCTGTTTTCTATAAAAAACGTATTCCACGTGTGTTATGGCCGTTCCTGATCTGGTCGGTTCTGTATAATCTGTTCCCTTGGTTTACTGGGGTGTTGGGACTTAACCCGGATGTGATACTTGACTTTTTTCCCTACTCCGGTGAAGAAGCTACCCAGCAATCTTTGAGTGTATCGTTGAAGAACATCGCTGAAATACCACTCAATTTTTCCCTGCTGGATGTGCATATGTGGTATATCTATCTGTTGATCGGTTTGTATCTGTATCTGCCTATCTTTTCCGCCTGGGTTGAGAAAGCTTCCGACAAGGCCAAGCTCTGGTTCCTGGTAGCTTGGGGAATAACGACACTTCTTCCTTATTATTATGAATATGTATCGCCGTACTTATGGGGAACCTGTTCCTGGAACTCATACGGTATGTTATATTATTTTGCCGGTTTCAACGGTTATCTGATGCTAGGGCATTATCTGCGTAAACTAGAATGGCCTGTCGGCAAGATACTGGCGATCGGTATCCCTATGTTCGTTATCGGTTATGCCGTTACATTCTTCGGATTCCGCCATGTAACCTCATTACCGGAATTCAGTGACGAATTATTGGAATTGTTCTTCACTTATAACTCGTTGAACGTCGTTATGATGACAGCTCCAATCTTTATGCTGGTCAAGAAAGTGAATATAAAGTCGCTGACTGTACAGAAAGCACTGGCAAACCTGACACTTTGCGGTTTCGGAGTTTATATGGTGCATTTTTTCTTCACCGGCCCAAGTGTGATCGTGATGCGTACGATCGGCATTCCGGTGTGTATGCAAATCCCGTGTGCTGCGGTATTGGCATTCAGTGTTTCATGGGCAATTGTTTACCTTATCTACAAAGTAGCCGGTAAAAAGGCTAAATATATTGTAGGATAAATCTAATAAGAATCCTTATTTTTCAGCCCCGGACGAAAAGCCGGGGCTTTTTGTTAAAAAAAAGTTAGTTTCCGGTGTAAATCAACGATTATGATTACCACTTTACTTTCTTTTACCGGTTCAACAATTCAATTCCTATTTCAATTTCTTACCATCCGAAAAAGCATTACCCACCTTTTTACCCACTTCCAGGTAATCGTTATTGAACGGGTCGAATATAATGGGAGATACTTTGGATACATCCACTTTACCGCTTTCGTCGAGAACGCGCTCATCTACGCTTACGTTTATTATTTCACCTCGCAAAATACAGGTCTCTGGGTTATAGTCCTTCAATTTACATTCCAGCACTACAGACAATTCGTCAATCAACGGTGCATCCACAAACTCCGAACGGGTAGCATGAAAACCTGCACGGGCGAATTTATCCGGAACTCTATTACCGGAAACAATACCCACGTAATCACAGGCAACCACCTGCCCAACTTCTGCCATACTCACGGTAAAAGCTTTACGCTTCAGGATATTTGCTGTTGTTTTATGTCCCCCACTGATACAAATACTAATTTCATGCATTTCGCTGATACCACCCCAGGCGGCATTCATAGCATTGGGAGTACCGTTTTCATCATAAGCAGCGATAATAAACACCGGCTGCGGATAAGTAAAGGGCTTTGACCCAAAATTCTTTCTCATAATAATTTATTTTTTAGTCCATTTCTTAATATCTTCCTTTGTCGCACCATTCAAAAGTCGGCCCTTCTGCCATTTCAAATCAGGATAGGTTTCCTGCAGCTCTTTTTCTGCATTAGAAATACTGCTGCTACCCGATGTTGCAAACGGAATAATTGTCTTGCCTGCAAAATCATTGCTCTCAATAAAAGTATTGATGATTCTCGGAGCAGAATTCCACCAAATAGGGAAACCTATATAAACGGTATCGTAATCTGCAAAATTCTCAGGTTTGGAATTCAATGCAGGACGTGATTTGGCATCTGACATCTCTACACTGCTACGCGAGGATTTGTCATGCCAATCCAGGTCAGCAGCGACATATTCTTTTTCAGGTTGTATTTCGTAGAGCGTTCCACCTGTAACTTCTACAATCAACTTAGCAGCTTTCTCCGTTGTTCCTGTTGCCGAAAAATAAGCGACCAATGTCTTATCACTCTGCGTCTGTGCATTTATGGGGATACATAACATCATGATCACTGCCATAATCATACCTTTAACTTTTATTGTTGTCATATGCAATTCTTATTTTTATTGTTATGACACAAAATTACAGAATAGTATCCAATATAAAAGTATATAAATCACTGATTATCTAACCCAAATTACTGGTAAATTTAAATGCATGAACCCCATAGCAGCATCACTATAGGGTTCATTAAATGTCATTCGTCCGGCTCACTTACATAAGCCGTTTCTTTTTAGCAATATCTCTTATTGAAATTTCTTATCCTCTTCGAGGAGTTCCTGGCTACATTGCTCCACAGCCAAAGGGGTAAAGAGTTCTATAAGATTTTCTTCGGGATCGCGCAGGTACAGGGTACGCATTCCCCAATCGGGCATATCCGTAGGTTCACTGATAAACGTCACGCCTTTTACTTTTAGGGCGGCAAAGGTTTCGTCTACGTTATCTACACAGAAAGAGACCATTGATTTTTCGCGCATCGCTACGGGCTGCTGTTTATCGGCATTACCTACCGATGGTGCCATCCAGTCAGATACAAAAAGGGCGAAGCCTTCTATTCCTTCGGCTACTTTAAAACTGGCATATCCGCTATTTTCATCTCCCCAGGCTGGTTCTAATCCAAGCTGTTCGGTGTAGAATCTGAAGCATTTAGCGAAGTCTTTTACTAATAATCTTACATTACTGAATTTCATTGTTTTCTGATTAATGGTTTGTAATTAGATTCTTATAATCAAGATACAAATATAGTCAATCAGACGAATTACTGATCGTAAACCGCCAGCAACAAGCACATGACTGGTCTGTTACATCTGGGAAACAACTAACCATTTCTGTAACGATTCTTTCATCGATTGCGCTGGCAAAGCCGGCATGTTCGATAAAACCGACCGGCGCACAAGGGTGATAAGGCATTCCTTTATCTTTTCGGGCTGATTGTACTCTGCAAACATTCACCCGGTAGATCAGCGACTCGCCCTCCCTGAAAAGATCCACAGAAAGATTTGCCAAAGCCGAAAACCGAATAGCTAACGCTTTCTCAAGTCCGTCGAGCCCCGGCTTTTCAGGAAGGTTCAGAAAGTTCTTAATTCTTAATGCCTCGGTACGGGTAAACCTCGTCCA
This sequence comes from Parabacteroides sp. AF14-59, assembly GCF_003479515.1. Lineage (NCBI taxonomy): Bacteria > Pseudomonadati > Bacteroidota > Bacteroidia > Bacteroidales > Tannerellaceae > Parabacteroides > Parabacteroides sp. AF14-59. Next base: position 281,612 of record NZ_QUHH01000005.1, on the reverse strand, counting down.
CGCTTGCTTATCATGCAACATAGCGTCATCCATCCCACATTCCGCTTCCACGGACTGAAACCACACTCCGTCAAGAGCATAAATATTCCTGGCATATATTCTTACCAGATCTTTTAATTCTTCTTTCGTCAATAGGTCAAGCAGATCTGTCATAATTTTTCGAACTAAAAAGATGTTTCAATTAAATACTAATTCCGACACATCAAAAGTAAACAAAATTCAAATGAATATCATAAACAAGACGGGAAAACGGAACGAACAGCGAAGGCAGGACATTATTTTGACCAATAAGCCGTTTGAAGTTTATCACATGACATTTCACGGAACAAGATTCTTAGTCCATTGCGGAAAGATTCGTTAATGAAAATAGCATCCGAAGGACAGTCTTTTTCACATTTACCGCACATGATACAATCCATTTCACCCGTTGGAAGTATAACTTTCTTATTTTCGTCTGTCGAAAAAACATTCAGCGGACAATTCTTTACACATTTGCCACAGGATATACAACTCGTTATATTCAATAAGACAATATTGCCAATCACCTTATTTAGACCATCCGTACGAAGATTCAACCCTTCAAAATCTGACGAGACAGCATATTTTTTTCTAAAGTCAGTTAACGGATGGACTTTCTTTCTTATCCTCGCAGCAAACAATTTAGCCTTTAATAAGTCTTTCTCATCCGGTCTGTTTTTATTATATCCATCCATGCCGACCCACGGACCGGTACGATCAAAACCGACACATGAAAATTCCCCTAAGAAAACACCCTCTTTTTCCTCGATCAAGGCTTTCAGCTTTTTATGATAACCTCCCAATATGGGCCTGCACCTAGTCGAAAAGATAAATATCTTTTGTCCTTTTATGGAGATATTTTTCATTAACGAAATGATCTCTTTATTATGCGATGCAAAATTGATCCCCGATCCGAAGCCTATCAGATCAAATGCGGATATATCGGACTGTACAGCCTCAATAGGGGTTAATACTGTAGCTTTCAGCTCTTCAGCCATTGCTTTCGCAACCTTCATCGTATTACCGAGATAAGTCGATGAAACTATGATAAGTGTTTTCATTATTTGATAGTTATTATTGTTTCCGGAGTTCCGGGAGGACCATGTACCCCCTTGTATCTAATAAATTGCCTGGTAGAACAATCGATATAATAGTCACTTCCAAAGAATTTTGCCAGCATGCCTGTCAGATGAATATTGATTCGTTGCTCCTGTGTTCCGTTATTATTTATAATTTCTTTTGCATCTGCCTGCATTTCATACAATTTCAGGTTGTCAGGACGGATGCATTCAAATTTGAAATTTGATTTATCCTTCATGGAATAACCTAGATTGAAACCAATATTCTGATACCAGGGATAGCCTTTTGAAGTATATGTTTTCGAAAATGTTTTTGATTTGAAAGCTCCTGTCATCTTGTAAACTCCATTTTCCAGGACAACTTTTATATCTGTATTTTCAGCAGGATTCGAGTATTCCCATGAAAGAGTTTTATAATTTAGAGTCATCACATAACTGTGAATATCATTTCCCTGAACTGTTTTCAGATAAATATGATTATCTTTTTTACTTTCAGTCCATCTGATAACCGATTTTTCGGCACCACAAGAATAGTTATATTCTACCGTTTGGGAATAAGCCTGACAAAATAACAGGGCAAGTAATATGAATATTAATCTTTTCAATTCTACAATTTTATTTTTATCAATCATTGTCTGGCGACAAATATATCTTACCAAACGGTAACATACAAAGTCTACAAAAATATCTTTTCTTCATTACTCTTCCTCCATTTTATTCGGATTAATCAAAAAGATAAAGATAAACATTCATAGCTTTCAGAATGTTCGATTTCTACCGATCAGGCTAACAGCCGTTTTCATTCAAACACATGTTCCAGAAGGATACCCCCACCTCATCACCCTGTTTTCATCCCTTTATCACCACCCCTTTCGGAAATCATTGCAATGATTCTTCCCTATCATCACAATGTCCCGACTAAGTCATCACAATGACTTCGCGCACTTATCACAATGAAGTGGGATAATCATTGTGATGAAAATTTTAACACTACAAAATATTGGGAAATTATCCTCTAATTTATACTCTAGGATTGGCTAGATACACCTTTCAGAAGGTTGGAAGCTCTTTGGAGGCAGATCATTTTCGGTTGACAGATTGTAGAAGTTTTCACCATATCTCTATCATCTACTCTAAAATCATTATGATAATTACATTATTCCCTACTAAAATGTACATTTTATCTCTTACAAGAATCCTTACGTCAAACCTTAACTTCTGCTGAAGTACAAAAAACAGTTCCTTACATCCTCTATATCCAAATAGAACAGGGAATTAAGGGGATAATTATCAAAATGACAACTTTTAATTTTGCGAATAACGGTAATCACTAGGTGCAACACCTGTTATTTTCTTGAATATAAGACTGAAATACTGCACATTCGGATAACCCAGTTGGCGGGCTATGATGGCAGGTGTGGCATCGGATTTCAGTAACATCCGTTTAGCAACCTCCAACCGTTTGAATTCGAAATACTGTTCCAGCGTCTTGCCCGTTTCAAATTTCAGTAGGTCGTTGAAATAGGATGCAGAAAGATTGAGTCTCTTCGCAAGATAGTCGGATGCAGGCAGTTTACCGTTTTGCAATCTGCCGGAGCTTATATAGTCATCGAGCAACTGCTCCATTTTTTCCAGAATGGTCTTATTCTTATTCTCACGGGTGATAAACTGACGTTCGTAATAACGGGTACAATAGTCCAGCAACAATTCGATGTGCCGGGAAAGGATAGTGCTGCTATGTATATCGATCGAGTGATGCAGTTCTTCTTCTATATTCCAGAGACAGCAGGTGACTTTTTCCGTTTCACGCTGTGACAGGTGCAATGCCTCTTCCTTGCGATAGTGGAAGAATGTGTAATTCTCTATGTGGTTCTTCAGTGTGGTCTGAAACAGCAAGTCCGGGTGAAACACCAGCAGGTAGCCTTTGCCGGGCAGGGTTTTCTCCTCACTCATACGGAAAATTTCACCGGGGGTAAGAAATACCATTGTTGCATTGGAATAATCATAGTATTTCCGTCCGCAACATGAACATTCGTCAGGGCAATTCTCTATCAGCAAGATAGCATAAAACTCAAACTTGACGGTATCTTGTTCCAACGATGGGTTCTCCAGATTGATAAGACTTACCTGCGGGTGCAACGTCTTGCAGGCCAGGCAACAGTTACAATCATATACAGTCTTAAAATCCAATGTATTTTTCTTTTCCATATCCTACTTACAGATTATTCAGTGTACAGTATTCGTATCTCGATTACAAAAATACCGGATACTTCCGTCACTTTTACAACCCAAATTACGGATTGTATAACCTTGTTTACGGATTACATAAACTTATATATTACGTCTGCATCATAAATCTGTAATTGGGGTTATAATATCTGTAATTTATCTACCAATGCCAGGTATAAATCCACCTAACTTTGCAACATCCAAAGAAGAGAATAAAAGAACAATTCTTGAATGGTAATTTGAAATAGTAGATGTTTGTATATAAATAAAATTGAAAAAACAATGTTAGGAAATTTCAGTTATTCCAATCCCACGAAACTGTATTTCGGAGATGATGCTCAGAAAAACCTGAGCGAGGAATTAAAGCATTACGGTACAAAAGTACTTCTGACGTATGGTAACGGCTCCATCAAGACAAACGGCATTTACGACGAGGTAATATCCGCATTACGTACAGCAGGAAAAGAGGTTATAGAATTGTCCGGCGTCATGCCTAATCCCACGACGGACAAACTGTATGAGGGGGCGAAAATAGCATGGGAGAATGATGTAGATTTGATCCTGGCCGTCGGAGGCGGATCGACGATCGACTATGCCAAGGCAATAAGTGTTTCAGCATGGTATGATGGTGATCCGTGGGAAAAATTCTATCTCGAACAGGAAGATCCCGACAGTAGTCAGCGTATCATTCCAGTGGGTTCCGTATTAACGATGGTAGGTACCGGTTCGGAAATGAACGGCGGTTCGGTCATCACCAACCATGAAACGAAACTCAAAATTGGCAAGGTATTCGGGGAAAGCGTCATACCGAAATTCTCCATACTCAATCCGCGCTATACGTTCTCCGTACCGCAACGGCAAATGGTGGCCGGATTCTTCGATATCATGAGTCACATCATGGAACAGTATTTTTCCGGAGAAGACGATAACACTTCCGACTATCTGGCGGAAGGTCTGATGCGCTCGCTCATACACAGCAGCAGGATAGCGGTGAAGAATCCGCAAGACTATGAGGCACGTTCCAACATTATGTGGACTTCTACATGGGCTTTGAACACGCTTATCGGCAAAGGCAAGAGTCAGGACTGGATGGTGCATATGATAGGCCAGGCTATCGGGGCATATACCGATGCCACCCACGGCATGACTTTATCGGGTGTTTCCATAGCTTATTATCGCCATATCCTTCGATACGGATTGAATAAATTCGTTCGCTTTGCAACAGCGGTATGGGATATACCGACAGCAGGCAAAACGGATGAACAGCTTGCACAGGAAGGTGTGAAAGCCCTGCTGGACTGGATGAAAGAAATCGGTGTGGCTACGGAAATTACATCGCTAGGCGTTACCGAAGAAATGCTGGAAGGTATTGCCAATGCTACATTCATTATGAGCGGCGGTTTCAAGGTGCTTACGCGGGAGGATATTCTTTCTGTCTTGCATGAAAGCTTATAACGGTTAGAAATTATAAATAACATAAGAATATGGCAAAGAAAGTTTTGATTTTATCATCCAGCCCGCGTCGCGGAGGGAACTCCGATATGCTTTGTGATGAATTTATGCGTGGTGCAGTGGATAGTAACAATGAGGTGGAGAAAGTTTTTCTCCGGGATAAGACGATACATCCTTGCTTGGGGTGTAGTGTATGCAGCCAATACCAAAAACCGTGTCCGCAAAAAGACGATGCTGCCGAAATCATAGACAAAATGCTACGGGCAGATATTATTGTTATGGCTACTCCTGTTTATTTCTATGCGATGAGTGCACAGATGAAAATGCTGATAGACCGTTGTTGCGGTCCTTATACGGAAATGAGAAACAAAGAGTTTTATTTCATAGCTACCGCAGCAGAGGATGATCCAGAAATAATGGAACGTATCGTAACTAACTTCAAGGGTTTCCTAGATTGTCTGGAAAATCCGACAATAAAAGGTTCTGTTTTCTGCGGAGGTGTATGGCATGTCGGAGAGATTAAGGGTAATCCTGCTCTGCAAGAGGCGTATGAGATGGGCCGAAAATGCAACGCAGCAAGAGTCACAAGAGGCGTTGGGTAGCGGTGTACATTTGAACGCAAGTAGCATTACGTTGGAACTCCTGACATACTGTTGTCACAAACGTGCCTTACCTTTGTCCAATAAATTTTTATACAATGGAAAATAAATTGAATAAAACAGGTAAAGTGGATAGAAATCATCCTGCATTCAGAGAAAATGCGAAACCTTTTTTTAGTATTGTAATGGACGGACTTATGGGAGAAGTCGATGGAGAACATTTTTGGGATGCAGTCGCAGAAGATGCTATATTCGAATTTATGTATAATGTTCCGGGGTTTACTAATAAAATTGAAGGACGTAAAGCCTATATGGATTGGTTCGAAGGATATAGCATGGAATTGAAATATGCGGACAATCTCAGAGTTTACAAAGATATAGAACAGGGAGTTATTACTTTGGAATATCAAGTACACGGAACTTCCCCTTATAGCCAAAAGCTGTATGATAACCGCTTTTGCTCTATCGTAACAATTAAGGATAGGAAAATAGTTCATTGGCGCGACTATGCCGATTCTCTTGCTATGATGAGCTAATAATCTGATATTTTTTGGGGGGTACATCGAATGAAATTTCACTTACAACCATTGTTCAAAAGGTCATCTTCCGAAGATAATTTTCTAAACAGATAAATATCAAAAAAGGTTACGACAAAGCCCAAAAGAATATAAAAGAAAAACTGGATTGATTTCGTCGGAATAAACAGAAACAGGGAGCTCTTGAAACTTATTCCCGATTTTAAGAAAACTCCCCCTGTTTATTTGTCTATATTGATTATTGTGTATATGTTTGTCATTAAATACATAATACTTATACGTCATGAAAAAGCTCATCTTAGCGGCAATTCTCTGTTTCTGCTTTTCTATCCAGCAACAACATGCTTGCACCTCTATCATTATCTCAGGGAAAGCGACACCCGACGGACGCCCTTTGATGTGGAAACATCGTGATACCGGTGCCCCTTACAATCATATTGCCTATATTGACGAAGGTGGTTATCGTTTCCTGGGACTGGTGAACAGCGATGATCCGGACGGGGCTGTATGGACGGGTAGTAACGAAACAGGTTTCTCCATTATGAATACGGCTTCCTATAATCTAAAAGACGATGACGTAAAAGAAATGGACCAGGAAGGACTACTGATGCGCCAGGCACTGAAAGTATGCAAAACCGTACACGACTTTGAGCACCTGCTCGATACCCTTCCCCGCCCTCTACGTGTAGAAGCCAACTTTGGTGTGATCGATGCTTATGGAGGCGCTGCCTATTATGAAACAAATAATAAACACTACTATAAAAAAGATGTCAACGATGCCACCCTGGCCCCGGAAGGATATCTGATCTATACGAACTTTTCTTTCGAAGGCCGCACCGATGAAGGATTGGGATACATCCGTTATGATAACGCCCGAAAGATATTCAAACAAATGGAAAAAGAAGGATTTACCCCGGAACGCATCTTCCGGGAAGCCTCCCGTTCATTTTACAACAGTCAGCTCGACATAGACCTGAAAAATCCGGAGCAGAGCCCGAATAATCATTCTGGATGGTTTGTAGAACAGGATTTCATTCCACGAGCTGAAAGTACGGCTTCTATTGTGATACAAGGAGTAAAACCGGGTATGCCGGCAGAGCACACCATCATGTGGACTGCATTAGGATATCCTCCTGTTTCGGTAGCCCTGCCGCTGTGGGTAAAAATGGGAAAAGACCAGCCCGCCCTGGTACAATACGATACAGCCCTAAAGACTGCCCCTCTCTGTTATTATTCCTCCCGCCTGAAAGACAAAGTGTATGCGATCCATCGTGGCAACGGGCAAAAATATCTCCACTGGCAACTTCTCTGGAATAATGAAAAGACCGGTTATATCCAGCAATTACAGCCGGTAGAAACACAGGTCTTCAAGCTATTCGAAACTGCTTCATCCAGCCATGACATACTGGATACGGAGAAAACAAAGGATATCTATAAGCAAGCAGAATCAATCATTTCTGCCGCCTATAGGCAACTCGGGGCTTATTAAAGAAGTGTTATTTAGTCTTACCATAACCCGTAGATTCTGAAACTTATCCTTTATTTTTGTCGGAAAGAAGAAAATAAAAGATGAAAACGAAACTACGTTTTAAGATTATTGCTGCACTGATCTGTTTGTCACTGGCTGCATTATTGTTTTCACAGGGATACTGGTTGAAGGGACTCTACGATTCAACCTGGGAACAAGTAAACGGAAATATACAGGATGCCATGCGTATGGCTGACTACAAGGAGCTATTCATCCGTATGGATTCACTGAGTGAGAATAAAGGATCCGGAACAATCACCTCCGAGATTAAACTTTCGAAGGATAGCACAGAAGAAATTTCACGAAACGGATTAATGGATACATTTTCCATAAAAGCAGATAAGAACCCCTTCAAATATAACGAAGCAGCCGAATCGCTCAACGAATACCTTGACCTGCTGACCTCACTGGAAGGTCAGATACAAGAGGCCTTGCACGTAAAACTCGATTCATTGATACCTATCGACTATATCCTGTACGATACTCTACTCGTCATGGAACTCAAACAGTACGATATTTCCGTTCCCTATAAACTGGAAGTAATTCAGATGAAGGACAGCCTGCCCGAAACCATTATGACATTCCGGTCAGTCGAGACGTTCGACAATAAAGGAGTACAATTCAGCTATCCGATCAAAAGCGTAGAACCGGAACTATATTACCAACTAACATTAAAAGCCCCCTCCCAACTGGTCTTCAAACAAATGGCAGGCATCCTCATTTCATCTCTTCTGCTGGTCATCCTGATTCTGATCGCTTTCATCTACCTACTTTATACGATCCTCAGACAAAAGACGATCGAAGAGTTGAAAACGGATTTTACCAACAATATGACACATGAACTAAAAACCCCGATATCCGTCGCCTATGCTGCGAACGATGTTTTACTCAACTACGACAGCCATATCAGCGAGAAACAGAAGAAATACCTGGGTATCGTCCGGGAACAACTAACACAATTAAGCGGCTTGGTCGAACAGATACTCACCCTCTCTGTGGAGAACCGCAATACCTTCCGGCTGAAACAGGAATCGATCCGCATAGCCGATATGATTGCCCCGCTCATTGAACAACACAAGCTGAAAGCAGGAAAAAAGGTCGATATCACAACAAATATACCAGAGAACATTGCAGTATTTGCCGACCGTACGCATTTCTATAATATATTGGGTAACCTGATCGACAATGCGGTAAAATATTCCGGCGATAAACCTGCAGAAATATCTGTCAGTGCGGAGATGCTGCCGAACGAGATCCGCGTATCCGTTACTGACAACGGTATCGGTATCAGCGATACCAATTTGCAACACATATTCGATAAGTTTTACCGGGTCCCCAGCGGCAACCTGCACAATGTAAAAGGTTTCGGACTAGGGCTATATTACGTAAAAGACATGATGTCGAAACATGGGGGATCAGTGACCGTCAAGAGTCAACCGGGAAAAGGCACGACATTCACCCTCCATTTCAAAAACTAAAAAAGAAAAAACTATGGCAAAGATAAAAGTATTATTAGTAGAAGACGAACCGACACTGGCAATGATCATCAAGGATACGCTGGATGGTGAGGAGTTCGATATTGTACTGGCTGCCGACGGCGAAGAAGGGCTGGCGCTTTACAAAGAAATCAAACCGGATATTATCGTGACCGACATCATGATGCCTAAAATAGACGGCTTTACCCTGATACGGCATATCCGCAAAACAGACAGCCAGATACCTGTCCTCTTCCTCTCCGCCCGTTCTGCCGCCAACGATGTTGTCGAAGGTTTCGAGCTGGGCGGCAACGACTACCTGAAAAAGCCTTTCGGCATGGCGGAGCTGATCATCCGTATCAAAGCCCTACTGAATAAGATCACAGTACGCAAGGAAGAAAAAATAACTTTCAACCTCGGTCAATATACATTCGATGCAGTTACGCAAACATTATTATATTGCGGCGAGAAACAACTCCTGAGCAACCGCGAATCGGAAATACTTAAACGGCTTTGCGAAAACAAAGACCATGTATTGCCGATGAAAGACGTACTGCTCGACCTGTGGGGAGACGACTCTTTCTTCAATGCCCGCAGCCTGCACGTCTTCATTACCAAACTGCGACATAAACTATCGAAAGACGACTCGATAAAAATCCTGAATGTCCGGGGAATAGGCTATAAACTGATCATCGACTGAATCACCTTATAAACGATCCGTATGCAGACTAAACTATTTCTATCCGTACTATTTACCTGTTTCAGCCTTTTTCTGACGGCTAATAACGACCGGTATGTCATAGAAGCACACATCGGCGGAGTGAAAGATGGCACGGTATTCTTCCTCAAACAGTTCGACAACCAGCGTATCATCAACTCCATGAGGATCGAAAAAGGAAAATTCCAGATGAAAGGGACACTGACCGACGTTCCCCAACACTTATGGCTATGCACAACGATAGACGACGAGTTCCATTACTGCGACCTGCTCATCGACAAAGACACATTATACGTGGAAGGCCATCTCTCCGACTTTCCTAACGGACTGCATTTCAAAGGAGCCGACACCCACATGGGATATGCCGTTTACCTGGAAGAGACGCACGACCTTAACCAAAGGATCGACAGCCTGAATGCCGTCTCGATGGTACAACACGAACTAGGTGCCATCGGTAAAAAACGTTCTGACGGCAAAGAAAAAAAGAAGCCCGCCTTCCTCCAATCCCTAAGCAATCTGAATGCTAAACCGGTACGGGGAAGCCAGGAACTGGATGTAGATATCGAACTGCATGCCGCCCAGCAGAAAAGAGATTCGATCCGAATTGCTTTCATCGGAGATAATATGGATAAATATGCGGGCCAGTTCCTCCTGACCCGCATCATGAAAAAGCTGTCGCCCGATTCACTCAGGCAGTTCTACCGCCTGATCCCGGTAGAGATGAAGAAAACAAAATTCGCCCGCCTGATCAGTAACCAGATCAACCCTTATGCCGATAATTGCATCCGGCAGGCAGACAACCTGCTCTCTCTTAGCGGTACCCCGATTAACATGTACAAATATACCGAAGAGGCTTACAGACTCTATGAACAGGGCGTACGGCTGGACCCGGAACGTACCGACGGATACATTGCACTGGCAACCATGTACGAACGGTTGCTTCCTTTGAAAGGGAACGAAGCATACGATATCTCTATCTCCTACCTCAATAAATTCATTGAAAGCGATGTAAGGGAAGAAGACCGGAATGAGGCCCGGAAACGGATGAAAGAGATTGAATTTCGAAAATGGTTATCAACCAACATCAATCCGGAAATGATCGAAGTGAAAGGAAGTACTTTTAAGATGGGCTCGACCTATAAAGAAGATAACAATCCGGTCCATGAGGTGAAAGTAAACAGTTTCTCCATCAGCAAATATGAAATTACCAACTTCCAGTTCGCCCAGTTCCTGAAAACATACGAAAGTAATGTAATCAAAGAAGGTTCTGACATCGGACAACCTTTATATTTTGAATGTAACTGGGGAATCCAAAACGGAAAACCGGTCCCCGGCTACGAAGCCAACCCAGCCATTTACATCACCTGGTACGGAGCTAATGCTTATTGTCAATGGGCAGGCGGACGTTTACCCACAGAGGAAGAATGGGAATATGCTGCTCGCGGCGGCATGTATGGCAAACGGGACCATTTATATAGCGGCGGCATGGAACTCGACAGCCTCGGATGGTATGCCGGAAACTCGGAAGGCAAACCGCACCCTGTCGGTATGAAGAAACCGAACGAACTGGGAATCCATGATATGAGCGGGAATGTATGGGAATGGTGTTCCGATACATTTGAAAAAGACGACAAACTATATGCTGTCGTACGCGGCGGCACCTGGTTTAACGAACGGGCAACCTGCCGGCCTACCTGTCATTACTATATCTACCCGGGAAGTAAACACTTCAACAATGGATTCAGGTTGGTAAAAGATATCCCCCTAAATCCGTAAACCGGTCGAATGTACGCCGGCAATCAGCTAAGTTTTCGTAATGCCTGTGCCAACTGGTCCGGGCAGGACGTACCCCGTTCGCGGCAGTCGATACCTTCCAGGCGCTGTATAGCTTCGGGCACAGCCATACCGATCAACAGCTTGCTCAGTCCCTGCGTATTACCCTGGCAACCGCCCACGATCTGTACACCGGTAATAATGTTATCTTCAGCATCTACAATCATCATTTTTGAACATACTCCCCCAACCGGAGTATAAGCGACACGTTGTTTATTCATCTCCTTTTTACTCTTTTTATATTACGGGCGACAAAGGTAACAATAAACTGTGTTATTTAATATGAATAGCTCATAATCTCGAATTGTATTACTCTTCGCGAATATAATACTCAGACAGAATATCCCGCACTTTTTCCGGAGTAATTCTACCGTACACCTTACCTCCTATTGTAACTACAGGTGCCAGTCCACAGGCCCCCACACAACGCAGGCAATCTAAAGAGAATAATCCGTCTAACGTAGTCTCTCCTACTTTAATTTCAAGCTGACGCTGGAATTCATCCAGCACCTTTTCTGCTCCGCGCACATAGCAGGCGGTTCCCAAACAGACGGAGATCGGATATTTTCCTTTCGGCGTCATGGTAAAGAAAGAATAGAAAGTAACTACACCATATACCCGGGATACCGGGATATGCAACTCGGCCGCTACTATTTCCTGTACTTCTCGAGGAAGATAACCGAATATTTCCTGTGCTGCATGTAAAATGTTGATCAGTTCACCGGAGTCATTATCATGCTCTTTACATACGGCCTGCAACTCTTTTATCTTTGATTGGGGCAAATGTATCTTTTCCATGCTTATTCGTCTTTATCGGTTTCCAAAAACATATTGACTACTTCTTTACGGTCGAAGTAATGAGTATGCAGTAACTTATGCGCCTTCGGTCCGCAAGGTTCACCCAGGTATTCTTTATATAATTGCTGAATATATGGGTTTTCATGACTCTTGCGAATCGGTTTGTTTTCGTCCTCATTGTAAAGAGCGGCAGCACGTTTACGCAGAACATCCATTCTACCTTGATGGAACGGCTGACCGCCACCTCCGATACAACCACCCGGACAGGCCATAACTTCGATAACGTGATAAGGTGATTTCCCTCTTTTCACTTCTTCTACTAATTTACGGGCATTCCCCAGACCATGGGCGATACCGATTTTGACAGGGACACCGTCGAAGTTGATCGTTCCGCTGCGGATACCTTCCAGTCCTCGTAATTCCTTAAATTCAATTTTTTCCAGCGGCTTCCGGGTATATAGCTCGTAGGCCGTACGGCAGGCTGCTTCTATAACACCTCCAGTCGTTCCGAATATAACGCCTGCACCGGTCGATTCACCTAGAGGATGGTCGAAATCACTGTCAGGAAGTTCATTGAAGTTGATATTGGCATAACGGATCAAACGAGCCAGTTCGCGGGTATAGATCGATATATCGACATCCGGATTACCTTCGACGGCAAACTCCGGACGGCTGGCTTCATATTTCTTGGCCAGACATGGCATAATGGATACTACAACTATATTTTTACGATCCACTCCCAGCTTTTCTGCAAAATAGCTTTTAGCTATAGCTCCAAACATCTGCTGCGGACTTTTTGCTGTTGACAGGTTGTCGCGTAATTCAGGAAAGTGTTGTTCTACAAAACTCACCCACCCCGGACAACAACTGGTCATCATCGGTATTTTCACCTCCTGATCTCCCGAAAGGTATTTGCCCAGTCTTTGAAGAAGCTCCGTACCTTCTTCCATGATGGTCAAATCGGCGGCAAAGTCGGTATCGAATACATAATCAAAACCTAACTGACGAAGGGCAGATACCATCTTTCCTGTTACCAATGTTCCCGGTTCACAGCCAAAATCACGTCCGAGTGCCGTACGCACTGCCGGAGCAGTTTGTGCGATCACGATCTTGGTCGGATCGGCCAATGCGTCCAGTACCGGCTGCTGGGTATTACGGCCACTAAGTGCATTCACCGGGCAGACTGAAACACACTGCCCGCAATAGGAACAGGTGCTACCGGCTATGTCCCGTTCAAAGGCAGTAGAAACAGCAGCGTTGAATCCACGATGAACAGCGGTCAAAGCACCTACCGTTTGTATGCTGTTACACATGGTTTCGCAACGACGGCACATGATACATTTGTTCATATTCCGCACAATGGAAGGAGAACGGTCGATCTCAAAAGTAGACTGTTCACCCTGATATCTTATTTCACGAATACCGAGGTCGTGAGCGATGGTCTGCAATTCACAATATCCGTTACTGCTACAGGTAAGGCAACCGGCCGGATGATTGGACAGGATCAGTTCCATCACTGTTTTCCGTGCATTCATTACGCGGGGTGTATGGGTTCTGACCACCATTCCTTCCGTACATTCCATCTTGCAGGACGGGGCCAGGTTGCGGCGTCCCTCGATCTCCACCACACAGATACGGCAAGCTCCGGGATTGTTTTCGTAATTCAAATCTTCGAGTTTCATGTGGCAAAGTGTCGGGATACGGATTCCCATGCTCTTTGCTGCGTCGAGAATAGTTGTCCCTTTGAGGACTTCCACTTCTCTGTTATCTATTGTTAGTTTTATCTTTTCCATATTCTTCTCCGTCAACTGTCAATTATCCACTGTCAACTTATTTAGTGTACATAAATAGCATCGAACTTACATTTCTCTATACATGATCCGCAACGGATACAAATTTCCGAGTCGATCGTATGAGGTACTTTCCGGCTACCGGTGATAGCATGTACCGGACAGATGCGGGCACACATGGTACAACCTTTACATTTCTCCGGATTGATAAAATACTGGGTCAGTTCGCGGCACTGGTGAGAAGGACAGCGTTGTTCGTCGACATGTGCCAGATATTCATCGTAAAAGTTATCCATGGTAGAAAGAACGGGGTTGGGTGATGTTTGTCCCAAACCGCATAAAGCAGTATCTTTTATTACCATAGCGAGGTTACGCAGTTTATCCAGATCTTCGATGTTCCCTCTACCCGAAGTTATCTTCTGCAGCATTTCATGCAAACGTTTATTTCCGATACGGCAAGGGGCACATTTGCCACACGACTCTTCTACCGTGAAATCGAGATAGAACTTGGCCATTGCTACCATGCAATCGTCTTCGTCCATCACGATCATTCCACCCGATCCCATCATGGAACTGGCTGCGATCAGATTGTCATAATCGATCGGTAGATCCAGATGCTTCTCTGTCAAACAGCCACCGGAAGGGCCACCGGTTTGTACGGCTTTGAATTTCTTTCCGTCTTTTATTCCTCCTCCGATACCGAATATTACTTCGCGGAGTGTTGTTCCCATCGGAACTTCAATCAATCCGACGTTGTTCACTTTGCCGGCCAGGGCAAAAACTTTCGTGCCTTTGCTCTTTTCCGTACCTATGCTGCTGAACCATTTGGCTCCTTTCAGCAGGATAACGGGAATATTGGCGTAAGTCTCTACATTGTTCACGTTCGTCGGACAACCTTTATAACCACTTTCACTGGGGAAAGGAGGTTTGACCGTGGCTTCCCCACGTAATCCCTCCATACTATGGATCAGCGCCGTCTCTTCTCCGCAGACGAAAGCACCGGCACCATAACGTATCTGAATATCAAAAGAAAAGTCTGTACCGAAAATGTTATCACCCAAGAATCCGTAATCCTTCGCCTGGTCTATAGCAATCTTCAGACGCTCTACTGCCAATGGATATTCGGCACGGATATAGACAAGTCCTTTGCTGGCACCGGTACAATATCCGTTGATTGCCATTGCTTCGACAATAGAGTGCGGATCGCCTTCCAGGATGGAGCGGTCCATGAATGCTCCCGGATCGCCTTCGTCGGCATTACAGACTACATATTTCTGTGGTGCCTGTACTTTACGGGTAATCTGCCATTTCAATCCGGTAGGGAAACCACCACCGCCTCTGCCTCGCAAACCACTATCCATAATCTCTTTGATCACTTCTTCAGGTGTCATTTCGGTCAGCGCTTTCCCCAGGGCGATGTAACCGTCACGAGCAATATATTCGTCTATATTTTCAGGGTTGATGAAACCGCAGTTACGTAAGGCTATACGTAACTGTTTTTTATAAAAATTGATATGTTTGGAGTCGAGTATCAGTTCGTTCGTTTCCGGGTTTACATAGAGTAAACGCTCTACTTTACGACCTTTTATCAGATGTTCATTGACGATATCATCCGCATCTTCGGGAGTAACCTGCACGTAAAAAGTATTATCCGGGATCAGTTTTACAACCGGACCTTTCTCACAAAAGCCGAAACAGCCTGTCCGGATCACCTGTACACTTTCCTGTAATCCGTTTTGCCTGACCGCCTCTTTCAGGTTTTGTAGTATAAGTTCGCTCTGTGATGCACGGCAGCCTGTACCGCCGCACACTAGGATATAGTTGCTATATTGTGCCATTATGTAAGAATTTGTATTGGTTTTTATTCTGGGCCGACCGAGTTATAGTTGACAGGTATAATGTCGTCTATCAGAATACCTTCTTTGATATAGCTGGTTATGATCTCATCTACTTTGGTTTTATTGATGCGACCAAATACGATCGGTTCTTTGCCGGGGACTGTGATCTCGACAGTAGGCTCTGCATAGCAATATCCCATACAGCCAGTTTGAGTCACTAGGGCATCTACATGTTCCCGATCAAGGGCTTCAATAAAATAGCTCATTACTTCTTTGGCTCCGGCAGCAATACCACAGGTCGCCATAGCGACCTTAATCTGAACCATTTGCTCGGGATTATTACTTTTCTCACGTAAATCAAGAGAGGTACGTAAGGATTCACGCATCTTCCGCAGATCATCTAACGTTTTTACTTTGTTCATCATCGTACACATTTAAGGCATTATTACCACATAGGTATGACACAAACATACGTATTTCTGTTTGATTTACGGGCGTGTTTTGTTCTAAAAAAAACAAAAGATTTATTTGTCTTCAACAGCTCGCGTCTGAAGAACTTTGGAGTTTGGTGGGACACTATGAGTTAACCAGATATTACCCCCTATCACCGAACCTTTTCCGATCGTGATACGACCGAGAATAGATGCATTGGAGTAGATAGTAACATAATCTTCAATGATCGGATGACGGGGAACATCGATAGGTAGTCCTTCTTCATCCAACGTAAAGTTTTTGGCTCCTAAAGTGACTCCCTGATATAGACGGACGTGGTTACCGATAATAGCAGTTTGTCCCACAACAATACCCGTTCCATGATCGATACTGAAATATTCTCCTATCTGTGCTCCCGGATGAATATCGATACCAGTCTCGGAATGGGCCATCTCGGTTATAATACGCGGCAGGACAGGTACTCCCAGCTTTAATAACTCATGAGCTACCCGTTGATGAAGGATTGCATGTACGGCGGGATAACAAAAAATTATTTCACTAAGACTCTTCGCTGCCGGATCTCCATCCAGTATTGCCTTTACATCTGTAGAAAGCAAATACTTTATATGAGGAATCTTATTAATAAAATCAATCGCTATCCGGGAAGCGCGATCCTTCGAGTCGCAACAACGATCCACTTCAAAACACAGTCCATTGTATATCTGTTCCTGTAACAGGTCGTATATTTTCTCCAGATATACACCTGTATAATATTGGATTGAATCTACCTGTGCCTCCTGCTCCGATCCAAAGAATCCCGGAAAAATCACTTTCCGTAGCAATAACATCACCTCCCGAAGAGAATGTACAGAAGGTGATGGCTTCTGATGCAGCGGAATATATTTATACTCCGGCAGATCGGAAGCCGATAAACGTTCAACGTTTTTTTGTATCTGGTTTAAAATATCAGTTCTGTTCATCTTATTTCTGTTCTTGTGGTACATCCCACAAAGGATCATAAATCTTCAAATAAGAATAGTAATAATTGATCAGGAAAATGTATATAGTATCATCCAACAGGAATATCCTATAATCGACAGGTGGGTTATCCAGTTTTCTAGGGAAGCTGGACATTTTTGACCACTCTTTCGTTGCCAAACTAAAACGCCAGATAATGCCGCCATTATCTACATAATATAAGCAATCCTTGAACAAAATACCAGAACAGACATTTCCCATACCGGTTGGTGCATCAGCCAGCTTAGTCCAATCCCCCCAGTTACCAAAGGTATTAAGCCACAATCCCCGTTCATATGAATTATCTTTAGAGATACTTCCCAAACCAACAAATACACTATCTCCGGAAGTGATAGAAACTCCAGACTTTATAGGGACAGGAAAATTACCGCACCCAATCCATTCTTTATTGACCATATCATAACGATATATAGTGTCCTGCACTTCCATACTGCTTTTACTTTCAGGAACCGTTACAGCTCTTTCACCTCCAATCAAAATGATTGAATCTTTATAAACAAAGCTAGTTGGGAAAATACATTCCATTTTGCTATCCATTGAAGCAAATGAAGACCAAGTATTATTCTCGTAAGTATATAATTCTGTAAACCATTTTGAATTTGTCCTTCCCCCGACAGAATAAACATGATCATCCTGGGTACAGACAGAAGCTCCATACACATTTTCATTGTAAGAAGACAATGCTGCCCATTTGTTCACACTCGGACTATAACCGTATAGTTCTTTAATATATCCGGTACCAGAATATCCTCCCAGAATATATATCTGACTGTTTACACAGAAGGTAGAAAATTCAACTCGTCCGCTTCCGGGGAAAGTAGCCAGATCTTCTCCAAAGATGGAAGGGGTAGTAAATTTTTGAATCTCATTACTTGGAGCCGAACCGGATTCATTGGTCGCATAAGCTCTGACATAATATTCCTTTCCTCCTTTTATATTCTCAAGAGTAACGGTAAACTTATTATTTTCATCCAGATCAGCAATCGTAAACTCCTTTTTCCCCTCATAGCTTTTCGGACCAGGAGTCTTAGTAGATGAAGAATAATAAACCGCTAATTCGCTTACAGGCGTTTTTCCTTCACTTTGCAGTTCCCCACCAATCGTAACAACTCCGGCACTTATGACATAAGTAGAAGATTCATTGAGAAATATGGTCGGAAGGTCTCTCTTTGTCACCACTCTGATCGTATCATTACTATACCGTGTTCCGAATGCATTTGTTGCATAAGCAATGACATAGTAGTTTGTTGCAGCACTCAGATTTTTGATCGTAGCTTCGAAGAAATTATCAGCATCCAATGAGAGGGCCCTGACCGTATCGTCTTGTTCAATATTGGGCCTTCCTGGTGTTCTATTATCTGTCCCCCAACAAAAGCCGAACTCTTTCACTGCAGAATCTCCTTCACAAACCAGTTCCGCTCTTAAAATTGCATAATCATATCCTGCATCTTCCTTAAGACTGATACTTCCTAATTGAGGAAGACCATCTTTTGTTGTGAATTTCACTTTGCCATCAGAACTAAATGTTCCGAATTTATTCTTTGCATAGGCTTCCACGAAATATTCAGTATTAGGCTCCAATCCTTCAATTGTATATACTAAAACACTATCATCCCGAAGTTCTACACCCTTTTCCTTATTGAATGTTGTATCTTTTTCAGCATTAAATAAACGGAAACCATAGTCTTCATATTCCCCCTCTCCTTTTTCAGCAATGATGCCTTTTACATTCACAGAAGTGGCATTAATAGCTTCATCCTCTATTGTCGTTGTCTTTACTCGACCAGTTCCACGATTTGTATTAACCTTAATTGTATCTCCATAACTGGTACCAACACCATTAATTGCATAAGGACATATCATGTAAGTTGCACCATCTATCAGTTCATCTATAGTTAAACTATATGTTCCTTTGCCTTCTTTTTCCTTATCAGTTTCTTTTTGAATATTAGTACTGTTCTCCTCCCAATATTGGAATCCACGTTCAGTAACCGGAGAACCATTTTCTTTCTTTATAGTAGCTTTAGCAACAATCGTTGTTGCCGTCTTTGTGATATCATCTCCACTAAATTTTTCAAACTCAGGTTTCAATGCATTCTGTAATCCGGTATTCATATCCGGATCTTCCAAACAACCCGATAATAGTAAAGAAAATATAGTTAATAAGAAGTATAATTGTTTCATAATCTTATCAGTTAAAAGAATAAACCTAAACCTGCATTCAGATCCACATATTTAAAATTCAAGGTATTACATCCGGCACTAACAAATATTGAACCGAACTTTACCATAAAGTCTAAATCAGCGATCACACCTTCATACGAATGATCAATATTCTTTGCCCAATACGTATTTTTTATATTGATATCATCCCAACTGGTAGCATTATATTCACACAATAACTCCCGTTTTCCATATCCTAAACCGACAGAAGTATACAACCACGGCGTACATTTAACAACAAGACCGGCAGAAGCTGTTAAGCAGTTTACTTTTTTCTTATTGGTGAACTTTAAAGCTGTATTTTCCGGATAACTGATAAACTCATCTGTTCCTTTACATTTATCCGTATAATTATCAAATGACATATTCGTCCTGAACCGTGCATACCAACCGAACCTTTCTCCTACGCCACCTACAGTTAAGCCGTAAGGAGCCTCGATAGAGAATGCATAACCAACAAAAAATTTCATGGGTTCTCTGGGCTTTTTCTCCTGGTGGGGGATATAAGTTATCGATTCCACCGGCCTGCGAAGTTCTTCCAGGCGATTACTCCAACTTCTGGCACGTTCTTCATTTGCCAAAGTACCTATTCCTTCTTTATAATAAAGAATCAGTTGCGATATGGCAGTCGAATCGCTATCTATTGTAGCTTTATCTCTCAGACAGTCGAAGCACTTACTCATCAACCCACTAATGGATGAACGTATCTTCTTATTCTGTTTCCAAATGGTAGTCAGTTGCTCAATACTATATGAATCACATTGCATGACACCTTCTTCATACCACATCGTTGCCTTCCTATAATCCTGGTGCCGCATAGCTTCATCACCTTTTTTATTATAGTCTGGTTGTAACTGTGCCATCAAATGTTCTGGCTGTAGTACAATTATAAATAAGAAAATAAGTATTTTAAGTATCTTCATAAACACCATTAATAATAACTCGATAAACGTTCACTAATCAGTCCCCCTTTTGTATCATAAATGTCATACAATTCATCTTCTCTTAAAAACGCACTGTAACCTTGCTGTGTCCGGTATGCCGCCAAATATTTGCATTTGACCCGTTCTCTTGCATTGGCATCAATGGCTCCGTACTTCTTCGTATCCTTTTTCTGAACGATCATAAGATCACCAAATGGTTTTATTTCTTCATATTGTGCTTTTCTACCGGCAAGGAGTATTTCCTCCTCTTTGACTTTACATTTTCCTATAAGGTCAATAAGTTCATCCGTCGTTTTGAGCTTTGCAGCCTTACTGAAAGCAATACCTGCTTCCGAAATTTCTTCCGTAGCTTTTGCAAAATCGGCTGCACCATTAGAAACCTGCGCCTCTGCCATTTTACTTTTACCGGAAGTAATCAATGTTTCAAACTCCGCATTGATCTCTTCTTCCGAAGGAACAGATGGTGTAACAACTGTTTTCTCAATATCTTTAACCGTTGGCTCCTTTGGAGGTTTCGCCGTTTCTGTTCGTGAAGTCGTCACTTCAGACTTAACAGCGGGTTTCTCTTGCGAAGTCTGCCGGTTATCGACAATTTTCTCATCTGAACCATTTTGGGGTTCTTCTTCAGCAACTGCCGACGTATTGTTCTTTTCAATAATATCAGTAGCCACCGTTTCAGAGACCGGATCGCTATTTCCTTTCGGAGCAGCATTCAGAACTTCAACAACAGGAGGTACAGGTTTGTTTCGTTGCACCAACAACACCCATGCAGAAGCTATACTTGCAAATATAATAATAAGTAAAGATATTAACGTTACTTTTCTTTTTTTCTTTTTAGGTATTGAAGGCTGATCGACATTATTCAATACCGTTTCATCTCCTTCATCCGTTTTGGATTGGGGTAAACGTGTTGTAAATAAAATCGTCGTTTCATCTTCCTCAAAATATTCCGGAGAAGATATATCTTTTTTTATTTCCTCTTCCTCCGCTTCTGGGAAGTCCAAAGCTGCCAACATCTCCGACACCGATTGAAAACGGTCAGCAGGAACAATTTCCATTGCCTTGATTATTGCAGCTTCTGTCTTGGGAGAAATAGCCGGATTTAATTCTCTAGGAGCTGGCAACGGACGAGTTGCACGGAGAATAGATTCTGTCGGTATCTTGCCGGTCAACAGGTTATACATAGTTGCGCCCAGGGAGTAAATATCCGGGCATGGCGAAAAATTTTGTGTACCCTCATTATCATACTGCTCTATAGAGGCAAAACCTTTCGATAAAGTCAGCATGGTCGTACTCGTCTCCTGCTGTTCAATATCATATCGTTTACTCACACCAAAATCGATCAGGCGTGCTTTCCCACTTTGGTCGATCAGTATATTACTCGGTTTTATATCCAGATGGAGAACATTTTTCTCGTGAACAAACTGAAGAGCCTCTCCTATCTGATGCACATATCTGAGCACCCTCGCTTCCGGCAAGACGCCTTCCTTGTCCATCATATATTTCAAACTATTACCGGAAATATACTCCATAGCAATATAGGCCGTGTTATTTTCTTCAAACACTTCCAATACATTGACAATATGAGGGTGATGAACATCCGATAAAATCTTAGCCTCTTTAATCAGTTTCTCTTTAAACTTCTCAAAAAGCGCCCTTCCTGTTTCTGAATGAACTTTAACTTCAAAAGAATCAGGATCTCTATAACAGTAATCTTTAAAAAAATATTCTTTTACACATATAGGAACTTCTGTTTTGATCGTTCCCAATGGTCCTTTAACCTCAGTAAACCAGACGCCTTTGTAAGTTATACCAAAGCCGCCCTGACCAACTACATGAGTAAGCCGATATTTTCTATTTTGAAGAAGATGTCCGTTTGGCAAATTCATAACTTATTGCGTATCTCTTTTTAATCTGCCAAAATTACGTTATTTATATAAAAGAATAAAGGAAAGAGAGAATATTTTGTTTTATTCCGATAGATTCACCAACGTTTTGAACCGGTAAAATATAAAAAGAAAAGTTATCCCTGGTCTTCCCGCAACAGGATGCCATAATGGCATCTTTTATATCTTCCGGGTTATTATGGGTTGAGAAAATATAAGAAAGGTCCTCATTTTTCAACCGTTCCAATACACCATCCGTACACATGAAAAAATAATCGCCAGCCTGTATATCTTTTAACAGGATCACATCTGCTTCCGTCGGATGTTCCGTACTTTGTATGGCACGAACAATAACATTTTTTTGCGGATGGGTCGATGCTTCTTCCTTAGTTATCTTTCCCAATTTGACAAGTGAATTGACTAACGAGTGGTCTTCAGTCTGATAAAGGATCTCTCCCTGGCGGAATTGATAAATCCGGCTGTCCCCAACATGCGCTAATGTCACACCGGATGTCCCAACTGAAACCATCGTCAGTGTCGTAGCCATACCTTTGGCCTCCGGATGGGTATTTACGTAATCGTCGAAACGAGCTTCTGTATATCTGATAGCTTTATTTATAAATTCTTCTGATGGTTCATCGTCCAGGAATGTAGAAAAGAAAGTCTGGAAAGATTCACAAGCCAGCGAACTGGCAATCTCTCCTTTCTCTGATCCGCCGACACCATCGCAAACCAGAAATAATTTCTGATTGGAATTAACCATTTCCGGTAACGGATAGATTGAATCCTCGTTGTTTTGTCTACCGCCTTTTTCACAAACGGCCCAAGGCTTGCCAATCGTTATATTCATAGCACGAACAGATTTTATTCATTAAAGCGAAGAACAGTATGCCCGATAACGATCTCGTCATTATTCTTCAGCACCACTACTTCTCCATTTTCAAGGTAATTGCTATTATATAACGTATGGTTTTTACTATTATTGTCAGAAAGATAATGTTTATACCCTCCTTTCGGGTCTTTTTTAACTTCTATTCGTATATGTTCCCGGCTCATTGATTTATCGGCCGTCAGAATCCCAATAGTAGCATTCGATGCATTGGATTTTCGACCGATGATTGCAATACCTTCATAGAGGGGAAAAGATTGTTCGGGGGTAACGGCATCGCCAACAACCAAAAGCTGACCTGTGCTGTTTGAAACGGGATGGACCAGGATTGTATCCTGATCGCAATCTGCTCCTTGCTTTCCCAGTTGAAGCAAAGAGACAGGAATCGATTGTTTACACTTCGGACATTTAAAAGAAGTGAGATCGAGGGGAAGTTTCCCCTCGTCTACCTTTAATCCTACGTGACAATGTGGACACTTGACTGAAATCATAACATGAACGATATATCAGCTCCGTCAATATCAGTAGAGAAAGCGTCATGTACATCTGTGTCAGACAATATTATAGTGTCATCAGATAATGTAATAAAATCTGAAACATCCATATTATCATCATCAATCATAACGATACCAGATAAATCGTTTTCCCCATCCACATCTACTACTACCGCATCACTAAATACGGAGTCGTCACTGTCTAGTGTAACGAATGTGTATTCCTCCTCTTGCATACTGGTTTGAATTAAAATTATTCTTTCTGGAAACAAAAGTAGAAAAAGTAACGGATTAAATTAACATGTAATTTCCTCTTATAATCAAAGGTTTGGGTTTTATGTACAAACTGTCCGCTTTTGAGATACGAAACAACTTATTCGCTGACCCACTTTGCTTTACAGGAAGAAACCGGGCATTGCTTTCTGTTCCTCAGGGATTCCCAAGGTATTTCTCCCAAAAAAGTACCGCATTTGGGACATACATAGTCTATTTTAAATTGATTTGCAATGTCTTGCAACTGTTGAGGTGTCTTGGATGCCTGTTTGGCTCCCATATAAATACCGACGGTAGGAGCACAAATTGTAATGAAAAGACTTATCCCTAAAAACTCAGGACTCCCTTTACCTAAAAAACCGATCACAACACCTATTATACCGGGTAAAGCAAAAGGAAGGGATTGAAATAATCTGGTTTTAAACTGATTAGCCGACTGTATCTTCACTTTTGCTTGAACATAATCATCATACACTTTCTTTAAAGCGGCAAATTCTTCGCTATAGTCATTATTATACTTCAGCGCTTCAGACAAATTCAGGACATAACCTGTTCCCAAAATGATCTTATCTGTCGGTGTAACACGTTTTTTGACGATCTGCGAACCATTGACAAAAGTTCCGTTGGTAGAGCCGAGATCTTCTAACAACCAACAGCCATGATCCTCACGCATCAGACAAGCATGGTGTCTGCTAACATGAGGATCATTCACTATAAAATCATTATCTTCAGCTTTACCGATTTTAATTTTCATCTTTTAATTCCTTTGGTTCTTCCGGTTTGCCCATCTCCTTTTCCAGCGATTCTTTTAGCACTTTCAAAGGATCTTTAGATATTATAAGCTCTCTGGGTTTGCCCTCTTCCGTCAACAATAATAGTTTTTGCTTAGGTAAATTGATCTGCAGAATATGATTTTTATTGATGATATGACTTTTTCCAACTCTCATTAATATCTTGTTGCATCCTGCCACCTGCTTTTCTAATATCTCTTCTATTTTACCGATATTAATTGCAAACGTAAACTGGATTCCATTGGATAATAGTAATTTAGTGTAATTTCTATCAGCTTCAAAATAGAGTATCTGCCCTATCTTTATTCGTAACAACTCATCCCTCGTCTTAATTATTAAATACCGCTCCATACGTTGATATTGTTTTTTTAATTTTCATCGAGTAACAAATATACGGTATTTTATCTTTATTCCGGCTATATTTTACAAAGAAATATAAATGTAAAGGGAAAGCCGTGCTGATAAAATTCCTCTTTTATTCTTGAATATTAAGAAGTTCGATAAAAATAAGTTATCTATTAAATTTCAATAGCTCACCCCATACTGGCCTAAGCTGGAAACTTCTCATTGAATATTTGGCATCAACCGGACACCAGACATGACCTGTTTAATATAAAAAAAGGGTATTCCATTGCAGAACACCCTTCTCCATTTAAGGTATAAAACCTCAATTCGATTAATTCTTCATTTTTTGATTAATTGCACGAACTAAACGCGTCTGAATTTTCATTAACGTAGCAACATCTTCATTTTCGAAATCAATATCAGAAATTTTCACTTTCTGTTCTACAACTTCTTCTGTTTCTTTTTTAGAACCATTTTCAATGTCATTAACCAGCTCGTCTAGTTGAGCTTTAATTTTCCCGATCCTTTTTGAATAATTTACTTTTCGTGCCATATAAATTTTTCTACATTTATGAATAATAAAAAATCATTAATACAAAAGTAATTATATTTTGAGAATAATGAAATAAATGATATAGAATACGAACTATTTTAAAACGAATTAAGAAGGATATCCCAAAAGAATACCCTTCTTAATTACTTTATTTACATTTTATGTTAATCTTCGATTGCAGCTTGTGCGGCAGCGATACGAGCGATAGGCACGCGGAACGGAGAACAAGATACATAATTCAGTCCTACTTTATGACAGAACTTCACTGAAGAAGGTTCACCGCCATGCTCACCACAAATACCACATTTCAGATCCGGGCGGATTGCACGTCCTTTTTCTGTTGCCATCCGAACCAGCTGGCCTACTCCATTCTGGTCTAATACCTGGAACGGGTCTACTTTCAGGATCTTCTTTTCCAGATAGATCGGTAAGAAAGAGGCAATATCGTCACGTGAATAGCCGAATGTCATCTGAGTAAGGTCATTTGTTCCGAATGAGAAGAACTCAGCAGAAGAAGCGATACGATCAGCAGTCAAAGCAGCACGAGGAATTTCGATCATTGTACCTACCTTAAAGTCGATACGGTCTCCTACTTCGGCAAATAACTTTTCTGCGGCATCACGGATTACTTTTTCCTGTTCTTTGAATTCGTATAAGATACCTGTCAGAGGAACCATAATTTCCGGTTTAGCTACGATACCTTCTTTCTTCAATTCCAGCGCAGCACCTAAGATAGCGCGTGTCTGCATTTCTGTAATTTCAGGATATGTATTACCCAGACGGCAACCACGGTGGCCCAACATCGGGTTATGTTCGCAAAGCGATTCTACACGCTGCTGGATTTCCTTTACAGAAATACCCATTGTTTCTGCCATTTCTTCCTGACCTTTCAGATCGTGAGGAACGAACTCGTGCAAAGGAGGATCGAGCAAACGAACAGTGACAGGCAGATCATGCATAGCTTTGAAAATACCCTTGAAGTCAGCCTGCTGATAAGGCAGGATCTTCTTCAATGCATTCTTACGTCCTTCAGCATCTTCTGCCAGGATCATTTCACGCATAGCTTTGATCTTTTCACCTTCAAAGAACATATGTTCCGTACGGCATAATCCGATACCACTTGCACCGAATGCACGGGCTATTTCAGCATCATGCGGAGTATCTGCATTGGTACGAACCTGCAATTTGGTGTATTTGTCGGCCAACTTCATCAGTTCTGCGAAATCGTCAGAAAGCTCAGCTGCAGTTGTTTCAATTTTGCCTTCGAATATTTCACCGGTAGAACCGTTGATAGACAGGAAGTCACCTTCTTTCAGCGTAATACCTCCTACCTCTATCGTTTTCTTCTTATAATCGATATTCAAACCGCCAGCACCTGACACACAGCATTTACCCATACCACGGGCAACTACAGCAGCATGAGAGGTCATACCACCACGAGCTGTCAGGATACCTTCAGCCACAGCCATACCAGCCAGGTCCTCAGGAGAAGTTTCGATACGAACCAATACCACGTTCTTTCCGGCAGCATGCCATTCGGCAGCGTCATCCGCAAAGAATACGATCTGGCCTGTCGCAGCACCTGGAGATGCAGGCAAACCTTTTACCAATACTTTCGCTTTCTTCAAAGCTGATTTGTTAAATACCGGGTGAAGCAATTCATCCAGTTTATTCGGTTCGATGCGTTTCAAAGCTGTCTTTTCATCGATCATTCCCTGATGCAACAGATCGATAGCGATCTTCACCATAGCAGAACCGGTACGTTTACCGTTACGTGTCTGAAGGAACCAAAGTTTACCTTCCTGTACGGTAAATTCCATATCCTGCATGTCGCGGTAATGATTTTCCAGTTTTGTCTGCAGTGCATCCAGTTCCTTATAGATTTCCGGCATTGCTTCTTCCATTGAAGGGAATTTAGCAGCTCTTTCTTCTTCCGGAATACCGGCACGTTCAGCCCAGCGCTGTGAACCGATCTTCGTGATCTGCTGCGGAGTACGGATACCGGCAACAACGTCTTCACCCTGTGCATTGATCAGGTATTCACCGTTGAATAGGTCTTCACCGTTACCGGCGTCACGAGAGAAACATACACCTGTAGCAGATGTATCACCCATGTTACCGAATACCATCGCCTGAACAGAAACAGCTGTTCCCCATTCTGCCGGAATACCTTCCATCTGGCGGTACAGGATAGCACGTTCGTTCATCCAGGAGTTGAATACGGCACAGACTGCACCCCACAATTGTTCGTAGGCACAAGTCGGGAAGTCGCTTCCTGTTTGTTTCTTAACAGCGGCTTTGAACTTTGTCACCAATGTTTTCAGGTCGTCGACAGTCAGTTCGTTGTCCAGCTTCACCCCTTTGGCTTCTTTCACCTCTTCGATGATCGCTTCGAACGGATCAATGTCTTCCTTACTGGTCGGTTTCATACCCAGAACCACATCACCATACATTTGTACAAAACGGCGATAAGAGTCCCATGCAAAACGAGCGTTGCCTGTTTTACGTGTCAACCCTTCTACTACCTCGTCGTTCAATCCCAGGTTCAGGATGGTATCCATCATACCCGGCATAGAAGCACGTGCTCCGGAACGGACAGAAACCAACAGCGGGTTTTCCACATCTCCGAACTTGGAGTTCATTAACGTTTCTATGTTAGCAATAGCTTTTTCAACGTCCGACTTCAGTAACTCTACCACTTTGTCTTTGCCCAGTTCATAATATTCCGAGCAAACTTCTGTTGTAATTGTAAATCCCGGAGGAACCGGAACGCCAATTAAATTCATTTCGGCAAGGTTTGCACCTTTACCACCCAGCAGATTTCTCATATCTGCTTTACCTTCGGCTTTTCCATTTCCGAATGTGTAGACTCTTTTTCTTTCCATATGTCAGACTGTAAATATATGTTTATTAGATTTCAGTTTTGCTATCTCTACATTGCAATGCTGCAAATATATGCTATTTAGAAGTACACAGGATACAGAAAGTTAAAGATTTTTATATGTTTTAGAACTATTCTTTACTATTCGTATCAGCTAAATATGTACATTTGCGTGGCGAAAATTTTAAACACAGATAAAATTGGCAAGAAATAAGAAGCAGTTACCCTTGCTTGAAAAGGTAACAATTACAGACGTAGCCGCTGAAGGTAAGGCGATTGCACGTGTAAATGAGAAAGTAGTGTTTGTTCCTTTTGTCGCTCCCGGCGATGTAGTAGACATCCAACTTACCCGTAAAAAGAATAGTTATGCCGAAGGGAAGGCTGTACACTTCCACGAATACTCTACAGAACGAGCCACTCCGTTTTGCGAACATTTCGGCGTATGCGGTGGTTGCAAATGGCAACATCTCCCCTATGAAGCCCAGTTAAGATACAAACATAAGCAGGTTATAGACAACCTTACCCGCATCGGAAAGATCGAGATGGAAGAGGTTTTGCCTATATTAGGTTCCGAACGTACCACCTTCTACCGGAATAAACTCGAATTCACCTTCTCCAATAAGAAATGGCTGACGGAAGAAGAAGTGAAGTCAGGAGCCACTTTCGATTGTATGAACGCTGTCGGTTTCCATATCCCGGGAATGTTCGACAAGGTACTGGATATACACAAATGCTGGTTGCAGAATGATATTTCCAACCGCATCCGTCTTTGTATCAAAGAGTATTGCTTGTCACACGAAGGCTATCCTTTCTTCGATCTAAGGAATCAGGAAGGGTTTATCCGTACATTGATGATCCGTACCGCTTCAACGGGCGACCTGATGGTGGTAGTCGTATTCTTCCACGAAGATAAGGAACGCCGCGAAGCCTTGCTCTCGCATGTGGCAGAACAATTTCCGGAGATCACCTCTTTATTATATGTAATAAACGAGAAATGCAACGATACGATCACCGACCAGGATGTTCTTGTGTTCCGTGGCAAAGACCATATCATTGAAGAGATGGAAGGGCTGCAATTCAAAGTAGGTCCCAAATCTTTCTACCAGACGAACAGTGAACAGGCTTACAACTTATATAAGGTAGCCCGCGAGTTTGCCGGACTGACCGGCAATGAAATGGTGTACGACCTTTATACGGGAACCGGAACGATTGCCAACTTCGTTTCACGCCAGGCAAAGAAAGTAATCGGTATCGAATATGTGCCCGAAGCAATCGAAGATGCCAAAGTCAATTCTGCCCTGAACAAAATCGACAACACATTATTCTATGCCGGTGACATGAAAGATATCCTTACGACAGATTTCATAAACCAACATGGCCGTCCGGATGTTATTATTACCGATCCGCCTCGTGCCGGAATGCATGATGATGTAATCAACACCATCCTTTTTGCCGAACCGAAGCGTATCGTATATGTAAGTTGTAACCCGGCAACACAGGCCCGCGATTTAAGCCTGCTTAGCGTGAAGTATAATGTGAAGAAGGTACGCCCCGTCGATATGTTCCCACATACACACCACGTGGAAAATGTTGTCTTACTGGAAAAGAAAGAATAACATATATAATAATGTATAGGAAAATCATCTCCCTTTTGTGCTTAACTTTGCTTTTGAGTAGCTGTTCCAGCAATAAGCAAGAGCAAAAGGAAGACGATTTTGTCTATACCGACCTGCCCCAACTGAAAGCGGAGGGCGAGATCACGGCCGTGACACTTTACAGCTCCACTTCCTACTTCCAGTATAAAATGGAACCGATGGGGTATGAATACGACCTGATCAAAGACTTCGCCCGCTCCGAAGGGTTGAAGCTGAACATCAAAGTCGCTGAAAACGCGACCCGTTTGATCGAGATGCTGGAAGCCGGTGAAGCCGACGTTGTTGCCTACCCTATCCAGATGAGTAATAACCTGAAAGAGAATTATCTTTACTGCGGGCGCGAAGAGTTGACCAGCCAGGTGTTGGTTCAGCGTGCCAACAAAGGAGATACGATCCTTAAAGATGTGACTCAACTGATCGGGAAAGAAGTGTACGTAAAGCCGGATACCAAATACTACGAACGGCTTAAAAACCTGGATAAAGAACTGGGCGGCGGTATCCATATAAAAGACATCAAGAAAGATACGGTAACGACCGAAGACCTGATCGCCATGGTTTCGCAGGGCGAAATACCCTACACCATCAGCGATGATAATATCGCCCGTCTGAACAAGACTTATTTCTGGAACATCAACGTATCACTGAAAGTCAGCTTCATGCAGCGTTCTTCCTGGCTGGTTCGTAAGACAAGTCCGAAACTGGCAGAAGCGATCAACGCCTGGGCATCCGACAAATCGGGAAACCATGTCTACCGGGCATTGGTGAAACGTTATTTCGAGCTAGGCAAGCAACCTCTTACCGCCGACCTGCCTCCGGTAAAGAACGGACATATTTCTCCTTACGACGAGCTGTTCAGAAAGCATTCCAAAAACATCGGCTGGGATTGGCAGCTTATCGCATCTATCTCTTATCAGGAGTCTCATTTTAACCCATCGGTCGTTTCATGGGCTGGAGCGGAAGGATTGATGGGGATCATGCCTAATACAGCCAAGGCACTCGGCGTCACTCCGCACGAACTGAAAGACCCGGATGTCGGCATCCGTACCGGCGTGGACTGCCTGCGCAAATTCCGTCAGGGCTTTTCTGAAATAACCGATCCGCAGGAGAAGATCAAGTTTACTCTGGCCTCTTACAATGCCGGTATCGGACATATCTACGACGCCCAGCGTCTGGCGGAGAAATACGGGAAAGATCCGAAAGTCTGGGATAACAACGTAGCCGAATATGTCCGCCTGAAAAGCGATCCCGAATATTACAACGACCCTGTCTGCAAGCATGGATATTTGCGTGGTTCGGAAACGTATAATTATGTGCGTGAAGTGATGCAACGTTTCGAATACTACAAGACAAAGACCAAACGTAGTTGATCAGGACAGATTGGCGGCGATCATCTCCCGGATGGCGAGTATGACTTTCGGATAGCTTAACGGGATATCTTCAAAGACGCTTCGCAAATCCTCCGAACTTATTTCAAATAACAATTCCTCTTTCCTGTAAGAAAAACAGACATTAATCCCCGGATTCCCGCTTATCAGCATAGCAACCGTTCCGGGCAGATCACCCATAGGCGGACAGTCGATATTAGAAGTAATGAAGCAAGCCGTTACCGCCGTTCCTTTTCCCGGCTCCGATGTGATGCTGACATGACCGCCGGTTTGTTCTGCATTCTGAATAAGGAAAGGGATTCCCAGTCCCACTTTCCGGGTTGTCCGGGTCGTATAGAACGGATTGGTTATCCGGGAGACCGTTTCTGCATCCATACCACAACCGTTATCCGTAATACGGACAGTCGTATGGTCTTCATGAATCGTTATTTCCAACGAAATACGGGTGGCGCCTGCACGAACACTGTTCGAGGCAATATCGGTGATATGGAATGTAAGCGTGTTCATCCTGATATTTATTTCCTGACATAGTGAATTTTAAACTTTTTTCTCCTCTATTTTATAAAAGGAAAGCTAGCCTTACGTATTTGTATAGATAACCTTACTTATACGTATAGTATGCTTTACATTTATGTATAGTTTATCTTATTCTTTTAATTATGCGGAGGAAAAAACTAAATGTTCCTGAGTTTTAGCATAAGCCATCCTGATGTTTTCGAATAAAGGTGCAGAAGCCCGTATCAGGCATGGATTACTTCCGATCTGTGACGGGTAATGGGCATCGGAAGCCGGATAAGAGGTGTAGTTCGACAAATACTTTTGTTTGTCCACAAGCCTTGCAAACCGGGACGCATCCGTATATTCAATCGCATCCAAAGGCAATGCCGGGTCAATGAAACCAAGCTGGCTGATCAGGCTGAAAGACGGGCGTTCCACATGAGCAGCAATAAACAGACCGCCCAGTTCCTTTACAAATGCCGCTACCTGATTCACATTGCGGTCGAGCGCAGAGAGCAACAAATACGGGACCTCCCCTATTATTTCGTCCTGCCGGTTCACCCACACCTGGTCACCGAACCGTTCAGGGTCGTTCGGAACAGGCGGCAAATACATCTCCAGATATTGCTGAAAAGCAACACGCGCCTCTTCCGTTCCCAAAAGAACCACACAATGCGCCTCCTCACGGGTACAAACCTCGGCCCCGGCAAAAACCGTCAATCCGGCTTCGGCCCCCAGTTTTTGTATCTCAGGACATTGCAGGGTACTGTTATGATCCGTTACGGCAATAATATCCAGTCCCCGGGTAAGTGCTGTTTCGACAATGACCGTGGGGCTCATTTCCAGGCTTCCGCAAGGGGAAAGACAAGTATGAATATGCAGATCAGCCCGGTAAAGATTCATCCGTTCTGCAGGAGTTGATATATTTTACCACTGACGACGAATGCGGAAAGCGGCGTCCCCAGTAAAGGAACCCCTTCTTCTATCCCTTTCTGCAACGTTTCTTCATCCGGTGAAGCACCGTTCACGATCAAAACAGCCGCCGCATCTTTCAAGGTTGAAACGGCAACGATGTTCTGATGGGTTTGCATGGTGATCCATAGCATCCCTTCTTCCATATGCCCCATTACATCACTCAACAGATCGCTGGTATAACCGCCTTTAACGACGGCATCCAGATTCTCTTCACCGCAGAAAACGGTGAGTTCCAATTCTTTTACAAGATCACTGACCTTCATATTTGGCTCCTTTCTTATAACAGTCTTTATTTAAACGATCCTTCCCCCATATTTTTTCTACCAGGCGGAAAGCATGCTCCTGGTCCAGTTTGCCATGTTTCTCCATATTACGCTGCATAAAAATACAGTCACTGAACTGGGCTTCGTGACGGACAATATCTTCCGCCAGACTTTGACAGTTCGGATTTCCGCATGCACCGCAATCGATTCCCGGAAGATAACACATCAATCTCCGTACCTGCTCCATCTTTTTCAGCACTTCTTCAATGCTGCCGTCGTAAAGCAGTTTCGGATTAGCCGGAAGCGGACGGATCGTGATATGTTGTTTCAGGTAAGCTAATGCCCCCAGCCGTTCAGAAGCATAAATAAGCGGGGCCTTATCCCGTTTCATCGAACGCTTCATGATCCGCTCGGCAGTCAGGAAGCGGTTGGCTACAGCCAATACGCCTCCGGCACAACTGCGGTCACAGGCACGCAGTTCGAGAAAATCCACATTCCGGACCTCCGTCGTCGTCTCCATCCGTTCCAGAAAGTCGATCACGTTGTGTATTTCGTCGATAGCCAGGCAACGGCCGGAGAAATGCTTTGCCTCCCCTCCCGTCTGGCTCCATCTCATTTCTTTCTTGGTCAGGGCAGGCGGAAGGACACATTCGGGCTTGTAGCCTTTCGGACGGTTTTGCAGGATATGATATACCTTATTATATAGGGTATCCATATTGATCACACCGTTAATGGTGGATGAATAGCCATCCGCACTTTTCAATGCGGCAATCTTGGCGGCACAAGGCGTCACGTAAAAGAGTCCGATCTGTCCGGGCTGATAACCTTCTTCCGTCAACACCTGATGATAATAGGTGGCAGTCGCATTGACCGGACTTTTCACCAAAAGAATATTATCGACCAACGCCGGGAAACGAATCTGTATCAACCGCACGATTGCCGGACAGAAAGAGCTGATTACCGGCTTCTCCTCCGCCTGTTCCATCTGCCGGAGCATCTCCCGGTGGATCATATCGGCAGTGAATTCGACCTGGTACACATGGGTGAATCCCAACTCATACAGGGCACTGAATATCTCCTCTTCCGTCGTATATTTGGAAAACTGGCCGATAAATACGGTCGGAACAAGCGCCACCCGGCATTCATAGTCGAATATCTTCTGGAAGTCGTCCTGCTCCACATAGATGGCTTCCGCCGGACAGGCTTTCAGGCATTCCCCGCAATCGACACACCAGTCTTTGCGTATCACGGCTTTACCGTCACGGATACGGACTGCACGGGTCGGGCATTTGGTCATACAATGCGTGCAACCGATGCAACGTTCCTGGTTTATTTTAAGTGCATGATAAAACTTCGTCTCTTCCATGGTGTTTTACTCCTTCTTCCCGAACCAGGTGACCATGCGTACGGTTGTGCCTACGCCGACCTCGCTCTCTATATTAAGTTCGTCTACATTCTTTTTCATATTGGGCAATCCCATTCCCGCACCGAACCCCATTTCCCGCACAGCAGGCGAAGCGGTCGAGAACCCTTCCTGCATGGCCTGCGGAATATCGGGGATGCCGGGACCTTCATCCTTCAACAGCAAAGAGATCTTATCGGCATCGAGTTCCGCCAGTACCTTTCCCCGCCAGGCATGGGCAACCACATTTACCTCGGCTTCATACAGGGCGACAACCACCCTCTTGATGATGCGGGGATCGATGGACAGCTGTTTCAGTATCTTCTTGACCTGGCTGGACGCATATCCGGCTTTCGAGAAATTTCCTCCTTCTAATTCAAACCTCAGTTGCATACTTTCTCCTTTCTTTAATAGACCGGTACGAGGCCGCTGCAATACAGTTCGCCCACCGTATGATACATGGAATGTTCCGTTTCGAGTAAGATCATGTTATTCTCGGATGCCAGTTGCAGCATCTCCGGAGTAATCCTTTTTCCACGGACGAAAAGGATACAGTCGACATCTGCCATTTCCGCCGTACGGATTGTTTGCAGGTTACAAAGTCCGGTGATAAGAATGACTTCATTACAGTCCAGTGTCAGCACGTCGCTCATCAGGTCGCTGGCAA
Organism: Parabacteroides sp. AF14-59; assembly: GCF_003479515.1. Taxonomy (NCBI): domain Bacteria; kingdom Pseudomonadati; phylum Bacteroidota; class Bacteroidia; order Bacteroidales; family Tannerellaceae; genus Parabacteroides; species Parabacteroides sp. AF14-59. Next base: position 246,125 of record NZ_QUHH01000005.1, on the reverse strand, counting down.
AAGCACATTGTACATCATGGTCTAGCTTGTCGTTTCCGCACGCCACGACCGCATCGGTAAGTTCTTGTATTTGCTGAATCTTCATAATCGCATGCAAGGTTTAATTCGTGATGGCAATGTAAGAAATATTTTTTAATAGATGTCCGTTAGTCTATATTAATTACTATCTTTGGTAGCAATAAATAAAATTCTAATCTTATGTTTAGTAAAGAAACCTATATCGCCCGCCGGGCTAAACTAAAACAGACGATAGGCTCAGGTCTGTTACTTTTCCTTGGAAATGATGAGTCAGGAATGAACTATGCAGACAACACGTATCACTTCCGCCAGGATTCTACTTTCTTGTATTTCTTCGGACTGCCGTATGCCGGACTATCCGCCATCATTGATATAGACAACGACAAAGAGATCATCTTCGGTGACGAACTGACCATCGACGCAATCGTATGGATGGGCACGCAACCGACTTTGAAAGAAAAGAGCGAAGCTGCCGGTATCACGGAAGTACGCCCGTTCAAGGAAATTGAAACCTATCTGAAAGCGGCTGGGCAGAAAAGCCAGCGTATCCATTACCTGCCGACATATCGTGCAGAACATCAGATCAAGCTATTCCAGTGGTTAGGCATCGTACCGGGAACCGAACAGCCTTCCGTCCCTTTCATCTTCGGTGTCGTTAACCAGCGTAATTATAAGACGGCGGAAGAAATCGTCGAGATCGAAAAGGCTTGTGTGGTCACTGCCGATATGCACCTGACTGCCATGCGTACGGTCCGCCCGGGAATCCGCGAAAGCGAAGTGGCTGCTGCCGTGGCAGAAGTGGCTTATGCCAACGACTATCAGCTCTCCTTCCCTATTATCGCGACAATCAACGGACAGACATTGCATAACCATGATCACAGTAATATGATCAAGAGCGGCGATATGTTGTTACTCGATGCCGGTGCCGAAACGGAGATGGGCTATGCAGGCGATATGTCGTCTACTATTCCGGCCGATTCCAAATTCACCACCCGCCAGAAAGATATTTATGATATCCAGGTAGCTGCCCATGAAGCTGCTGTTGCCGCCCTTCGTCCGGGTATTCCTTTCGTCGATGTGTATGAGCTGTCTTGTAAGGTCATTATGGAAGGTTTGAAAGATCTTGGTTTCGTAAAAGGCGATCCGATGGATGCTGTAAAGGCTGGTGCACATGCCATGTTCATGCCTTGTGGCCTGGGACATATGATGGGACTGGATGTACATGATATGGAAAACCTGGGTGAGGTATATGTGGGTTATGACGGACAACCGAAGAGCACTGAGTTCGGCCGTAAGTCTCTCCGCCTGGGACGTAAACTGGAACCGGGATTTGTTCTTACGATCGAACCGGGGGTTTACTTCATTCCAGAACTGATGGATTTATGGAGAGGCCAGAATAAGTTCACTGAATTTATCAATTATGAAAAGCTGGTAACTTATAAAGACTTCAGCGGTATCCGTAACGAAGAGGATTATCTGATCACGGAAGACGGAGCACGTTTGTTAGGTAAGAAGATTCCTTTGCATACGGAAGAAGTAGAAGCACTGCGATAGTCGTTCTCACTGTGAGAATGCTTCAAAAAAAGCTGGCGAAGGCCGCTCACCGTAAGAATCCTTCAAAATCATAAAAAAGACATTTCCAAGCGTGAGAAAAGCTCGGAAATGTCTTTTTTATTGTTTCTCAGCGTGAGAATCTTTCAAAAAATACTTTTGAAGCTTTCTCGGTAGTGAGAAAGCTTCCCGGGATCATATTGAACATTTCTCACAGTGAGAAATGTCTAAAATGCAAATAAACTATCGTTAACCGGTAATTCTTTTCCGTCAGCTGTCAGCACCTTCATCTGAAGCATTCCGCCGTTATGATCGAAATATTTTACTTCTATCGGATGAAGACCTTTTGCCAACGCCTTTTGTCCGACAACTTCGCGAGGTGAATGAGGACCGTCATTATCGACAACCAGTTCTCCGTCGACTTTCAGCGTACTGCCGTCATCAGACAACAGGTTAAAGGTATAAATACCATCTTCCGGAGCATTGAAATAACCTGTTACGACCAAGCCGATATTTCCTTTCACTTCTGCCGGAATAGTCACTTCGGATATTTCATAAGTACCGTTTACCGGAGCCTTTTCTATCTCGTCGCATGCACTGCCTCTGAACTCATGCCATACAGCCTGCAAACCTTTCTTTGAAGGGGTTGCTTCTGCTGCCGGTGCATATTCGCTCTTGATAAACCGTGTCTTTACGATGTCGCCTTTCTTTCCGTTCGGGCGGAATGTACGGAAAGTAAAGTCTGTCGTCTCCGTTACTTTGACCGGTTCTTTATATTGAGGAGATTCCAGAGTCGGAGTACTTCCGTCGGTTGTATAATGGATCTCCGCACTCGGATCGAGACAAGTCACCGTCAATGTACCTTCACCGACAAACGCATTGGTATTATTGAATCCTTCCAGATCCGGAATACGATAATTCACATCCATGATGTTCAGACGCGGGAATTGCTTAACCATCCGTTCTTTAAAACCATCCCAGCTTTTTACGGAAGGATCGCTCCAGGCTAGTTCCGCCATAGCCATCATACGGGGCATGATCATATACTGTGCCCGTTCGAAAGAAGGGATATATTCGCACCAGAGATTTGCCTGAATACCCAGGATCAAGGCCTTCTGCGCATCACTCAACGATTCGGGCATCGGATTGTAGTTGTAAACACCCGGCAAAGAGTTTTTATCCTGCTGATAATCGAAATAGAAGTTTGCATTCGGGGAAAGAATAGCATGGTTTCCCTGTGCGGTTGCTTCCGGAACAGCGTTCGGAGACCAGGTACGCCACCACATGATCGTTGCCGTCGGAGACAATCCGCCTTCCAGGATCTCATCCCAGCCGATCATTTCTTTTCCGTTATCGTTGAAGAATTTCTCCATATTATGAACGAACCAGGATTGCAATTCTTCTTCCGTCTTCAGTCCGTTATCTTTCATCCGCTTCTGGCAATCCGGGCATTTCTTCCAGTTGGCTTTCTCTACTTCATCCGCTCCCAAATGAATATATTTATAAGGGAAAAGCGGGATTATTTCGCTATACACATTCTTACAAAATTCAAGGGCAGAGTCTTTTCCGGGACATACCGGCGAAGAAAACATGGTTCCCCATCCTGTCTGGTTGAAACAGGAAACGCCTGAATAATTGCTTACGGCAGCCAGCATATGGCCCGGCATATCCACTTCCGGGATTACGTCGATACCTCTCACACCGGCATATTCTACGATTTCCTTAATATCTTCCTGAGTATAGAAACCACCGTACAGAGTATCGCCTTGTACAATCTGCAATTTCTCAGCAGGTAATTCATAATCCGGATTATCCTGTGATTTTGCCAATCTCATACATTCCCGGTCATGATTGTTGAAGGTACGCCAAGCTCCTTTTTCAGTCAACAGCGGATATTTCTTTATTTCAATACGCCATCCCTGGTCATCGGTCAGATGCCAATGGAATTTATTCAATTTGTAGAGAGCCATCATATCCAGCAGCTCTTTCACTTCTTCTTTAGTAGAGAAATGACGAGAAACATCCAGCATCAACCCTCTCCATCCGAAACGGGGTGCATCCGTGATCTGAACGGCCGGAACACTCCAGGTAATATCGTTCACCACTTCCGGCGATTCGATCTCTGCCGGCAAAAGCTGGCGAAGCGATTCGATACCGGAAATAACTCCACCATAAGTATTTCCCTTAATCTGCACTTTACCGGAAGAAACATCCAGCGTATAAGCTCCTTCATTCTGGCCGGCAATATCACTTACCGCCAAAGATATATCACCGTCTCCCTCACGTACATTATATATATAGCCGGTTGCACGCGATAAAAGGCCGGAAAGATAATTTGCTGCCGGTAATAACTGCTTATCGGCAACACCGATAGTCATACCATTCTTCAGGATGAACTGTCCATTCACATTCTTGATCTCTTTCGGAACGGGGATCAGGGAAACATCATGTGCCGCAGGCGTCGTGGGCGAACATGCACTCAGCATTAAAGCTCCGGTCAGGGAGCAAGCTGCAAGAAATTGTTTGTACATTTTTATGTGTTTATTTGTTTGGTAATAAATTAGAAAACAAAAATACAATAAAAATCCGTTTCGCCCTTATTTTGAAAGGAGATTACATGTTTGATTCGAATAACATTTTACACTGTTTCGCGGATATGTTACGAATAATTCGTAATAATGTCGTATCTTTGTTCATAACAGCTTCTAATGTTATCCTATAAATTTCGTTGCCATGGAAAAGTTAATCTATCTCTTTTTTGTCGGTCTTCTGCTCTCCTGTTCCGGCGCCCCCAAACAATCAGAGGCAGAAGAGAAACCTGTCGACAACATCATCCGCCTGGCCGATGCAATCGACCATATACGGAAAGTCGATCTGTCGGAACTGGTAGACAGCATCACCTATCTCCCATTGGAAACCCGTAAAGAATGTTTGCTCAGGAATACCAGCTGGTTTAACTACTCTCCTCCTTATATCATATGCAACCGGACAGTTTTCGACCTGAACGGCCGGTTTATCCGGACCATCGGCCGGATCGGACAAGGACCGGGCGAAGACCCTACGCAATATATGGGTTCTATCTTTACAAAAGGACATTTTTATAGCTATGGACACAAGTTGATAGAATATGATGAAAATGGGAAATTTACCGGAAAAGAAATACAACTGTTGTCAAAGGGCAAATCAGAGTTTGACATACCTGAACAACTGGGCAGAATAGGATGGGTTGATGATTGGGCACCGGCCGGAAATAATATCTCGGTATTTAACCAACCGGATACAGTCTATACAATAGACCGCGACTTTAACACATTGAAAGCAGAGCGGGCTATCTCTCCTTCCATTCCTAAAGTACAACTGAACAATGTAGGTTATACAGGTATAAAACGTGCTTACACCTGCAACTCAGACAGTGCCCTTTTTTATAATTACTACAACGACACAATATACCGGGTGACGGAAAACGGCCTGGCTTCCCGGTGGATCATAGACCTGGGTGACTATAAAATACCTGACGAAGTATCGCTGATACGGCAAAACGAGCTTTTCACCGATGCATTAATGTGTATCCATAAATCCAGGAACAGCGTAGACAGAAGTGCCGCCGTCAAGAATTGTCTTGACAATTGCGAATTAACGCGTCTGACAAAAGGGAAGAAAATGGTCAATGCTGTTTACGATACAGATAATTATATATTTATTATCTGGAATGAATTCGTAGTAAGTCCGGCTTTACGGGGACTGGAAGATCAGGTCTATCCACAAATCGCCTATTATAATAAACGGACAGGTGAAACCATAGCCATAGAAGGAAAAGGATTTATCGACGATATTCATCACAAAGAGACTTTCTTCCCCCGTTTCGGTATCTATGACAATAAACTGTTTGCTTATTTCTGGCCCTACGAGCTACATGAATATATAGATGAAAAGCAGGCCGCCGGCAATAAGGTGGATCAAGCGTTGCTCGATTTATCAGGAAAGGTGGATGACGAAGATAACCCGATCTTTATGATCGCTCATCTGAAATAACAAAAAAGAGCTGTTCCTCGTTGGGCGAAACAGCTCTTTTTTAATAAATAATCGACAGATTAAATTCTATTCAAAATTTCAGTCAGTTTGTCCGGAGTAACATTTTCGGCTATGATAACCCCTTTGTCGTCGATCAGAAAATTCTTCAAACCTTTCTTCAGGTTAAACTTTCCATACAACTCTGACTTTTTACCAAGTTCTTCATGAAATTGCTTTGTATTGCTCAGTCTGTCCGCTTTTACCGTCTCGGTAAAGATCGATTCTTTCTCATCGAAAGATACAGAATACATAGCAACTCTGTCCGAACTTAACTTGTTTATCTCATTCCATAATTGAACGTTACGGGCCCGCGATTCAGCATCGTAAGCTGCCCAGAAATTCAGCAATGTGTAACGTCCTGAATGATTTTGGAAACTGAAATTGCTTTCGTTTCCCAAAGACTCTATTCTCGGAGCCAGATCACCGGGATTGGTACCCACGGTAGGTCTTGCTTCTTTTGTACCGGACGACATTATTGTAAATGCTACCGCTACAATGAGAACATAAGCTCTTACCTTCATAATTTAATATTTACGTTAAACTTAATCGGAACATACCCTTCAACACTCTACTCGCCGGTCTGCGGTCGGCTTTCCTCTGCATATCTTTATGTCCGACTCCTGATTTTCAGGAAATAAACAAGTGCTTTTCCTTCGCTAAGGAGCCACTTTCTTGTTTTTAACGCTGGCAAAGATACAGGCAAATTACCTATCCTTCCAAACGATATAACATAAATCGACTGAAATGCAAGATTTTTTATATGTTTTATCGCATAAAAATCCACTAAAACGGTTGTTTTATAACATAAATTTAGTTTTCGCTATATACTAAAATCAGGTTAATAAACTCAATAATCATGTATATTAGATAGATATGGGGATAAAAAAAGCCCGATACGGAGTGCATCGGGCTTTTCCCTGTTATTCTTTATCGTAAGGGGAAGGCATCGGCATCCCTTCCTTGATATATTCATCATAAACGACCGTCGGATGGTCCTGCAACGATGTTCTGTTATATTCTTCCTTGAAATTATCACGACGGAAATTTTTCAATTTGAGGTTTTCAGAACTATAAGTCCGCAACGTTTCCTTTCTGTTACCGGTCAATGAACTCTCTATAACGACAGAATCCAATATGTTCAACTTGGGAGTCAACGTAGGAAGCAGTGTCTGTTCCAGCAATCCCCGATAAGCTCCGATATATTCACACCAACAAGAATCACCCCGTTTGAAAATACGGTAGGTATAATTAGACCATGCCGTACGGATATGAATCTCATGTTCCCAGATCTCTACACAGGCTTCCGAATCATAATTAGGATCTTTGATCGTAACTCTTTCAAGGCTGTGCGTTTTTTCCACTACTTTTGTTTGCCATTTGTCTGAATGCCGTACTTCGGCAATAATCTCAGGCAGCTTTTCCTTAACTTCAAACTGAATCTTCATCTCATTTGCCTGCCAGTCAGGACTTATTAAGGTTGCCAGGTTCTAAATTAAATATAACGTCTCTGTAAAAATAACAATTTCATTTGAATTTTTGTTTATCCGGATGCCTGAATTTGCATATAACTTGTTTACCTTTGCCTTATAAAACAAAAAACATGGGACAAAAAGACGAAATTATACTATTAAATATAAATGGAGCCGATCGTCCGGGTGTCACTGCCGCCCTTACTGAGATCTTAGCTAAAAATAATGCGGCGATTCTCGATATCGGTCAGGCTGACATTCATAATAACTTGTCATTGGGTATTCTTTTCCAGAGTTGCGAAGGTAATTCGGGAGATATCCTGAAAGAGCTACTTTTCAAAAGCTATGAGCTGGACGTAAATATCCGTTTCAACCCGATCACGGAACAGGAATACAGGAAGTGGGTCGATATGCAAGGAAAGAACCGGTATATCATCACCATTCTGGGACGAAAGCTGACTGCCAGACAAATTGCAGGAGTGACCCGTATTGTTGCTGATCAGGGAATGAATATCGACGACATCAAGCGCCTGACCGGACGTATCCCTCTGGATGAAGATGCCCGTACTCCGAAAGCCAGTGTCGAGTTCTCTGTGCGTGGTACTCCTTGCGACAAAGAATTGATGAAAGCGGAATTTATGAAGCTTTCTTCCGAACAGGTAATGGATATTTCTTTTCAGGAGGACAGTATGTATCGCCGTATGCGTCGTCTTATCTGCTTCGATATGGACTCGACGCTTATCGAAACGGAAGTGATCGACGAATTGGCCGTTCGTGCCGGTGTCGGCGACCAGGTAAAAGCGATTACCGAATCGGCTATGCGCGGAGAAATCGATTTCAGCGAAAGCTTCGCCCAGCGTTGTGCATTACTGAAAGGACTGGACGTCTCTGTCATGCAGGAGATCGCTGAAAACCTTCCTATAACGGAAGGGGTCGACCGTCTGATGCGTATCCTTAAAAAGGTCGGATTCAAAATCGCTATCCTTTCGGGAGGATTCACCTATTTCGGCAATTACCTGAAACAAAAATATAACATAGACTATGTATATGCCAACGAGCTTGAAGTCGAGGACGGCAAATTGACAGGCCGATACGTCGGGGATATTGTCGATGGTAAACGGAAAGCCGAATTACTTCGGTTGATCGCACAGGTGGAAAACGTAGATATACGCCAGACCGTTGCTGTCGGAGACGGCGCAAACGACCTGCCTATGATCAGCATAGCCGGATTGGGAATTGCTTTCCATGCCAAACCGAAAGTAAAAGAAACCGCCAAACAGTCAATCTCCACGATCGGACTGGATGGCATATTATATTTCCTGGGATACAAAGATTCCTATTTGGACGAACAAATGTAATTAATTAAAAGCGTTTATGGTAAGACACATTGTAATGTTTAAACTGACGGAGTTTGCAACTCCTGCCGATAAACAGGCAAAAATGCAGGAAATCAAAACGGGGCTGGAAGCTTTGATCGATAAGATCGATATATTGCGTATGATCCGTGTCGATTTCAATATCAACCCGGAAGAAACATGGGATATTATCCTGACAACAGAGCTCGATTCGCTCGAAGATGTAAAAACATATGCCAATCATCCTGAACATGTAGCTGTATCGAAAGGAATTATCGGCCCGGTAAAAGCCGACAGGGCATGTGTTGACTACGAATTCTAATACTTAATACTTCCTTTATGAAGGAATTTGATATTGAAGAACGTGTAAAACTCGCCGTTCAAAACTTTGAATCGGGGTTTAACTGTGCACAATCCGTATTCCTGGCCTATTCGGATGTTTTCGAACTGAATCTGGATATGGCGAAGAAAATGTCTGTCTCTTTCGGTGGCGGCGTAGGCCGGATGCGGGAAGTCTGCGGGACGGTCAGTGCTATGGCTATGCTTGCAGGATTCAAATATCCGGTACTGGATCAAAATGATCAGGAAGCCCGGACAAAGAATTATGGAATGGTGCAAAAAATGGCTGAATTGTTTAAGGAACAGCATGGTACGATTATCTGCCGGAGTCTTTTGCCAGCCGCAGAAGCCAGCCAGACAACTCCTGCCCCTTCTGCAAGAACAGCGGAATATTATGCCAAGCGCCCTTGCAGCAAATATGTGGAAACGGCAGCCCGGATAGCAGGCCGGATGCTGAAAAACGAATTGGATTGATGGCTCAGGCCATCAATCTTATTTGAGAGACATACCCCAACGTCCTGATCTCGCTGAATAAATTCATATAAGAAGACTGCGCCTTGACATTCACTTTATAAGTGATAATCGCTTTATTCTGCTCATAGATCGATTCGAACGAAACACTGACAATATAAATATTCTTTGATTCCAATATCTTACGAACCGCTTTCAGGTCAGGTGTTGCTGTTGTACAAATAATAGTCAGGATCTTATTCACTCCGTTCAGGAACATTCTTTTTTCAAGCTTTTCAAGGCTGACCAGGATAACCAATGTAAGACCTGTCCCTATCAATGCCGGTACATACATCCCCGCTCCCACGGCCAGACCGATCACGGCCACTACCCAGATACAGGCAGCCGTTGTCAATCCGTGAATGCTTCCGTGACTTTGCATGATCGCCCCGGCACCAAGAAAGCCGATGCCGGTAAGCACCTGTGCAGCAATACGTCCCGGATCTCCATTCAGAAAGTCAGGATAGCATTGCGGTATCCAGATGGAAATGAGCATAGCGGCAGCCGATCCCATACAGATCAGTGTAAATGTACGCATTCCGGCTTCACGGCGGCGAAATTGACGTTCTATACCGATAATAGCACCCAGAAAGAAACTGACAAGTAGTTTGACAGCTGCGGTTGAGGGTGTTATAGTTGTATTTTCCAATATATCATTAAGATGTTCAAACATATATTTTCCTGTTTTAGTTATTGGCAAATATAACCAATTATTTGAATATCTCTATATGCCGGAGGCAGCTTCCATACAAAGAAAAAAGGTTCTATATCTCAATTTTTTAAGGTAAATTTGCCGGTTCAAACGCAAAATATGAAACAGACATTGAAAGAAAACGGAGGTCTGCCAGCTTCGATACTCTGGACATTATCTATCGTAGCCGGTATATCGGTAGCCAATCTTTATTATAATCAACCGCTTTTAAATATGATACGGCGCGATCTCGACGTATCCGAATTTACAACCAACCTGATCGCAATGGTTACCCAGATCGGTTATGCGTTGGGACTGTTGTTTGTGGTACCGCTAGCCGACATGTTCAAACGTAAAAAAATTATTATAACCAACTTTACCCTTTTGGTGCTATCGCTGTTAAGCATTGCCATGGCCCCCAATATTCATATTATCCTGATCGCTTCACTGGTCACAGGTGTTTGCTCGGTAATTCCGCAGATATTCATTCCTATCGCCGCCCTCTATTCCAAACCGGAAAATAAAGGACGTAATGTCGGACTGGTCGTTTCGGGATTGTTATCCGGGATATTGGTATCGCGGGTGATCAGCGGATTAGTCGGAGAATTGTTCGGATGGCGTGAAATGTACTACATTGCAGCCGGACTGATGATCGTCTGTTGTATTGTCGTGATCACCGTACTACCGGATATACGTCCGACTTTTAAAGGTAAATATGCTGAATTGATGAAATCCTTGCTTTCCCTCGTAAAAGAATTTCCGGCGTTGCGTATTTATGCTGTCCGGTCCGGACTGGCTTTCGGCTCTTTTCTGGCGATGTGGTCATGCCTGGCATTTAAGATGGGGCAAGCCCCTTTCTTTGCCAATAGCGATGTTGTCGGTATGTTGGGACTTTGCGGGGTTGCCGGAGCCATGTCGGCATCGCTTGTCGGGAAATATGTAAAGAAAGTAGGCGTCAGATGTTTTAATTTCTGGGGATGCGGATTGATATTGTTATCCTGGTTATTACTTTATTTCGGAGGTAGTTTTTATACTTCCATCATTGCGGGTATAATTATTATCGATATCGGCATGCAATGCATCCAGCTCAGTAACCAATCGAGCATTTTCGAGTTATGTCCGACTGCATCGAACCGGGTAAATACCATATTCATGACCACTTATTTTGTTGGCGGCTCACTGGGAACCTTTCTTTCCGGGACAGCCTGGCAATTGTTCGGTTGGGCCGGGACAGCCGGTGTTGGGGTCTTACTCTGCTGTGCTTCCCTGTCGGTCACTTTACTATCAAAAAGGAAAATATAAATAATATAGTTTATAGTGAAAACAAAAAACGGAGAGGCTTAACTTGTCAACCTCTCCGTTTTTGCTAAAGAATGAATATGTTTCACTTATATTTTTGAGATCTCAATAACCCGGCTAGCCAATTGTCTGCCGGAAAATACCGGTATACCTACTTTCATCAGGTATTCACCGGAATAAGTCTTTCCATTACATCTCAACACCGATTTAGTGTTCGGTAGTAAATTAATCTCCTTTATCTCGTACTGAGCGTCCGGATTCAACCCCTGTAAACGCACTGACTGTAAATTTTCAGCATATCGCGGATGGATATCGAAAGCAAAAAGAACAGCTTTATCTACTGCCTCATTTACATACATTACAGCTGAATGATTTCCATCATAAGGGGATACGAGACGGTACAGATCACCTTCCATAATTTCCTTATTCAAACGGTTGAAGTTTTTCACAGCTCCTTTGCAATATTCCTGTTCCGCCGGGGTCATATCATGAATACGGATATCGAAACCCAACTTACCCATCATCGCAACATCCGTACGGAACTTCACACCAGCCCCTTTGTTCCAGCTTGTTACATGCGCTGCCATTGTCTTTGACGGGAAGAAATGAGAATATCCCCACTGGATAAAGATACGTTCGATAGGGTCTGTGTTATCACTCGGCCAGAACTCGGTAAAATATTTCAATCCTTCATAATCCGTACGTCCGCCACCTCCGGAGCAGAGCATCATCGGCAGATCCGGATATTTTGCTTTTACACGTTCCAATACATTATATAAACCTCTCACATGTTCTATGTACAAATGAGATTGTTGATCTTTTAAATAAGGGGAATAAATGTTGGTGATCGGACTATTACAATCCCATTTAAAATAAGCGATACCCGGATATTTTGTCATCAGATTATCCACAATACCAAATACATAATCCTGAACTTTCGGATTACTGAGGTCCAATACCAATTGATTTCTGAAATAATATTCTTCCCTGTTCGGCAGATGAATTACCCAGTCTTTATGCTTTTCATACAGTTCGCTCTTCGGATTTACCATCTCCGGTTCGATCCACAGACCGAATTTTATCTCTTTACCGGTTGCTTCTTTCACCAATTTCCCAATGCCATTCGGTAGTTTTTCTGCTGTTTCATCCCAATCACCCAAGCCCTGGCGGTCGCTGTTACGCGGATATTTGTTGGCAAACCATCCGTCGTCCAACAGGAACATATCGACTCCAAGCGATTTCGCTTCATCCATAATATCGACCAACTTGTCTTCATTGAAATCAAAATAAGTAGCCTCCCAGTTATTCAACAATGTCAAACGTGATTTATCACCGTCTTTCACCTGGTATTTACGAGCCCATCTGTGAAAATCGCGGCTTGCTTTCCCTTTTCCTTCCGCGCTGAAAGTAAATATAAATTCAGGAGTTCGGAATATTTCTTTCGGTTTTAATGAATATTCTGATGCATAGTTATTTATGCCTGAAAGAATACGTAAATTATTCAGGTTATCGACTTCAAAGGTAAACCGGAAATTCCCTGTCCAACCAATTGTCCCGAAAAGTACTTCACCCTCATTTTCTTTTGCCTGTTCGTCCAAAGCCAGTAAAAAGAAAGGCGAGTTGAACATATTTGCACGACTTCCCAGCTTCGTATCCAAAACTTTTTTACCGAATGAAAGCTGTTGTTCCGTCATATTGACTTCGTGTGCCCAGTCACCGGCAAATTCCGTGAGAAAATACTTGCCGCTGTTCAGATGCAACATAGAAGAAGCATAATTATAGAGCGTAACCGGCTTTTTTTCCTGATGGGATATTTCTGTATATGTCTTGATGATGTTTTCTTTGGCATAAGCTATGAAATAGAGGTCTACCATTACAGGATAAACTTCATCTTGCAGCTTAATGACAGTTTCTGTTGCTCCCGGCTGCAACTCCCGGGTTTCGGAAGAGATATATTTCAGTAGCAGGGAAGGATTGCCGTCATTATGCAATACGCGGATAGCTGGTTCGAAATAATCTTCCATACCATGCGCAATATAGGCTTCATCACCCATCGGCAACTGGTCGATATCACTGCTGAAACGAAGTTTTTGCCCTAAATATGATTGGTATAAACGACCGTTATCACCTACTTTATAGATCAGGCTAATATTTTCCGTTGTAATAGGAATAACTGTTTTGTCACTGGCTTTCAACGATATAGATAAAATCGTCAATAAGATTAAAAGAAATAATTTGTTCCTCATACTATTATTTTACTTGGTTTACAATAAATACATTACATACTTAGAAATCGAAAAACAACTATCATACTATCATTTTCAAGTATAAATACCTATAAATCTAAGTTTTACATAATGATAGTTCTTATTTTCAACTATCATTTAACTATCATACAACTATCATAGTTTCCGGATATAATCAACGAAATCATTCGTGTGGCAAGTTCTCCGACGATACTTGTGCTTTCCATAAACCCTATTGTCTTTTTTTACAAAGGTCAGTAGTTAAACTGATCGACACCCGGATCTCAAAGAGGTTGACACCCAGGTGTTGACCCTAATAACACCCGGGTCTACCGATCGGTAGCATCCGGATGTTACAAGCAATAAACAACTTCCTTCCGTAAAAAAAGCAAGGAAGTTCTTCTGTTTAATAGTAAGTCTTATACTTCCAAAGCCCCAATAAGCTCTTTTACAGACTTAAAACCATGCCTGTCGAGGTAATCGTTCATACCATCGATCACTTTTACCGATACAGTCGGATCAATAAAGTTATAAGTACCGATCTGTATAGCAGTAGCTCCGGCCAGCATAAACTCGACGGCATCTTTCCAGTTGGAAATACCACCTAAACCGATGATAGGAATCTTCACAGCCTTGTACGTTTGCCATACCATACGGAGAGCAACCGGCTTTACACAAGGACCGGAAAGGCCACCGGTTATTGTAGATAATATAGGTTTACGCTTCTCTGCATCGATAGCCATACCAAGCATGGTATTGATCAGCGAAACAGAGTCTGCACCTTCAGCTTCGACAGCTTTTGCTATCTCGGTTATGTCTGTTACATTAGGAGAAAGTTTTACAATAAGGGTCTTAGGATAAACCTTGCGGACAGCCTTCACGACTTCGGCAGCACCACAGGTTGTCACCCCAAAAGCCATACCGCCTTGCTTCACATTCGGACAGGAAATATTCAGTTCGATAGCGGGAATTTTATCCAATTCCGCTATTTTCTCTGCACATTCCACGTATGTTTCAACAGACGATCCGCTCACATTTACGATCATATTAGTATCGATATCCTTAATAGCGGGATAGATATTATCGACAAAATATTGGGCACCTTTGTTCTGCAGACCGACGGCATTCAACATTCCGGAAGGAGTTTCTGCCATGCGGGGATACAGGTTGCCTTCGCGTGGCTGGATAGTTGTTCCTTTTACAAAAATACCGCCCAGTCTCGAAATATCCATAAAGTCAGAATATTCGACTCCGTATCCAAATGTTCCCGATGCAGTCATTACCGGATTCTTCAACGGCAAATTACCTATGTTTACATTTAACTCAGCCATGTCAATTTTTCTATATTAAATACGGGACCTTCAGTACAAACACATACATGACCTTCTTTCGTATTCTCCACACAGCACAGGCAAGCACCTATACCACAGGCCATTGTATTTTCAAGCGAGACTTCGCATGTGATCGATTCAGCAGCTGCATATTTGGCAACAGCTACCATCATAGGCTTCGGTCCACATGTATAAATTCTATCAAAATGAACGTTTTTCAATACGGAATGGTTTGTTACATAACCTTTTTCTCCGAGAGAACCATCTTCGGTAGTTATGTGAACAGTTCCGATCTTCGTAAACTCATCCAGTTGCAATACATCATCCTTTGAACGCGCTCCCAACAGAAATACAGGTTCAAAACCGGCATTCTTCAGGGCAGATCCCAAACATAACATCGGAGCCGTACCGACACCACCGCCAATAAGCAGGAATTTCTGATTTTTATCTCCGGCAGCAGGAATTGTGAAACTGTTCCCAAGCGGCAACATAATATTTACAATATCTCCGGGACGGTATTCTGCCATACGACGTGTTCCGTCGCCAATCAACTGGATAAGCAACCACAATTCATTGGTTGTTCTATCTACAAAGTTAATTGAAATAGGTCGGCGTAGAAATGTTGTAGGAGAGTTATCCACCAGCACCTGAACGAACTGTCCGGGAAGCATTTCCGGTAAAGTATCGTCGCTGGTTAACTTCAGCAGGCAATAATTTTTATGAAGGCGGTTGTTTTCTGTGACCTTCATATCTAACATGTACTTCTTCATATAATATGATTACTCAATTTCTATACAAAGATACATGAATAAGATGTATATAACAATGTTGGCCTAGTCTTTCTTGTTTTTTTCAGACGTAAAAGTCTCAAATGTATTATCAGAATAAAATATCATTATTTTGCTCACATTTCTGACAGGTTGTTCCGGAAGCACAATTTGTTCAATTACAGGCTGTTTAGGTGTGTTTACAGGTGTCTCAACCCTAATTTCCTTGCGATATTCGGGAGAATCCGATAGGTTGGGCGGATTTATCGTTGTATTTGTAAACAAATTGGGTTCAGTTAACACATGTTCGCGCATCATATTGCCTTTACCGAATAAAAGCCAGTCGGAATCTACATATGTGAATCGTTCCAGAATTTTTATCAGCACATCCAGGCTGGGATTATTCCTGCCGGATATAATATGCGACATAGCCGAACGCTGGATACCGATTGCTTCAGCAAATTTAGAAGGAGTCAGTCCTTCATGTTCCATTACTGCTAAAATACGATCTTTCATACTAAAATACGATTTATATATCAAAAATCACTGCCAATATGACTGTTTACAAGCATATGATACAAAAATAAATACAGGCACAAAGATAAATCATTATTTCCAATTGTGCAATTTATAGTTATAACAATAAACCAAAACATTTGTAACCGTCGTTGCACTTTTGTGTAGAACACTTTTGTAAACCGATATCCAGGACCATAAAACAGGCTTAAAGTAGTGTTAACGATTTTATATAATAAATATCTGTTACATAATACATTAGGCTATTATTATTTGCATAGATTCAAGCATATTTCACATTTATATACGGAATAATAGGAGAAAATTAATGTATACAATTAATATATTTAGATAATGTGCTGGTTTTTGATCTTTTATCATATACATTTACAATAACAGTATTTAAACCTATTTTTATTGATTTATATTAGTAATGTATATTGTTACTTTTGTATCACGGATGACGTCTTTACAAAAGTGACATTTGTTCTGATTCGTCAGTACACAAGTGTATCCGATTACAAAAGTAACATTCATTTTAAATCACACTTTTGTAAACTAGCCTTCTTTAATTGAAAAGAGCTACTGCCAATATGTCCTATTTTGTATTCCTGGTCTTCTATTATCTGATATACTTTTGTATCCAAGACTCTAAAACCTGATTTTTCAGTGATATTTGTAAACAACTATACGGGCGGAAATAAATATTGAATTCTCAGAGGGGTAAAATATAGTCTTAATCATTGAAAAACAAAACGAACACCTACTTTTTTGTCGTTCTGCATTTAGACTGTTCTAGAAAAAGAAGAGTAAAAAAACGATTGAAAGAGCTCCAACCGGTAGTTTCATAAAAAAACTGCATATGTCGATAATTTAGATTTATCACACATGCAGTTTTCACTACTGATCCAATTTTTAATGAAGTATTTTATATAATAATTCTTTGAGTAAATCTGCATCCGATACAGAAGAATTGTCTACTCCTTTTGACCGCGCATCAGTTGTCCGGATATCACTGATCAGATTAAAAACTTTCATGGCCGGATAGTTTCTTAGTCCGGTCATATAATCTTTTACCTGAAAAGTTCCTCTTAAACCTAATGCCGTCATTAATCCAGTCTCCGACCTGTCCTTTGTATAATAGCAGATCAGCAGGTTTGAGAAATAATTAAAAATTACAGGAAGGGTCATCTGTATCGGGTTACTTTTCGGATTCTTTTCAAAATACTGAATGATCCGGTTTGCTTTTAATACATCCTTTACCGCAATGGCTTTTATCAATTCGAAGTTATTGTATTCTTTACTTATTCCGATATTCTGTTCTATCAATTCCGGTGTGACGCGTTTTGGGGCTTTTTCAGGCAAGATCAATGTCAACTTGTCCAATTCCTTACTAAGACGGCTTAAATCGTTTCCCAGGAAGTCTGAGAGCATCTGAGCGGCCTTTGGATCGATCCCGATAGAACGCTGTTGCATGAACGAAACGATAAACCCCGGCATTTTATAATCCGGAATCTTTTTCGATTCGAACAGAACGCCTGTTTTTTCAGTAGCTGCAGCCAAAGACTTCCTTCTATCCAGATTCTTATACTTGTAATTGACAACCAGCACTGTCGATTTAAGCGGATTCTTGACATAATTGGTCAACAATTCTATGTCACGGACCAGTTGGGCCTCACGTACCACGACCAGTTGATATTCAGACATCATTGGGAACCGCCAGGCTGCATTGATGATCATGGCTGCATCCGTATCTGCACCATACATGATCATCTGGTTAAAATCCCGTTCGGATTCTGACAGCACGTTCTCAATAAGCAGATCGGTTATCTTGTCCATGAAAAAGGGCTCTTCGCCCATTAAAATATAAACGGGTTGAAATTTCTTTGCTACGATATCCCGGCATATTTCCTCAAACGTATTTTCTTTTTTTGCCATAATATAGCTTTAATTATTACCAACTGAACCGGATATGGCGAACTGTTTTTTTATCGTCTATAATTTGACGAAGGGCTTCGATCCCCAGTTTTACATGCTCCGGAGCAAAGTTACGGGTAACCACCCGGTCACTCGCTTCTGTTTTAACTCCATCTTCTTCCAAAGGCTTATCCGAGATCATCAGCAAGGCTCCTGTTGGAATTTTATTGGCAAAGCCCGCAGTAAGCAACGTCGCGGTTTCCATATCGATACCGGTAGCATGAGTGCGTTTCAGATACTCCTTGAAAGATGTATCATACTCCCAAACACGGCGGTTCGTAGTATAAATCGTTCCGGTCCAATAATCTTTTCCCTGGTCACGAACGGCAGAAGAAATAGCGCGCAACATCGAAAATGCCGGGAGAGACGGAACTTCGGCAGGCAGATATTCGTTAGAAGTTCCTTCACCACGGATTGCAGCAATCGGCAAAACATAATCGCCCAGATTATTGGCTTTCTTTAATCCGCCGCATTTACCTAGAAACAGGACGGCGGTCGGACTGACAGCCGACAACAAATCCATGATCGTTGCAGCATTTGCACTTCCCATACCGAAGTTGATGATGGTGATGCCTTCTGCCGAAGCGTTCGGCATGGAACTTTTCAGTCCGAGTATCGGAACATTAAATTTTTCAGCAAACAGCTCGACGTATTTGGTAAAGTTCGTGAGTAATATATACTTATCAAAATCTTCCAACTTGCGATCGGTATAACGAGGCAGCCAATTTTCAACGATTTCTTGTTTTGTTTTCATAAATCATTACCTTTGAGGGTACAATTATAGTGTATAATATAAACGACAAATATAATAAATGCTGTCATTAAACTTACCAACATTCGCTGCGAAAGTAAAGGAAAAAGATGGGAAGCACATCATATTCGATCCGGTACGCCGCAAATTTGTTGCCCTGACTCCTGAAGAATGGGTTCGCCAACATTTTGTGAATTATCTGATCACGAATAAAGGATACCCTAAAGAACTTCTGGCAAATGAAGTTCCTTTAAAACTGAACGGCACCTCCAAACGATGCGACACGGTTGCGTATAACCGCTTTTTAACCCCTTTAATGATCGTAGAATATAAAGCTCCCCACATCGAGATCACAAGCTCGGTATTTGACCAGATAGTACGCTATAACATGGTATTACACGTTCGTTATCTCGCCGTCAGCAACGGCATCAGCCATTTCTGCTGCAAAATAGACTATGAAAATCTGACTTATTCTTTTTTGGAAGGAATCCCGGAATATAATGTGCTGGAGTAGATAAAACCGATAAGAAAAGACAACAACTTCGTTCTTATTTATCTGAAAACAGTACAGATAATAAGTATTAGATTTTTTACACAAAGCCTCTCCCCTTATCCTTCAACGCTTAGTTGCCGGATAAGGGTTCGTCAGCCCAACCGGTGACGGTTATTCCTTATCTGTGATTTATCCGGGATCGTATGATGCATGAAACCCTTCTTGGATTCAGTTATTCTATCCTGTTCCCCCGCAAAAACAGAATCAGAGATAACCGGAATTAATCGGGTTACATTATTTATAATAAAAGACTTGCTTACTTCTATGAAAAAAACAGGCAGACACATAAAAAACAACACTCCAAAGAGCATTGTCATCAAAAATTCAGAAGTATATATAGTAATAAACTGGTGTAGCATTTCCGCATATTCATAATTATACGGAACAAACATAGCAATATTTATTTAATAAACAAACATTTACAGAATAAATATTGCTATTTGGAGTATTTTTTATAAAACAGATGCTGTTCTGTTATAATAAATGGCAACAGAATCGACCCTCGGTGTATCGGATTTATGGATATACACAGAATTATCAATCACATGAATCGGCTGACTGATTTCTTCTTTTTCATTAAAAAGAAGAGAATAACCTAGTATAACTGCGAAAAAAGATAAAATCAACGGCTTCATAATCTTGCTCAATTTTTATGTCTCTATTAGCTAAGATGTAATAAGAACGAAAAATGCTGCATGATATTACATGAAAAGTACATTTTATGTATTTTTCTTTAGAAATTTACTTGAAATTCAGGATTTAAGAGCATATAATAAATTATACTTATATATCTTATACGGCTTTTTATAAATAAAACAGAAAAGAAAAAGGGAAGAAAAATTCAATTTTTCTTCCCTTTCGTTATTTGGATCTGAATATGGATCACTCCATTTTATGCACCGAAGTCATCGAAATGTAACATTTCACGAGGTACACCCAGATTGTCAAGCATATTTTCTACTGCTTTCGACATCGGGCCCGGACCACACATGTAATATTCGATATCTTCCGGAGCTTCGTGATCCTTCAGATAAGTATCGTAAATTACCTGGTGTACAAAACCCGGGGTATACTTCACGCCGGCTGCATCAGCTGCAGGATCCGGACGGTCAAGTGCCAGACGGAATTCAAAATTCGGGAATTCTTTTTCTATTGCGAGGAAGTCTTCCAGATAGAATACTTCATTCAATGCACGAGCACCATAGAAATAAGTCATCTTACGATCTGTTGTCTTCAATGTCTTAGTCATGTGCATGATCTGAGCACGCAACGGAGCCATACCGGCACCACCGCCGACCCACATCATTTCTCTCTTAGAGTCGAAGATCGGATGGAAATCACCGTAAGGACCGCTCATGATTACCTTATCACCCGGTTTCAGGGTAAAGATATAAGAAGAAGCGATACCCGGCATCACATCCTGGAATCCCGGACCCTGTTCTTTCGGTTTGAAAGGAGGAGTTGCGATACGTACAGTCAACATGATACGGTCTCCTTCTGCAGGATAGTTGGCCATTGAGTAAGCACGGATAGTCGGTTCAGTGTTCTGACATTTCAGACTGAACAAACCGAAGTTCTTCCATGCCGGCAGATAACCTTCACCGATCAGGTCTTTATCGATATCCTTGTCATAATCCATAGTGTATGCAGGGATCTTGATCTGTGCATAAGAACCCGGAACGAAGTCCATGTGTTCACCCTTAGGCAGCGCAACGATAAATTCTTTGATAAAGGTAGCCACGTTCTTGTTGCTGATCACTTCGCATTCCCATTCTTTTACACCGAACACTTCATCAGGAACTTTGATCTTGATATCTTCTTTTATCTTGGTCTGGCAACCCAGTCTCCAATGATCTTTAATTTGTTTACGAGAGAAGAAACCAACTTCCGTAGGAAGAATGTTTCCGCCACCTTCCGGCACCTGACAACGGCACTGTCCACAGCTACCGCTACCACCACAAGCAGACGACAGGAAAATACCTTCACTCTGAAGCGTATTCAATACTGTTCCACCAATGGGAACATCGTATTCCTTTTCTCCGTTAACAACCATCCTCACATTGCCCGATGGTATTAATTTTGCTTTCGCAAATAAAAGCGCACCTACAAGGATCAGTGTAATCACAAGGAAAACGACTGCTCCGACTGCAATGGTAAGTCCGCCCGACATTAATATAATCATCTTTATTCTTGTTTAATGCGTTAATACTTAGATCTTAAGTCCTGAGAAGCACATAAATGCCATACCCATCAGACCGGTAATGATAAAGGTAATACCCAGACCTTTCAAAGGCTTCGGTATATCCGAATAAGCCAGTTTTTCACGGATAGCAGCCATACCAACGATAGCCAGCATCCAACCGATACCAGAACCTAAGCCGTATACAGTAGCAACTCCTACATTAGGAAATGCCTTTTGTTGCATAAACAGAGAACCACCCAGGATCGCACAGTTCACAGCGATAAGCGGCAAAAAGATACCCAGAGATGCATACAGTGCCGGAGCAAATTTTTCTACGATCATTTCAACCAACTGCGTAAATGAAGCAATGATGGCGATGAAGATGATCAGAGAAAGGAAACTCAGGTTTACACCTGCATATTCAGCGCCTAACCAGCTCATGGCGCCTTCTTTCAATATATAATTTTCGAGCATATAGTTGATCGGCAACGTACATACCAGGATGAACGTTACAGCCATACCCAATCCTAAAGCAGTCTTTACGTTCTTGGAAACAGCCAGGAAAGAACACATACCCAGATAGTATGCGAAAATCATGTTGTCTACGAAGATCGAGCGGACAAACGTGCTTAAATATTCTTCCATTCTATTATTCGTTTAATAGTTTGTATTAATTTTCTTGAAGCTCTTTGTTCTTAGAACGGTGAACCCATATAATCACGGCAATCACGATCAATGCCATCGGAGGCAGAATCATCAAACCGTTGTTTACATAGCCGAAGTCGTAGAATGCCTGCGGAATCACCTGGAATCCAAGTAATGTGCCAGAACCCAGCAATTCACGGAAGAAACCTACGATCACCAGAATCAAACCATATCCCAGACCATTACCGATACCGTCCAGGAAAGATTCCCACGGACCGTTACCCAGAGCGAACGCCTCCAGACGTCCCATCAGGATACAGTTGGTAATGATCAGACCAACGAACACAGAAAGCTGCTTATTTACGTCATAGGCAAATGCTTTCAATACTTCACTTACAATAGTTACCAATGCGGCAACAACTACCAACTGTACGATAATACGGATACGGTTAGGAATTGTATTACGCAGTAACGAAATAATCACGTTAGCAAAAGCCACAACAGCCGTTACGGAAATTCCCATTACGATAGACGGCTCAAGCTTGGATGTTACAGCCAGTGCAGAGCAAATACCCAACATCTGTACGATGACAGGGTTGTTTGTACTCAACGGGCCTAACAGTACTTCTTTATTTTTACTTGACATTAATCCCATCTCTTACTGATTTTGTGAGGTTAAAAACTTAACATAACCGTTCAGGCTATTAAATAACATGTGATCTACCCCCTGGCTGGTAATTGTACCACCGGAAATACCGTCTACATAATCCTGACCGGCAACACTCTTACCCGGCTTAACAATCGCTACGGATTTGAATTCGCCGTTTACAAACAATTTCTTACCCTTAAATTCATTACTGAAAGCAGGTTTTGCAATTTCAGCACCCAGACCCGGAGTTTCACCGGCATGGCTGAAGTCTGCACCAAAAATTGTATTTTTGTCATCATCAACGGAAAGATATCCCCACAGAGGTCCCCACAAACCAGCACCTGACAAAGCCATGATGTATTTGTTTTTACCATCTACACTGGCTACGAATACCGGATGTTGTTCAGGTGTTGCAGTAAATGCGTCACCTTCTACCTTTTCTCCATTTTCATTCACAAGGAAAGATTCTTTGATCAATTCGTTGTATTTTGCTTCAGCTTCATTAGCTTGAACAGCAACGTTGATTGAACGTAGGATCTGTTGTCTCTTGTCGTTATCTTCATTCTTTTTCTGGAAACTTCTCAGCGACTGCGAAGTGAAAGCTAACACAACAGCAACCAGAAGAACCATTACAGAAGCGTATACTACGGTATATACATTACTATCTCTATTCATAATTCTACTTCTTATTATAATGTTACTTCACTGCTCTTTTCAAACGACGTGTGATGTTGCTTTCTACCACATAGTAGTCGATCAGCGGAGCAAATACATTCATTAACAGGATAGCAAGCATCATACCTTCAGGATAACCCGGGTTCAATGCACGGATAATGATAGCCATTGCTCCTACCAGGAAGCCATAGATATATTTACCTGTTTCAGTACGTGCAGATGTCACAGGGTCGGTTGCCATAAATACGGCACCAAAAGCAAAACCACCCAGGAACAAATGATCGATCGGAGATACACACATAGCCACCGTTGTGCCGATCATATTGAAGATAGCTGCCATTAAAGCACCACCTACAAATACAGACAGCATGGTCTTCCAGCTTGCGATCTGAGTATACAGAAGGATAACAGCACCGATCAGGATAGCCAATACGGATGTTTCACCGATTGAACCCGGAATCAATCCCAGGAACATATCCCAGGTAGTCATCGGGTTACCCAGAACGTCGACTGTCTGGAATGAACCGATCATATCTTTACCGGCAATAGCAACCTGTCCCAGCGGAGTAGCTCCGGAGAAACCATCTACTACTGTTCCTGCACCCAGTCCGAATGTATCGGCTGTGCGAACGAATACCTGATCGCCAGACATGGCAGCCGGATAAGCAAAGAACAGGAATGCACGTGTTACCAATGCTACGTTAAATACGTTATAACCTGTACCACCGAATACTTCCTTGGCAAAAACGACTGCAAAAGCAGTAGCTACAGCGATCATCCACAGCGGAGTATCGATAGGAACGATCATCGGGATCAATATACCGGAAACCAGGAAACCTTCCTGAATTTCTTCTTTCTTCACCTGGGCAACAGCAAATTCGATACCCAGACCTACTACATACGAAACAATAATTTTAGGCAGTACAGCCAGGAAACCGAAGATGAAGGTCATCAAAAATCCGGGATCAGCACCAACAGCCAGATTGTGTTGATAGCCGACATTGTACATACCAAAAAGCAAAGCAGGCAACAAAGCGATAATAACCACTGTCATGGTACGCTTAGAATCGATATAGTCGTGAATATGCACGCCTGATTTCGAAGTGGTGCTCGGAACAAATAAGAATGTTTCAACACCTTCGAATACAGAACGGAACATCGCCAGCTTTCCGCCTTCCTCAAAGTTAGGCTTAATCTTGTCGAGGTAATTCCTTAACGCTTTCAATGTATTCTAATTTTTTATGTTATTAATTCATTTCCTTGTATAACAGATCCAATCCCTGACGTACGATCTTTTGGATCTCGATCTTGGAAGTGTCAACAAATTCGCAAAGTGCAAAATCTTCCGGAGCAACTTCATAGATACCCAGATTTTCCATTTTATCGATATCGAAAGCGATAATGGCTTTCAGCAGGTATTCGGGATAGATGCTCATCGGGAATACTTTTTCGTATTCGTTCGACATGATCATGGCACGTTTACCTCCTTTGATACGTGCATCGATTACATATTCTTTGCTCTTCGGAGCCAACCAGGTAAAGAAAGAGTGGCTTACGCTGTATTTTCCGAATCCCGGAGTCGCCCAGCCGAAGAAATCATACGTTTTGTCTCCTTCCGGAATCACAGTGATCTGATTGTCATAAGCACCCAGATAATCATCTTTACGAACTTTCGTTCCGGTCAGTACATTGCCGCTGATGATACGAAGATCTTCCTTGCCTTCCAGTATCTTTCCGGCAACCAAGCTGTTGATCGTACAACCTGAAATTGTTTTGATATATCCTCTTTCTGTTGTTTCTGAACCCGTGATGGCTACCAGGCGACTGAAATCAGCGACACCTTTATTGAACAGACGACCGATAACGATCACGTCTGCCGGATTTACCACCCAAACAACTTCCAGTTTGTTAACCGGTTTGATATGGTTGATCTGCACACCCACATTACCTGCAGGATGCGGTCCTTCAAACTCAACGGTTTCAACTCCCTTCACATTCACGGAAGAACCTTTTCTGACGCCGACATAAACTTTACCTTTCGTAAGTTTTGCCAGTGCATCCAACCCGGTCTGGAAATCAGCTTCCTGTCCTTTCAGGATGAAATCGAAATTCGGAGCTAACGGTGCAGAATAGAATGCTGACACAAAAATGTCACGCGGTTCATCTGTCGGCGTTGCTACGATGTCGTACGGACGCTGTTTGATAAAAGGCCACATACCACCATTGAGCAGGGCTTCCTTTATCTCTTCACTCTTCAGCGAAGACACATTTTTCTTACCGAAATCCTCATACTCGATCTGCGTGTCCGGCTTAACAACGATGCTAAGCACTTTACGCTTCTCTCCTCGGTTTACGGCAGTTACTTCACCGCTAACGGGTGAAACGAACTTGATCTCCGGGCGGTTCTTATCGATCATCAATACAGAACCGGCTTTGACTTTTTCTCCTACTTTGGCAACAACTTTGGGGGTAATACCGTTATAATAATCGGGGACGATAGCATAACTGTCGCTTTTCCCGGTGTTTAACAGTACGTCCGAAGCTTTACCCTTCAGATTAATGTCTAAACCCTTTTTAATCTTAATCACATTTGCCATGATACAACTAAAATTGTTTATATGTAATTTTCCCGCAAAAGTACATAAATTTTTATGCTTTAAAGCAGGATTAAAGAAATAATTAGAGAAATAATTCCATAATTTTGTACCGTCAAAGAAAGATACATGAAAATGAGAGTACATTGTTTACTATTTTTGTTGTTTTGTGCCGCTATAATGCCGGCCAATGCTCAGCAAACGTACTTTACCGACGTTAACAGCAAGCTGATAAAAACCCTTCAGGTGAAGGTGGCCGGAGAGTTTATTTCCGAGCCTTATATCGAGTTGAACGGCGATCAACAGATCCAGATCAACTTCGATGCGTTGGAACAAGGCGGCGTCCGCTATTCTTATTCCATCATCCATTGTGATGCAAACTGGCAGAAGTCTATCCTCTCTCCCATTCAATATATGAGTGGTTTTCAAGGATTAACGATAGATGACTTCGCGAATTCCATTAACACCACAACACAGTACACAAACTACAATCTGCTGTTGCCGAATGAAGACATACAATTCAAAGTTTCGGGAAATTATGCCGTACAGATTTATAATGAAGACATTCCTGACCAGATAGTTCTTACCGCCTGCTTCTCTGTTGTGGAGCCGATGGTCGGCATTTCTGCTTCCGTTAGCGGAAATACGGACATCGATACAAACCAGACTCACCAGCAGGTTAGTTTCACGATCAATAATAAAAACTTTCCGATACCTTATCCGCAAACAGACCTGAAAATACATGTCTATCAGGATAACCGACGCGATAATGCCGTATCAGGACTTCAACCGACAACCATTCTTGAGAATCAGATCGGCTACACAAACAACCGTAGTCTGATCTTCTCGGCCGGAAATGAATACCGCCGTATGGAATTCCTGAGTACCAAATATAATGGAATGCACATAGAAAATATTTCGTACCACAATCCTTATTATAATGTGGAACTAATGACCGACCATAAACGCAGCGACCAGACCTATCAGTACGATCAGGATCAGGACGGCCGTTTCTTTATTCGTTGCAGCAGCTGCAACGATCCGGATACGGAGGCGGATTACTGCATTGTTCATTTCGCTTTGGCCTGCGACCCGTTACTTGACGGCAATGTTTATCTGAACGGCGAACTCTTCCACAATGTACTCGATGAAAAGAGCAAGATGGGTTACAATTTTGAAACTCACCAGTATGAAAAAGCAGTGCTTTTAAAACAAGGAAGTTATAATTATCAATATCTGTTTGTACCCAACGGTAACACGGTCGGAGAAACTGGTCCGATAGAAGGCAATTATTATCAGGCAGAAAACGAATATACCATTTACGTCTATTACCGCCCGATGGGCATACAATACGACCGATTAATCGGAGTCACAAGCGTTAAGAACGCAATGCAGGTATTTTAACCTGCATTGCGTTTTATAGATTCTTCTTCCGTTCATAATTTATCCCAGCTTTCCTTGCCTGTGAGTGTTGAAACTGACGGGCAATTTTATATTCGCAACCTTCTTTCAGCAGATAAGAACCGGTTTGCTTAAACCAGAAACCGACATCCGCCTCCATGCATTGCCGACGGATATCCAGCACCCAGTCATAATTGCATCTACGGGCCTCCTTGCCGGATTCCCCTCCGGCTACCACCTGTTCCACCCAATCGCCCAGTTCACCTCTGAAGTCTATCGGTCCGAGAAGCGGTTCGCAAATAATAATTTTATGCTTTATCGGAGCAGCTTTATAGATAGGCAGGCGATAATCTATCCGGTCCTGATTTTCCATTGTGCAACAGATGGTTACATGATCATATCCATCTCCCCAGTCAGCCGGAAGACATTCATGCAACCGGTCGATCCGTTTGGTAATGAACAGAAAATCAAGATCCTGCCGCGTCCGTATCATTTTCCATGCTTCGGCACGCCATTCATCCGCATCTTCAACCAGGAAGTCGGAAGTAAAGCAGGTATAAACAAGGTTTCCCGAAGGTATTTTATAAGTCTTATTCTTTTTCAGCTGCAAAGGCAGATCAAACTTTTCCGTTTTTGCAACAACAGAACTGTCTTTGCCATATTTACCGTCCGTACGATAAACATAGCAATGCCGGCATCCCTCACTTAACTTATGACAGCCATGCCAGGGATTCCATATAGATGCTTTTTGCCCCATTCTATTCTTTTTATAGCGGTAGAACTTCAGTAAAATCAGCACGAAAGTACAATAATTTTATTCCTTTTACCTACAGGAAAGAAATAATCCGGTGAACTTCTGATATATCTCTCCCTTCTTTCCTTGTTTTTCCTCCTATCTTTCAATATATTTGTTCCTTTACTCTTGTATTTTCGACCTGGGTGACAAACGTTTTCGACCTAGGTACTAAACGTTTTTGACCAAGGTAGTAAACGTTTGCGACCTGGGTCAAAAATATAGAAGATACGGACGTTTGAATTTGAAAGTAGTAACCTTATAATTAAAAAACACTGGTATTATGACTGCACAGTACGGACTTTTCAAAAATCCTCCGCATAAAGGAGAGAAAGAAAGTGATATTCTTCATGCCCGCATCATTCCGGGAAGAACGATACGGATCGACCGGATTACACGAGAGATATCCGAATGCACATCTTTTAGCCCGGGAGATGTGAAAGGACTATTGCAGGCTTTTGCAGATGTGCTCGTATCATATTTGGAAGACGGCGATGAAGTCGAACTGGAAGGTCTCGGGCATTTTTCCATCTCACTGAAATGTCCTAAAATAACAAATCCCCGGCAAGTGCGTGCCGAAGACATCAGTTTCAAGTCGGTAAACTTCCGTTGTTCGAAAGAAATAACAGACCGCCTTTGCTGTATGAAAGTGGAAAGAAAGCCGGGATCATCGAAACCTGTAAAATACAGCAGTAAGGAACGAAAGGCAAGGATCATGCAATACCTTGAAAAACAAGAAACTATTATGAGCTCCGATTGTATGGGGATAAACGAGTGTACGCGTTATCTGGCATTGAAGGATATCAAGGAACTTCTCGCAGAAAAGAAAATAACCCAACAGGGATACCGGAAAGTCGTCGTCTATACTCTGTCAAAAGCCGGACAGGTTTAATTTTCCGGAGAAGACTCCGCCACCCGGATGGATATAAAACAACAGTGGCCGCCAAAATCACTTTTGGACGGCCACTTTCATTGTTTACCAAACGCCTACTTATTAAAACCACCAATAATAAGTTTCCAAATCTTCTTCGTCTTTCCATCGGCTGCAACAACTTCATATTGCATATCACTTTTGGAGAAATCCCCTATTTTACCTAATACAGGAGTATCGCCGACAGGTGTAATTGTAGCCGCAGTAGAGATCGTGCAATATGCATTCAGATTGCTCAATGCTACTTTATCGCGTACTTCCCGGGTAAAAGCTCCGTTCACAGCCGGTACCGTAATAGTACAGGTAACAGTCATATTGTCTACGTCGATCTTTACATCCGTATCCATTTTCTGGACTCTCAGTTTCTCACTTTCGCCCTCTTTGATCATCCAGCGATATTCAAAAGTAAACGCTTTAACGTCAGCATCTTCATAGCTGGGCAGATCTTCCAAACCTGATGTCAGGCAGGAAGAGAATGACAAGCAAACGAAGAACAGCAATATATATTTCAGATATTTCATATTCATTCTATTTATAGTTATTGTTCATACTATTTTGTTGTTACCACCCGGGATTCTGGTCGTTAGCCAGATTCGGATTCTCATTGCGTTCACTTCTCGGAACAGGAAGCAGATATCGGCGCTTAGTAAAGACACGCGCATTGGCAGCTTCAACAGCCTGGACAGTTCCAATGGAGAAAGACCTACCGTCTTCAGAAATCGTAATAGCGGTCGGAGTTGAATTTAATTCGGGGATCACATCGAGTCCCTCTTCTTTTCCCCAGCGAAGTAGAGACCAGTAACGATCGTTTTCCTGTACCAGTTCGACACGGCGTTCTATCTTGTAATATTTCCAGGTATCTTCCAGGCTGGTGCCTGCCGGTAATTCAGGTAAGCCACCGTGAACACTTCTCGTCTTGTTTATATATTCGATCGCCGTATTCTTGTCACCTAAACGAAGCATAGCTTCTGCATAATTCAGGTAAGAACGCCCCAGGCGGAGTACTACATAATGATAGTCGGTCGGGTCGGAATACCATACCCATTTACTTTCATAAACGTTTTTGCGATAGATATATCCGCTCTTCGATACATGGCGTGTCTGTTCCTTATTAGACAGATAATGAATATTTCCTTTCAGGCGGGTAGAAACAATCGAAGTGAAATAATGACAGGAATCATAGACGATAGTCGCATCGAAACGTTTGTCACGATGTCCGTAAAGGGCATCACGCACCCACAGTTTTCCTTGTTTGAAATCTTCCGTATAATAAGATGCTTCATCCCAACGTTTGGCTTTTCCATCCTTGTCGATCACCAGGAAGGCATCGGTCACTTCCTGGGAAGGAGTCCGTTCCATCCAACCTTCCATATTGGCATCCAACGGCCATTTTTCCCATACACCGTCGATCGCCTTATCCATATTCATATTAGGAACCAATTCCTGCATCCAGGTACCCTGAAATGTTGTATTCTCGGAAATCTTATATACTCCGAGAATTATTTCGCTGGAATTTGTTCCGACCGAATAGTCGTTAAACAACCCCTTAAAGTCAGAATCGAGCGAATACTTATTCAAATTGAACAATTCTTCGCTTGCCTGTTTGGCTTGTGTATAGTAATCTTTCTTTTCTGAGGCATTATCCATATAAGCAGCTCCTTGCAGACAGACTTCAGCTTTCAGCGCATAAGCCGCTCCACGGCTGATACGTCCGGATTTCACATCTACAGGAAGGCGTTTGGCCGCTTCATCCAGGTCTTTGAGAATGAAATCGTAGGTTTCCTTGATAGTTTTAGTTCTCGATAACTCCATATCATCATCGGGCGTCAGCACCTTATCCACGATCATCAACCGGCCAAATTTACGGGCCATATTGAAATAAACCGAGGCGCGGAGGAAATACCCTTCTCCCATCAACAGGTCCTGATCAGCCTGTGTGAAGTTGGTAGCGGCTGCCACTTTTTCAAGGATAATGTTACAACGGCGGATATCGCCATATTTATACCAGCCGTAATCATTGTCTTCGGTTATCTGTTCCCGAATCAGGGCATCCGCTTTCTCTGCATTGATGACCGTATTATCGCTCCAGTCATCGTTCCCCACCAGAAAATCATTGATAATATAATAAGTCCCGTTGACAAATAGCTGTGCCGACGCAGGTTCGCTCCAAACAGTTTCTTCAGGAAACTTATCCAAAGGGAGATTATCCAGATAGTCATTACAGGAAGTCATTCCTGTCAATGCCGTAATGCAGATGAATAATTTATAAATTTTATCTCGTTTCATATTTCTGTACTTTTTAGAATCCGACATTTAATACAATAGAATAAGTCTTTTGTGTCGGGTATGCATACCCGTTATTAGCATTCAGTTCCGGGTCATAGAAGTCTTTCACATCTGAGATGGTGAATATATTCGTTCCCAATAAAGACAGCCGCAAAGAAGATATCAGCTTATAATCTTTCAAGATAACCTTTTTGAAGTCGTATCCGACCTGCAAGCTTTTCAGGCGGAAATAAGCCGCATTATGGTACCAGAAGTCAGAACTTACTCCATAATTGTTATTTCCGTTCAGACCTGTCATAGTTGACAAACGCGGAAACATTGCATCTGTATTATCGGGACGCCAGTAATCGAGCTGGAATTTATACGTTAAAGCCTCCGCATAGGTTCCCCTCATAAATTCATCCAGAGCACGGTAACGTTCTCCTGTTCCCTGGAATAAACCGTTGACAAAGAAACCTTTATAATCCAGACTAAAATCAATACCGTAGCTTACTGCCGGGAAGGTCGGCTTACCGATACGTACCTGATCTTCACCATCTATTTTACCGTCACCATTGATATCCTGATAAGCTATATCTCCAGGTTTCAGTTCGTTGGAGGCTTCACGACGAGGGCTGTTCAGGATTTGTTCTCCGCTCTGATACAATCCGTTACTCTGATAAGCCGTACCATAAAAGTTCTTTATATGAGTCACACGCTTTTTAGGGTTCATCAGACTGGATAAAGACTCGTCTTCTTTCTTTTCCCATAACTCATTGTAACCGGTGACATTGAAGCCGACTTCATAATGGAAATCATTATAGGAATCTTTCCAGCGCAAATTCAACTCAAAACCGGCACGGCGATGCACGCTTTCCGATTTTACCTGCGGCAAGTCTTTACCCAGAGGTGTTGTATATCTGTTCTGAGGAGAGATCAGATATCCCTTGGTACGATAGTAGAAATAGTCGAATGAAGCCGACAGCCGATTCTGCAAGGTAGACAAGTCGACACCAATATCCCACACATCTTTAGTATACCAACTTAAATCGTTTGAAACCAACGGTCCTTCCGAGAAACTGGAGACAAACTTACCATCGACAACATATCCTTTTGAGTTAAAACTATAAGCAGGAACATACCTGAAACGCATGTTCCGGTAATCGTCACCGGACAATCCTTCCAGTCCTTCCAAACCTACCTGACCAAAAGAAGCCCTGATCTTAAAGAAATTAAGTATATTCCTCTCATTCAGTTCCTTCATAAACCCTTCTTCTGAAACAACCCAGGCCAATGCGGCTGACGGGAAAAATCCGTAACGGGAACCTTTGGCGAAATTGTCGGAACCGTCTACACGGAAATTACCTTCAAACAGGTATTTACCCGCATAATCATATTTCACACGGCCAACATAACCGACACGGGCACTCTTTTCTGCAAAGCCTGAGTTTTGCTGGGTAGAGGCATCACCGGCGAATAACTGGTCAAAGTCAGAAGAAATAAAGCCTTCACGGTATCCCCAGAAGTTCTCATCGAATGTTTGCTGGAAAGAATAAACACCCTGTACCTCAAAGTTATGTTTACCGAATGTTTTACCGTATTGCACATTCACATCAAACGAGTTACGCCATCCCCATGAATTAGACATCTGAAGCGAGCGGAAATCTTTAGGGACCAGCGTTCCGTCACTGGTATATTGGGGTGCATTGGCATTGAACGATTTCGAGTTATAATCCGATATACGGAAGTTACCAATGAATCCGGCCTTTAATCCTTTTACGAACGGAACCGCCCAATTGGCATAAACTTGTACGTTTGCATATTTATCATCATTATTATTGTAACCCGAACGTTTATCGAGGTAAGCCAGCGGATGTAATGACAAAGCACTTAAAGTACCATCAGGATTGTAAGCCTCAATAGTCGGTTTTGCCGCATTGATATCACGCCATACAGCATAACTTCCTTTGATGGTCGGATGCTTTCTTTCCCAGGCACCATCGATATTCACTCCAACCTCCAACCCGATCGGATCGAATGTCGTCGATACGTTACTGCGCAGATTATAGCGGGTATAAGTATCATTATGACTTTCTCTGAACAAGGAACCCTGATCCAGGATACCCATAGCCGTATAATAGTTGACGCCATTCTTCACTCCAGAGAAGGATAAGGTATGACGTTGCTGGATCGCATTGTTTTTCAATGCCAGTTTTTGCCAATCGGTATCCGGTAGGGTCGCAATAACATCTGCCGGATATACCGGATCAATGCCATCGTAAGCCGCAGCCTGGTTGGTAGCCCCTGTATATTCCGCTGTATTTACCCTCGACGGCAAAACGGTAGGTGAACTGAAGTCTATACCTCCCGTATATTCGATCTTAGTTTGTCCTTCTTTACCTCTTTTAGTTTGTACCATGATGATACCATTACCGGCACGGGCCCCATATACAGCTGTTGCACTAGCATCTTTCAATATACTGATCTTTTCAATATCAGAAGAGTTTAAACTGTTAAAATCCTGTGCTTCACGTATTACACCGTCAATAACATAGAGAGGCGTGCCACCGCCACGGATAGAAATAGTCGGAGTAGATCCGGGTTCGGCTCCTCCCTGCTGAACGATCACACCAGGCGTACGCCCCTGCAATGCTGAAGCTGTATTAGTGAAAGGTAACTGGTCGATTTTATCTGTCTTCATAGCTGTAACAGCTCCTACCATTTTGCGGGTAGAGGTCGTACCATAACCAACGACAATCACTTCATCCAATGCCTGTGAGTCTTCTTTCAATTTCAGTTTGACCGGTGCTTCTCCTACAGTGACTATTTGGGTTTTATAGCCTATGTAGGAAATTTCCAATTGACTGCCCACAGGGGCATTAATAGTAAATTTACCATCGGCATCGGTTATTGTCCCAACTGTAGAATCTTTGATCTTCACATTCACTCCGATAAGAGGTTCACCCACATCATCTGTAATCGTACCTGTTACAAGATGTTCTTTTTGTTGGGTGATAGTTACAGCTGCATTGTCATTGGCTTCAGCCATGATGAATTGCGGCGACATACATAATAGCAGGGCACTGACTCCTCCTACTTTCAGATAATTCATTTCATGAGGCTTTATCAGACCCCGAAATAGGTTAATTCTGTTTGTCATACTTTTAATTTTTCTGTTAAACACCGTAAAACTCATCTCTATTCACTTAGAATAAGGTTACATTCACTCTTTGTTTTTTGTTCTTTCTCCATGATTTTTCTTGCGTATTAACGTGATTAATAATATTTTGTAAACTCTCACCAATGCTTTTTGAACATTGTGTATAAAATCAGAATGACTAGAAAAAACGATCGTTTTTTCTAGTCATTCTGGCCTTATAAGATGTTTTTAGATATATTCAACCTTAAAGTATGAAATATAAGCCCTAAATAATATTCATAAAATTTGTTTATATAAGAAAAATAGTCTAGTTTTGTAGACTAAAATAAACGATCGTTTTTTCTAGTCATATTAATATTCAAAGACTCTTACAATCAATAATTTAGAATAGAACAAGTTACATAAATGATGATTTTCTGATACAGTCATTCATAATTCAGAATCTACTTATCTATTATTACATTCTTACAATATGTATTTAGAGGATAAAAAAGTATCTTTGTGGAAATAGTAATACATAACTCAATATTATGGAAACGATTATTTGATCAACGACAAATAATAATTTTCAGACCAGCACTGCTACAAAGTACGTTAAGAGATGAATAAACAGTTTCTCTATATTTCAGCTATAACGGCAATACTAATTGCTGTTATATTGACGATTGTTCAGGTCGTTCCAAACAAACCATTACTGCTATTGGATAGATTTGTGCCATCCGCAGGATGGATACAGGTCGGCATTGCTGTCATTTACGGGGCACTGCTCAGTTATAAAATGCAGGACCGGAAAGAACGTCCCAAATGGCGACTCCGGGCCTGGTTACTTTTTTCCATTGTTTTTTTCGGTCAGTTACTCTTAGGCATAACTGTCGATTCCGTCTTCCTGATGACCGGAAAGCTGCATTTACCCGTCCCGGCAATTATACTGGCCGGTCCGCTTTTCCGGTTGGAAGGTTTGTTTATGCCTATACTTTTCCTGAGTACATTGCTGCTTTCGGGACCAGCCTGGTGCAGCCAGCTTTGTTATTTCGGGGCATTTGATGCGTGGAACGCAAAAGGGAAGACAGAAAAGAATGTTTTCCATTATCATAAGCAATTGCGCTACAGTGTATTTTTTATAGTAATAGCAGGGGCTATTGCATTACGGTTATTCGGGGCAACTGGATGGCTGGCTACGATTGCCGGACTGATTGTCGGGATCATCGGATTGGGAATCATGCTGACACTTTCACGGAAGAAGAAAAAAATGATCCATTGCAGCAGCTATTGTCCGATAGGAACATTGGTTTCTTTTATGAAGAAGCTCTCTCCTTTCCGGGTCAGGCTCAATATGAACTGTACACATTGCATGGCTTGCCTGAAAGCCTGTAAATATGATGCATTACATAAAGAAAATATCGAAAAGGGAAAGATAGGCTACACCTGTACTTATTGCGGCGATTGTCTTTCAGCCTGTAAGCACGGTGGGTTGGAATATCGTTTTTTAAGATTGCGTCCGGCTACAGCCGAACGCCTCTGGATTGTCATTACAGTTGTTTTACATACCTGTTTCCTGATGATTGCCCGAATCTGACAGGTAAACCCTATTTCCCGCCACATAAGTGGCCAGAATATTGCGGTCATCTCCCAAAGTCTGGATACCGAACAGTTTGTTTTCCAGGTCCCACTTGCCATTACGTTCCAGATATTCTTTTCGTATTTGCTGAGAAGGTGTAACCGCATAGTCTACAACAATAAAATCGGCCTCTCTTCCTTGCTCAAAACTACCGATCTTATCATCCAGTTTCAATGCTTTAGCCGTACCGCGCGTACATTTATATAATGATTCGAAAACGGGCATGGAATAACCATTCAGTTGTTGTACTTTATAGGCTTCCCCCATAGTGCGGAATAGGGAGAAAGAAGTACCGCCACCTACATCTGTAGCCAATGTTGTCCGGATATTGATCCGGTTAGCCTGTTGCATATCAAACAAACCGCTTCCCAGAAACAAGTTTGAGGTCGGACAATGAGCTATTATCGCTCCGGCTTCAGCCATCCGCCGGCATTCCGAATCGGAAAGATGGATGCAATGACCGAACACAGTACGTTCGGTTACCAGTCCGGCACGTTCATACACCTCTAAATAATCAGTACATTCCGGAGATAAAGAAAGTGTCGAATCTATCTCATTCTTATTTTCAGAAAGATGGGTCTGGACATAAGTATCCGGATATTCTTCATGTAAACGGGCGGCACTGATCAATTGACCATGAGTAGAAGTAATAGAAAAACGGGGAGTGATCACGTACAAATTACGTCCTCTCTTATGCCAGGCCTCGATTAGTTTCCGGCTATCCGATTCTCCGCTTTCTTCCGTATCCATCAATTCCTGAGGTGCATTGCGGTTCATCAATACTTTACCGGTTAGCATTTGCATATTATAACCGGAAGCCACGGAAAAAAGTGCATCGACAGACTCTTTATGTACAGTAGCATAAGCCATACAAGTAGTCGTACCATTGCGGAAAAGTTCATTTACAAAAAAACGAGCGACTCGTTCTGCATATTCAGGATTGCTGAAAGCCTCTTCCGTAGGATAAGTATATTCGTTCAGCCAGTCGAGCAACTGCCTGCCATACATGCCAATCATTTCCGACTGCGGATAATGGACATGCGAATCAATCAGCCCCGGCATCAATAGTTTACCGGAATAATCCGTAATAGAGGTTTCCGGATAACGGTCTTTTATATCTTGATATGTACCAGTCTCTATGATCTTTCCCTGAGAAACTACCAGAAGTCCATCGGGAAAATAACAATAAAAATCATCTGTATCCAAAGGAGAAGCCTTAAAGTAAAAGACTTCTCCCCTATATAAATATACCGGATCGTTCATTCTCTTTCCTTATTTATTGGTTCAACAGACCAAAGGTAAGAAAATTCACCTATAATTGACCAACAGTGCTGCAGCAACCTCCTGGGCAATTTCTTCGTCACGAAGCTCCCGGAGAATAGTCAAACCAAAATCAAACACAAATCCCGGACCTTTGCAGGTAATGATATTTCCATCTTGCTCCACTCCGTTCTCTGTAGGGATTGCTCCGATCATTGTCGGTTCAAAATAAGGGAAACAGGTTGCTTTACGTCCTTTCAATAACCCAAGTCCCCCGAGAACCATAGGACCGGCACATATTGCTGCCAGTATTTTATCCTCTTTATACTTCTCCATTACCAATTCTTTCAATCGGGTACAAGTATTCAGATGGTTACTTCCCGGTATTCCCCCCGGAAGGATCAAGGCATCCGCCGTACTGTAATCGGCATCTTCAAACACATAATCGGCAATTACCGGAATATTATGTGCTCCCATAACTCGCATATTTCCATCGATAGAGACAGTAGTAGTCCTGACACCACCTCTGCGTAATATATCGGCTGTGCCTAGTGCCTCAATTTCTTCAAATCCTGTTGCCAGGAATATAAATGCTTCTTTCATAACGCTTATTTTTTATTTTTATTCAGATAATATTTGATCTTATACTTCAATAATGGAATATCGACCGGTTTTACAAGATAGTCATTGAAATGACATTCTTTCGCTTTCTCTTTTTCCTTATCATAGGCAAAAGCAGAAAGAGCCATTACGGGGACATCCGAAGATAGTTCCCTGATCTCACGAGTCGCTGCAAACCCATCCATGACAGGCATTTTTATATCCATTAAAATCAAATCCGGTTCATACTTTTTAAACATTTGTACAGCTTGTCGTCCATTCGTAGCATAGATCAAACGATATTGTTGCTTTAAAACGGCTTGTAACAAAAGGTAATTTTCCAATACATCTTCTGCAACCAACAGTGTATATTGCCCGGGTAATGCTTCCGGAATATTATCGGATATATTATCATCTTCTTCATTCGGAAATACCAACGGAACACTCAACGGCAGGGTAAACCAAAAACAAGAACCTTTCCCTTGTTCTGATTCCACTCCTATTTCTCCTCCTAACTTTTCTATGATCATTTTACAAATAGATAATCCCAAGCCTGTTCCTTGCCTGAATTCATCCAGTTTCACAAAACGGTCAAAAATAGCATTTTGCTTTTCTCTGGCGATACCTATTCCGGTATCTGTCACAGAAACACGTACAAAGCCGTCTTCCAATTTATAAGACAATGAGATAAAACCCTGATTCGTACATTTTATCGCATTCGACAGAAGATTCAGAAGCACCTGTTCGACACGCTGTGCATCAGTCTGCAACCGAACCGAAGGTAACATATCTCCATTATACAGCAGAGCGACATCTGAAGTCATCTTCAGCGACTGGGATACATATACCTCATGGCAAATATCTTTCAGGTCGACATACGAAATATTATAATTCAATGTTCCTGATTCTATTTTCGCAAAATCCAGAATATCATTGATCAACTGGAGTAACAGACTGCTGTTGTTATCAATAATAGTAAGATATTCCTGCTGTTCACTGTCATTATCGGTTTCTGTGATCAATCTGGAGAAGCCAACGATCGCATTCAACGGGGTACGTATCTCATGGCTCATATTAGCAATGAAAGCATTTTTCATTTTGTCGGCTTCACGTGCTTTAATCAGGTCGAGTTCATTCTGGCGTTGTTCGGTAACGTCCCATAACATCACTAACAGCAACGGAGAAGCCCCCGGGTCCGGATTGGTTATCAACAAACGAATTGTATTTACAATCCGGATGTCGCCATTCGGTTTCTCATATTCTACCATTATCTTATGAGTTCTTCCATTTTTTATCGTGGAATAATCCTCCGTCCTGATTTCATGGGCTCTCCGCGGGTCCGGATAAAGTTCAAAATCCGTTTTACCTAACACGTCAGAAGCATTTACCCCGGTAAAATCCTCTGCTGCCTGGTTAAAATAGATGTATTTGAATCCATCGAAAATATCTTTTAC
This sequence comes from Parabacteroides sp. AF14-59, assembly GCF_003479515.1. Classification (NCBI taxonomy): domain Bacteria; kingdom Pseudomonadati; phylum Bacteroidota; class Bacteroidia; order Bacteroidales; family Tannerellaceae; genus Parabacteroides; species Parabacteroides sp. AF14-59. Next base: position 206,454 of record NZ_QUHH01000005.1, on the reverse strand, counting down.
ACTAATCGCAACAAAAACATTCGACAGAATTGTATTCATTAATATATTCAGGAAATTAATCTTACGCTGATTGGCAAGATTTTCACTCATTTCTTCCATATCCGCATTATTCATTGCAGATTGAGATAGATTTGTTTCGAGTTCCTTTATTCGTTGAATCAATTCTTCCCTTGAAAAATTTTCATATACATCCATTTCTTAGATTTTAAGGCTTGTGTATAAATTTGATTTGATTGTATCGAATAGCAAATGTAAATATATTTTTCAATGATCCTTGAAAAACATCTATTTAATTACTCTATCCTTATAATTTTAATATAAAATGCTGCTCTAATCCAAAATAAAAGATACATTTGCAGTCTAATTTCATGAATTAAACACAATATAATACGAAAAAGCTATGATGTATTGGCAGAAAGATATTGAGACGATGAGTCGTGACGAACTGAATAAACTACAGTTAGAGCGACTGAAACAAACAATAGAATTAGCCGGACACTCCCCTTTCTACAGTAAAGTACTCAAAGACAACGGTATAACGGCAGACAGTATCCAGTCATTGGATGACCTGCAAAAAATTCCTTTCACAACGAAAGATGACTTGCGTAATAATTACCCGTTTGGAATGGCAGCCATTCCCCTCAAGGATTGTGTAAGAGTGCATTCCTCGAGCGGTACAACCGGTAATCCTACCGTTGTTTTACATTCGGCAAAAGACCTGGACCAATGGGCCAATCAGGTAGCACGCTGCATGTACATGGTCGGTTTACGCGATACGGATGTTTTTCAGAACACTTCCGGATACGGTATGTTCACCGGTGGTCTGGGATTTCAATACGGTGCTGAAAGACTTGGGGCATTGACCGTTCCCGCTGCTGCCGGTAATTCGAAACGACAGATCAAATTCATTACCGACTTCGGAACAACCTGCCTGCATATTATACCGAGCTATGCAACCCGTTTAGCTGAAGTTATGTATGAGATCGGGCTTGATCCGCGAAAAGACACCAAACTACATACCGTTTGCATCGGTGCCGAACCTCACTCTGAAGAACAGCGCAAACGCATCGAACAATTGTTAGGCGTAAAGGCATATAACTGTTTCGGTATGTCAGAAATGAATGGTCCCGGAGTTGCATTTGAATGTACGGAACAAAATGGTCTGCACATTTGGGAAGATTATACGATTGTCGAAATAGTCGATCCCCAGACATTGCAACCTGTACCCGAAGGAGAAGTCGGCGAACTGGTATTGACAACGATCAATCGTGAAGCCATGCCATTGCTGCGCTATCGTACCCGTGACCTGACCTGCATTATACCCGGTGAATGTGCCTGCGGAAGAACTCATAAACGTCTGGCTCGTTTCAAAGGACGCAGCGACGATATGATCATCCTGAAAGGTGTCAACCTCTTCCCGATCCAGATCGAAAAGATATTGATGCAGTTCAAAGAATTAGGTAGTAATTACTTGATCACCCTTGAGACTGTAAATAATAGCGACGAAATGTTGATCGAAGTGGAATTAAGCGACCTGTTCACAGACGATTACAGCGTACTTCAACGTCTTGCAAAAGATATCACAAGACAGTTGAAAGATGAGTTGCTATTGACCCCCCGTCTGAAGCTGGTAGCCAAAGGCTCATTACCGACACAGGAAGGTAAGGCCGTAAGGGTAAAAGACTTACGTAAGTTCTGTTAAAACGATTGTTCAACAAATAAAAAGATACAGCTATGACAGTAAATCAAATTTCTATTTTCCTGGAGAATAAATACGGAAAACTTAGTGAAATCCTGGCTTTGCTCGCTGAAGAAAAGATACGGATCATTGCTGCTACAGTTGCGGATACGTCTGAATATGGTATTCTACGCATTATTGTAAGCGATCCGCAAAAAGCATATAAGATACTGAAAAATAATAATGTAAGTGCAAATCTTACAGATGTACTGGCAATTGTCACAAACTCCTGTGCCGGAAGTTTTGCTGAGACACTGACACACTTTACAAAAGCCGGTTTAAGTATCGAATATATGTATTGCTTCTCTATAAACGACAAATCCATCCTGATTCTGCGAACAAATAACCGGGAAGCAGCCCGTGAAGTGATCCGCCGTCAGAATCTGGAATATATTTGCGAAAGTGACTTGATGAAACTATAATATTATTTATCGTGGAGAGGCCTATACAGCCTCTCTACCCTAAAACAAATAACAAATGTTCGGAATAGAAGACCCCGGTATCTGGTTAGCCTACCTGTTAGCCTTCGTGTGTTTAATTTTTTCTTTATGGTTCGGAATTGCCTATTGGAATAAAGGAGATAAAGAAAGTGATAACCCTAAACAATCTGATAAATGAGTACCCTTACCCTTGGAATTATTGTTATCGTTTACATGTTCGTTATTGCCTGGTTAGGCTATATAGGATATAAACAGACAAAAAATGCCAGTGATTACTTATTAGGGGGAAGAAAAGTCAACCCCATCGTCATGGCTCTCTCTTATGGGGCTACATTTATTTCCGCTTCCGCCATTGTTGGTTTTGGCGGTGTTGCTGCTACTTTCGGTATGGGTATTCAATGGTTATGCCTGTTGAATATGTTTATGGGAGTAGTCGTAGCCTTCATATTCTTTGGCAGAAAAACACGAAAGCTGGGAGAAGAACATAATGCACGTACATTTCCGCAATTATTAGGGATGCATTATAATTCACGTAGTATTCAGATATTTATTGCTACGGTCATATTTATCGGAATGCCATTATATGCAGCTGTCGTAATGAAAGGTGGAGCTGTCTTTATTGAGCAGATGTTTCATATCGACCTGCATCTGGCACTATTAATATTCACACTGATCGTTGCGGCTTATGTAATTACCGGAGGTATCAAAGGTGTTTTGTATACAGATGCTTTACAAGCAGTTATCATGTTCGGTTGCATGTTATTCCTTTTATTTTGGTTTTACCATGTAATGGATATTGGATTCATCGAAGCAAATCATAAACTGACAGAGATTGCACCTCTCGTTCCCGACCGATTCAAGGAACTGGGACATCAGGGATGGACGGCTATGCCCGTTACCGGTTCTCCCCAATGGTATACCTTGGTCACTTCACTTATTTTAGGGGTTGGGATCGGTTGTTTGGCACAGCCTCAATTGGTTGTACGTTTTATGATGGTGGAAAGCACCAAACAACTGAATCGCGGGGTGCTTATCGGCTGTGTATTCTTGATCGTGACTGTAGGAGCAATCTACCATGTCGGAGCATTATCCAATTTATTTTTTATGAAGACTGAGGGCGTCGTTGCTTCCGAAGCTATAAAGGATATGGATAAAATTATTCCATTATTTATAGACCGTGCAATGCCGGAATGGTTCGGGGCAGTTTTCATGTTGTGCATCTTGTCAGCCAGTATGTCTACATTAAGTGCACAATTCCATACCATGGGAGCTGCGTTCGGAGCAGATGCATTTCCGAACCTGGGACGTCGTAAAAATACAAATTCAACATTAGGAGTCCGTATCGGTGTATTATGTTCCATATTGTTGAGTTATATCATTTGTTATACATTGAGTGCAGGTATAATCGCCAGAGGTACGGCCTTATTTATGGGAGTTTGTGCAGTCACATTCCTTCCTGCCTATTTCTGTGCTTTGTATTGGAAAAAAGCGACTAAACAAGGAGCTATAGCAAGTCTATGGACTGGAGCATTGGCAAGTATGTTTGCTATGTTGTTCCTCCATAAAGCTGAAGCAGGTGCTGTTGGTTTGTGCAAAACATTGACAGGAAAAGATGTACTGATCGATGTGTACCCTTGGTTTGCAATAGACCCTATTCTGTTTGCGCTTCCGTTATCGGTTATGGCTATTGTTATAGTCAGTTTGATGACACAGGAGAAAGCTAATAACATATAATATGGAATAGATTAGTATTTATTACATGTTAGAAAACACATATTAGCATTTTAACTATTGCTACTTATGGAAAGATCCGTACATTTGTACCGTGGTTTTTTCATAATAGTATTAGATTTAAGGTTAACAAAGTTGGTTAGGGCTTGTCGTGAGACAGGCTTTAATTTTTTATAGACCGCCAGGATGGAATAGTTCAGATATTTATCTATCCAAAGAAGTTTATTCATATCTTTGTTTCTCTAAAACAAACTATATGAGAAAGTATTTGATTACCGGCTTCTCTCTGCTGGCATTGTTATTTCAAGCATGTGACAAAAATGAAGAATCCATTACAGAAGAATATGAAACAGTCGGATTGACTACAGAGATCAATATATCCGATGTCGATAACGCGCCTTATAAAGAGGCTATTTCGGAGGTGGCTTTCGTAGCGAGATTCCATGGTTTCGGCGGAATCGGTTCCCCTATCGATCCTCAGGGTAATGACACGCGTATCATGCTGAAAGTACCGTTCGATGAAAACGGAACAAAACTGATCCTGCCAGAAAATCCTCCCCAAGAACTTATGAGCAACATCGCATCCGACATTCCGTCAGGATTCGTGATAAGTGACACTAATGCAAAGACTATTTCGTTCGTTGAGATCGCCACTGACATGCCCGATTCGACGCGTGTTTTCGGATTTCTGTATATGAGTTATGAGGCAGCAAATATCGAGTACCAGCTGCAATATATATATTGTGACCGCGCAGTAACAATAACAGGGTCAGGCAAAGACTGGTGGGATCATGCCATGACATATGACCTTAACCTAAAGAAAGGATGGAATATGGTGGTTGAAAAGACCATATATGAAAAGGATCTACAGATCAGAAGCACAACTCATTTAATGCCGGTCGATATGAAATGGAAACGCAGCAGATGGATAGGCGGCAAATGAAAAAGATGATCAAATACTTTTGTCTGTTCCTGCTGATATTATGCAGTTGTAATAGAGGAAAAAAGGAGAATAATGTATTCCATGTAGCTGTTCTTCGAGGTCCCTCTGTTATAGCATTTGCAAAGATGATTGAAGATTCTCCGGAGATAGATAGTAAACGGTTATCAGTCGATATAGTGGATTCTCCGGAACAAATGCAGGCTTTATTGATAAAGGGTGAAGCGGATCTGGCTGCACTTCCCATGATAAATGCAGCAAACCTGTATAATAAAGGTTTGAAGTATTCCCTGCTTGGATGTCCGGTTTGGGGTAACTTGTATATTGTCGAAAAGAAAGGATATAATGCTCCATCCCAGGGAACAAACACTTTGCATATTTTTGGTGCAGGTACTACTCCTGATATATTAACCCGTTATTATCTCGAACAAAAAGGACTCACTTATTCTTTGAACTATTCTTTTTCCACTCCCCAGGAAATAAGCCAGGGATTACTTAGCGGACAAATCCGAACAGCTGTAATGGCCGAACCATTTTTAAGTTTGATTCTCCGCAAAGACAGTACATTATATATAAAATCAAGCCTGAACAATCCGGATAGAACTTCTCCCGGATTCGCTCAAACCGCCATTGTATATGCTCCTTCTTTGCAAGGGAAAAGTACAATACTTGACAGTTTACTAGATGAATCCTGCCAGTTTGCTGTCAACCAACCGGAGCAGGCAATAAAGATTCTTGAAAACCGGAATATATTTGTGCCTGGATCACTGACCCCGGAAAGCATAGAGAGATGCCAGATTAAATATCTATCGACAAAAGAAGCTAAAAGAAGTATTCTCGATTTTCTTCGTCTGATAGAAAAATATGAACCGAAAGCCATAGGCGGAAAAGTTCCGAATGATGGTTTCATGCCTGAAAAACAATGAAAAAAGGACTTATCTCATTTATATCCATATGTTTGTTATTGCTACTCTGGCAACTGACTGCTTCCTACATGAATCAGCCGGAATTGATACCGTCCGTTCCTGATCTTATAAAAGCCTTATTTCAGTTGTTTGCCACCGATACTTTTTATAAAAGTATCTTTGCGACGGTTTTACGTGGAATATCCGGTATATTGCTGTCGTTAGCTGCTGCAATACTAGCTGCATTTTTGTTTGCCCGCTACGAATTACTTTATGAATTATTCCGGCCGCTACTGACGATCATGAGGTCTGTTCCTGTTATTTCATTCATATTATTAGCTTTGATCTTTCTTGATCCGGAAGGAATCCCATTGATGATCGCTTTTTTGACTATGTTTCCTCTGTTGGCGGAAAACCTGACAAAAGGTATTATCAATCTGAAGCCCGGACTTTCCTTAATGGCAAGTCAATTCAGGATTAGTCGCAAAAACAAACTGATACATATTTATTATCCCCAACTCAAACCATTCCTATTCAGCGGACTTGTCTCTGCTATCGGATTCGGTTGGCGTGCAATCATTATGGGTGAAGTCCTTTCTCAATGTGCCTTCGGTATCGGCGGCGAAATGAAACGTGCCCAGCTATTTATATCGGTTCCGGAATTGATTGCCTGGACTATTATAGCCATTCTGATAAGCTTCCTTTTCGATAGGGGGATCAACCGGTTATCACATATTAAATGGAATATACGATTTAGTAATACAACGTCAGAGAAAAATTATACCTCCGTCATTTATCCGATAAAAATGACAGACGTTACTTTTCAATATACCGATATAAAAGTATTATCCCATTTCTCATATACTTTTGAACCCGGTATCATTTATGGAATAAAAGCTCCTTCCGGCAGTGGCAAGACTACTTTACTGAATCTACTGGACGGTTCATTGAAACCGACCAAGGGAGAAATATCATCCAATAAAGAGCAAATATTCTCCGTTGTTTTCCAGGAACCTGAACTTTTATCCCATTTGACAGTGATGCAAAATATATGTCTACCGTTAGCTTCTGCCTACAACCATTCCTATTCAGAAGAGAAAGCCCGGAAAACATTAGAAATCGTTGAAATGGAAGCATTTCGCGACCGTTATCCAAATGAACTCAGTTACGGACAACAACAACGTGTCGCTCTTGCCCGCGCCCTGGCATATCCTTCTGCAATCATGCTTCTCGATGAGCCATTTAAAGGATTGGATAAAGCCCTAACTATTCGTATTATCGATCGGATGATCGCACGACAAACAGATCAAAAGCAGACCATTATTTTCACCTCCCATGATCAGGAAGAAATAGACCGCCTTGCTTCCGTAATTATCCGGTTACAAACTGTCAATTGATCTTTGCAGGGTCGCAGGGTATTGTAAACCAGAATGTAGCTCCGGCATCTTCCTCCGAATCTACTCCGATCTCACCATTCAACATCGTTATAATAGTTTTGCAGATAGACAAACCGAGACCTGTCCCTTGCTTAAAACGATCCAGTTTAACAAACCGATCGAAAATAGTGTCTTGGTCTTCCTTTTTTATTCCTGTTCCCGTATCACTGACATAACCATAAATACCATTATCCGTCAGACGATAACCGAATCTGATAGTACCTGTCGATGTAAATTTTATGGCATTAGACAAAAAATTCGTCAGAACTTGTGTCAGTCTTGTCTTTTCAGAAATAATACTATAATTGGTTCCGTCATTTTCAAAAATAACCTCTACTCCAGGATTCACCCGGCGCAAAAAAGCCTGTTCCTGTGGCTTAAAGATCTCATTCAGGCTAAAGCCTGTATAAATGAACTCCAGTTTTCCCGATTCGATTTTGGAAATATCCAGAATATCATCGATCAACTGTAACAGAAATTCATTACTCGTTTCGATGATCTTAAGGTATTCCTGTTTGTCTTCTTCTGTTTCCGCCTGTGCCATCAAGGTCGAAAAACCTACGATTGCATTTAAAGGTGTCCGTATTTCATGGCTCATGTTGGCTATGAAAGCCGATTTCATCCGGTTGCTTTCTTCTGCCAATCGTTTAGCCTGTATATCTGCTTCATGGCGTTTATCTATCGTAATATCCCTCAAAATACCGATCGCTTTCAATGGTTTTCCGTCTTTTCCATATTCGTAAACTTCTCCGATCTTTTCCAGCCAAATATATTCTTCGGAAAAATACCGGCAACGAAAGCTTAGGCGCAAAGACTCTATTTTCCCCTGGGCAAATGCATTTACAACATCCCGGTACATTTGTTGATCGTCCGGATGTATCTTTTCCGTAAAACTTTCATGGGATATATAGGCATGAATCATTTCTCCGTTCTCCACATGAGACAACTCGGCCGTTTCATTCACCACATCCCATATCCAGGGATAAATACGACCGGCCATGCAAGACAAAGCCAATCTTTTATTATTTTCATGTAATTCTTCTTCTATTTGCCGCTGTTTGGTGATATCCCACGACATACCTAATAAATAAGGAGATTTGCCTTCGCGGGGAACAAGTAGTTTCATAGTATCCAAAGACCGCAATACACCTCTCGGATCGAGTATTTGTTCTACAAAACGTTGCATTTCACCTGTCTGAAGGACTTTCTCGTCCATATCCCTGAAAGACTGTGCAGCTACAGGATCCATAAACAGATCAAAGTCCGTTTTTCCAACAACATCATTGTGAAAACGGCCATATATCTGATTCATCATCGGGCTGGAATAAACATAACGGAAATCATCACCGGTATCCTTGACAAAGAAATACATTGGCACTGAATTCACTATATTCGATAATAACCCGGATAAATCCTTATATTTCTGCTCCAATGCATTTTCATCCAAATAAGAAAGTTCCATAGCCACTAATTTATTATTCCACAAAAGTGTTGAAAATAAACGAGAGTGACAAATAATAAAAGAAAGAACTTCCCGCAAAAAGTAAAATAGACAGCAAAAGATTATCTTTGTAGAATAGAAATTGAAATGAAAGAAATATGATGACATTATTCCATTCACTTATCTCCCGTTCCCTAAATATTTCGGCCGGGCAGGTTGAAAGAACGATAGGTTTACTTAACGAAGGGGCTACAATACCGTTTATCAGCCGTTACAGAAAGGAAGTTACCGGAGGGCTGGACGAAGTTCAGATCGGGAACATCAAAGATCAACTGGATAAATTAACAGAGATCCAAAAGAGAAAAAATTCCATATTAAGCTCTATAGAAGAACAGGGAAAGTTAACTCCCGAACTTAAAAAACGTATCGAAGAATCCTGGGATAGTACAGAAATAGAAGATCTTTACCTGCCTTACAAACCGAAGCGAGTGACTAAAGCAGAGATTGCACGCAAGAAAGGTTTAGAGCCTCTTGCCAAGATTATCATGATACAAAATGAGTCTAACCTATTGGATCGGGTTAAAAACTTTATCAAGGGAGAAGTTAAAAATGCGGCTGAAGCCTTACAGGGTGCACGTGATATTATCGCCGAATGGGTGAATGAGAATGAAGGGGCACGTAATGCCGTACGTAATTCTTTTGCCCATACAGGGATCATTTCTTCCAAAGTAATCAAAGGGAAAGAGGAAGAAGGAGCTAAATACCGGGATTATTTCGATTTCAGCGAACCGTTGAATCGATGTAGTTCCCACCGCTTGCTGGCTCTCCGCCGCGGAGAAGCCGAAGGTATTCTCAGAGTCAGCATCTCTCCGGACGTCGATACGACCCTCGACCGGTTAAAAAGACGGTTCGTAAAAGGGAACAACGAAGTCTCAGACCAGGTTGCCAATGCTGTCGATGATTCTTTCAAACGTCTTTTGAAACCTTCCATTGAAACGGAATATGCTAATTTGAGTAAAACAAAAGCGGATGAAGAAGCTATCCGTGTTTTTGCAGAAAATCTACGCCAACTGTTATTAGCTCCACCATTAGGGCAAAAGCGAGTACTGGGAGTCGATCCGGGATATCGCACCGGATGTAAGTTAGTATGCCTGGATGCGCAAGGTAATTTATTACATAACGAAGCGATCTATCCCCACCCGCCACAGAATGAAAAAAGCAAAGCTGCAGCCAAGGTATCTCAATTGGTATCAACCTATGCAATCGATGCTATTGCTATCGGTAACGGGACAGCCAGCCGTGAAACAGAACAATTCATTACAAATATTCGCTATGAGCGAAAAGTACAGGTGTTTGTTGTCAGCGAAAACGGAGCATCCATCTATTCTGCATCGAAAGTTGCCCGGGACGAGTTCCCTGAATACGATGTAACGGTCCGGGGAGCAGTCAGCATCGGACGCCGGCTGATGGATCCGTTGGCCGAACTGGTAAAGATCGATCCTAAGAGTATCGGTGTCGGCCAGTATCAACACGATGTGGATCAGACAGCTCTAAAGAAAAGTCTGGATCAAACGGTAGAAAGTTGCGTGAATATGGTTGGTGTCAATGTAAATACAGCCAGTAAGCATTTGCTTACCTATATTTCCGGTCTGGGTCCGACACTGGCACAGAACATTGTCGATTACCGGGCAGAACACGGTCCTTTCCAATCCAGACGTGAATTACTGAAAGTTCCCCGTATGGGTGAAAAAGCATTCGAACAAAGTGCCGGATTTCTCCGTATACAGGGAGGAAAAACTCCACTCGACAATTCGGCCGTGCATCCGGAAAGCTATCCGATTGTAGAAAAAATGGCCAAGGATTTGAAATGTACAGTAGAGGAACTAATCACAAATAAAGAATTAAAGAAAAAGCTGGATCTGAAACTGTATATCACGGATAAAGTCGGTATGCCGACCCTGCTCGATATTATGGAGGAGTTGGATAAGCCAGGCCGTGACCCGCGTCAGGCCATTCAGGTATTTTCTTTCGATCCGACAGTGAAAACAATAGAGGACCTGAAAGAAGGACTTGTCTTACCGGGAATCGTAACCAATATTACGAACTTTGGATGTTTTGTCGATGTCGGTATAAAAGAAAACGGATTAGTTCATATCTCAGAACTGGCAGACCGGTTTATCAGTGATCCGACACAGGTCGTATCTATTCACCAACATGTTAAGGTAAAGGTTCTGAGCGTAGATTTAGTTCGCAAACGGGTTCAGTTATCTATGAAAGGATTATGATATGAAAGTAAATAAAACGAATGTAGCCAGACTGTTGGATAAAGTCAAAATATCTTATCAGTTGGTTCCTTATGAAGTGGATGAGAATGATTTAAGCGCTATCCATGTGGCAGAGCAATTAGGTGAGAATGTTGAACAGGTATTCAAAACTCTGATCCTTCATGGAGATAAAAGCGGATATTTTGTCTGTGTAATTCCCGGGGCTGATGAAGTAGATCTGAAAAAGGCGGCAAAAGTCTCCGGAAATAAGAAATGCGAAATGATTCCGGTAAAAGAACTGTTACCTTTGACAGGTTACATCCGGGGAGGATGCTCTCCTATCGGAATGAAGAAACATTTTCCTACTTATATTCATCAAACGGCAGAAGAATATGACAATATATATATTAGTGCCGGACAGCGGGGATTACAGGTTCAAATCGCACCAAAAGATCTAATTCGCGAAGTGAAAGCTGAAATATCCGATCTGATTATTGATAAATAAGATTCTAATAATAGCATAAAAAAACAGGACTGCTTATTTCTACATTGTGTATAGAATAATAAATAGTCCTGTTTTTTTATGCTATTATTAGAATTTCCTGAATATATATCTTTTACCTTCACTATTCAAAATCAACTGCTTTCCACTTAACTTTTCAATAGTAAATGTACGTATTTTTGAACTCCAATCGGTACGAGGCAAATAATTTACTGCTGGTCCTGGATCATCCGCCAACTCCAACGTCAACGTTGTCTCATCTTCCAGTTTATTAAAACCATATTGACCATAAACGGAGTCAATATCAGCAAGATATACCTGATACATAAACAATATATTCTGAAAATTATAAAATACCGTATCAGCCTGTATCACCTCTCCATTCGCTTCCACTTGCTGTAATTGCCATTTGCCTTCCAACTTATGTTCCGTATCATTACTACATGCTGCCAGTATGATTACGACAGCGGCTATCATCCAGTATTTCATTCCCTTCATTTTATAACAATCCTTTTGTGCTTGGTAGCTCATATTTATAAATATCACGGCGTATCGCCATTTTTACAGATCGCGCCAAAGCTTTGAAAATGCCTTCTATCTTATGATGTTCATTCGCTCCTTCCGCTTTAATGTTCAGATTCATGCGAGCCGCATCACTCAAGCTCTTAAAGAAATGAAGGAACATTTCCGTAGGCATATCCCCCACCTTTTCACGATGGAACTCAGCATCCCAGACTAACCACGGACGGCCACCGAAATCAAGAGCCACACTGCATAAGCAATCATCCATAGGTAGGCAGTAACCGTAACGTTCGATGCCACGCTTGTCACCAAGGGCTTTAAGCAAGGCTTCACCAAGGGCAATCGCCGTATCTTCTATTGTATGATGCTCATCAACATTCAGATCGCCCTTTACACGTATAACCAAATCCATCCCGGAATGTTTTCCTATCTGATCCAACATGTGGTCAAAAAATCCTAATCCGGTCGAAATTTCGGTCTTGCCAGTGCCGTCAAGATTAACTTCTACATAAATATCCGTCTCTTTAGTAGTGCGCTGTACAATGGCACGACGCTCACCGGCAAAAAGATATTCAGTCACCTTGTCCCAGTCTTCCGTTATCAGGACCGGCGATATGGAAGGATTCTCTGCCAGTAACCGGGAAGCTTCTTCATCGGAAGGACGTAACCAAATACCTTTGGCTCCCAGATTTACAGCCAGTTGCATATCCGTCAGACGATCCCCGATCACATAACTGTTTGCCAAATCGTATTCACCACCGAGATAGTTACCCAGCATTCCGGTCCGCGGTTTGCGGTTGGGAGAATTATCTTCCGGAAAAGAACGATCGATCAGAATATCATCAAAGACAATCCCCTCGCCTTCCAGGGCTTTCAACATCTTGTTATGAGCTGGCCAGAAAGTGTCTTCCGGAAAAGAGGACGTACCCAATCCATCCTGGTTGGTCACCATGACCAATTCAAAGTCCAATTGTTTACGTATGAAATATAAGTTACGGAATACTTTTGGGTAGAACTCCAGTTTTTCCAGGCTATCCAGCTGGTAATCAACAGGAGGCTCTATCACTAATGTCCCGTCTCTATCGATAAAGAGCGCTCTTTTCATGTTTACATATTTTTTAAAGCCTTCAATAATGCATCGTTTTCTTCCGGTGTACCGACAGTGATACGCAGACAACCGTTACACAAAGTTACATTATTCCGGTTACGTACAATAACGCCTTTCTTTACCAATTTATTATATACTGAATCAGCTTTACCGACATTTACCAGGATAAAGTTGGCATCGGTCGGATACATTTTCTGCACAATCGGCAGCTCCGGCAAAGCAGCCTGCAAACGGATACGCTCAGACATGATACGGCGCAATTGCTCCAGCATCTGTCCCTCATTGTTCAATAATTCCAGAGCCTGCTTCTGTGTCAGCATATTGACATTGTAAGGATATTTGATTTTGTTCAATATCGCTATAATTTCAGGTGAGGCAAATGCCATTCCCAAACGGAGACCAGCCGCTCCCCACGCTTTGGAAAGTGTCTGTAGCACGATTAGATTCGGGAATTTCTTTAATTCCGGGAGAAAAGAAGGCTCTGCCGAGAAATCAATGTAAGCTTCATCCAGTACAACGATTCCTTCAAAATCAGTCAATATCTTATAAATTTCATCCCGGTTCAAGCTATTTCCCGTCGGATTGTTCGGCGAACAAAGGAAAATTACTTTCACCCACTCGTCCACTTCTTCCAGTAACTTGTCTGCATCCAGTTCAAAGTCAGCCGTTAATTCGACTTTTCTAAATTCCACATTATTTACATTTGCTGCCACTTCATACATACCGTAAGAAGGAGCTATGCTAACGATGGTATCGATTCCCGGATCACAAAATGCACGGATCACGAGATCGATCGGTTCATCACTGCCATTTCCCAGGAAGATAGAATTACGGTCCACATCTTTTAATTCGGCAATCCGGTCTTTCAACTCCCACTGCAACGGGTCCGGATAACGGTTATACGGTTCGTTATAAGGATTCTCATTCGCATCCAGAAAAACAGACGCACTGCCGTGAAACTCGTCCCTTGCAGAAGAATATGGCTTCAAGTCCCAGATATTAGGTCTTACAAGTTTTTTTAAATCCATCATATTGTTTTTAATCTTATTGTTACTGCATTGCGGTGAGCATCCAGCTGTTCGTTTCCGGCCATGACCTGAATGGTTCCACCTAAACTCTTAATACCTTCGGCAGTGATCTCCTGGAAGGTTATTTTTTTGATAAAACTATCCAGGTTCACACCGCTGTATGCTTTAGCATATCCATTGGTAGGAAGTGTATGGTTCGTACCAGAAGCATAATCACCGGCACTTTCGGGTGTATAAGGGCCCATAAACACACTTCCTGCATTTTCAATCTGTTCTGCAATATAGGCATAATTTCCGGTCTGTATGATCAGATGTTCCGGAGCATACATATTTGTGAAATCGATCACTTCCTGTTCATCCTTCAATACGATTATACGGCTGTGTTCTAATGCCTTCTCCGTAATTTCCTGACGGGATAGTGCAGACAATTGACGACGGATGGCTTCGGCAACAGGAGAAACCATGTTTTCGGCCGATGTAACCAGAATGGCCTGGCTATCCGCTCCATGTTCAGCCTGTGAGAGAAAATCAGCAGCAATAAAGTCCGGATTAGCTGTTTCATCTGCAATTACTTCCACTTCAGAAGGGCCAGCCGGCATATCGATAGCTACATCTTTCAGGCTGACAAGCTGTTTGGCAGCCGTTACATACTGGTTGCCGGGACCAAAGATCTTATATACTTTAGGTATGGACTCCGTTCCGTAAGCCATCGCAGCAATAGCCTGTATTCCACCGGCTTTAAATATTTTGCTGACACCAGCTGTACGGGCGGCGAAAAGAATTGCCGGATGTACCTTGCCTTCCCGGTTCGGAGGAGTACATAAAACGATCTCTTTACAACCTGCGATGTGTGCCGGTACAGCCAACATTAAAACAGTAGAAAACAGAGGTGCCGTTCCTCCCGGAATATACAGGCCGACTTTCTCTATTGCAACTGCTTTTTGCCAGCAGGTTACACCGGGAGTCGTTTCTACCTTATGTCCGGTGAAACGTTGGGAAGCATGAAACTTCTCTATATTGTCTTTAGCTGTACGAATAGCCTGCTTCAATTCTTCGGAGACAAGTTCACAAGCTTCTTCTATCTCGGCTTCCGATACCTGAAGATCCGTTAATGTTACTTTGTCGAACTTTTCTTCATATCGCTTTACGGCAACATCACCTTCCTGGCGCACTTCATCCAATACGGTACGGACCGTGTCAAACAAAGTCGTCACATCCAAAGCAGGCCGTTTGACCAACGAAACCCACTCTTCTTTTGACGGATATTTTATTATTTCCATAATTGCACTCTATATCTATATTCTAAAAACTCCTATCATAATTTATCATATCTATTACTTAATTCCCCGCACTATTTGCACCCCCATCTCAACGATGCTGACACCGGGTGTAAAGGGCATTGAGCCCCGGGTGTCACCGGACGTATGATAGTTGTTTACATTTTATTAAAGTATCATCTTCTCAATAGGAATGACCAAAATACCTTCTGCTCCCAACGATTTAAGCTTTCCGATAATTTCCCAGAAATGTTTCTCTGCAATAACAGACTGAACAGAAACCCAGTCGCCATTTGCCAGCGGCGTCACCGTCGGACTTTTCATACCCGGCAACACTTCTATGATCTCATCCAATTTGTCTTTCGGAGCATTCAGCAATACATATTTCTTTCCTTCGGCTACCTGGATTGCTTCAAAGCGGAACAACAATTCATCCAGGATCGCCAGCTTTTCTTCCGACAGATTATTATTGGCGATCAAAAGCGCTTCGCTTTGCATGATCACTTCAACCTCCTTCAATTGGTTGCTGACCAATGTACTGCCTGAGCTGACAATATCAAAAATGGCATCAGCCAAACCGATACCCGGAGCAATCTCTACTGAACCGCTGATTACATGCAAATCGGCCTTTACGCCTTTTTCTTTCAGATAAGCCTTCAGGATCTCCGGATATGAAGTAGCGATAGTCTTTCCTTCAAACCATTCTATTCCCTGATAATCTTCATCTTTAGGAATAGCCAAAGATACACGGCATTTACTGAATCCCAGTCGTTTAACCAAGCGGGCTTCCCCTCCTTTTTCTACATATTCGTTCTCTCCAACAATACCTATGTCAGAGACTCCATTCGCTACCGATTGAGGTATATCATCATCACGCAGGAACAACACTTCCACCGGAAAACCTTTTGCCGATAAAAGCAAAATACGCTTTCCCCTGTTCAGTTTGATACCTGCTTCTTCCAACAATAGCATTGTTTCATCGTATAAACGACCTTTTGATTGTACTGCAATTCGTAACATGTTTGTTTTTATTTTAATAATTATATTCTTTCCAAAAACAAAATAAGGCTTACCGAATAACGGCAAGCCTTACTTAATTATATTATGCGTATCTACACACCTCACAGCCCACCGAACTATTGCCCGTTGTAATGATGATGATGGTGATGTGATACTTTTCTTCTCATTTGTTATTTTATTGATGCCACAAAGTTACAATAATAATTGAAAATGCAAATAAAACTATCAAAAGATTAGCGATCAGGCTCACTTTTTTTCTAGGATGCCAGTTTTATGCCGATAATTCCGCATATGACCAGCATAGCGGAAAGGATACGCCATATGCCTGCCGAATCACCGAAAATAAAGATGCCGATCAATAAAGTTCCGACAGCTCCTATGCCGGTCCATACCACATAAGCCGTTCCGATCGGGATTGTCCGTTGTGCCAGATATAAAAAGTATCCGCTCAAAGCCATTGAGATAACAGCAACCGAAAGATAAAGAAAACGTGATCCCGTCGTTTGTGCCAGTTTCATACCGACAGGCCAGCCTATCTCAAAAAGGCCGCCTAACAATAAATAAATCCATCCCATAATTTCATCTGTGTTTTAATCTATATAAATGATCGGCTTGCTGCCGTATTTTATTAGCCAGCATTGGCGGATAATCCGGATGATCGGTAAAAAAAGCATCGACCTCTGCCCTCGCCTCCGGAGATGTATGTCCGGACAACAACGCTCGTACCCAGGCTGTCGGGAAGAATATATCGCCGGTCCGCTGCACCTCCTGCATCGCCTCCAAAGCCGGACGAATATATTTTATCGCCTCTTCTTGCCTCAACCGGTGATTCAGATTTGCTAATGCGGCAGACGCCCAGGGTTCTATCCGACGGTTCTCTGCAACCAGCAAAGAAGCGAAGACACTGTCACGCACCTCTTTATGGGGAGAAACAGACGGCGAGATAAACTGATACTCCCGTTTCCGGTCCGGATTTGTTATACGCGAAAGTTGGGTGTTAATAATTTCGTCTGCCTGTTCCGGCAGATAGAGGGCCAATGTATAAGATAATCCGATATAATCATTCTCACTTAACGAACACCCGGCAGGAGCCTGCTCTTTCTTCCACAAATCATATAATGAAGCGACCGCTTCAGGTGACTGAACGATTGAACGATACGAACGGAAAGCCTGCAAACGGTGTTGTGGGACAGAAGAAGCCGTAACGATCTGCCATAACGTTTTTTCCAATAAAGCAGTATCTGCCGGATAGAGACGTTGACTATTGCCTATATATCCCAAAGCGGCAGAGAACAACAATGAATTATTCTCCTTCGGCAAATAATCCAGCATAGCCTCCATATAAGAAGTCGGTGAAATAGTTCCGTTCAGCAGATTTTCATATAAAGTAACCAGCATGGAACCTCTCAGCAACTCATCTTTACAGGCCGGAAGATATGACGCACAAGCCTCGGCATCCGCTTTATTCAACCGGAAAAAGCCATATCCTTTTCCATCTGTATTCGGAATAATGAAACACTCCTCTTTCGGAAGCTTTTTTAATTCCTTTCGGATGGAATTTGAATTTCTCCCGAGAGAAACTGAAATTTCTTCCGGATCCCCGTTTTTAGGAACTATCAGAAAAGATAAATCCTGCGGCCAGTTCAGTCCCCGGTTGAAAGGATCGTTTTGTGAGACAACCAAGCTATCTCCGACAACGGAGGCTGTGATTTCCGGCATCCCTTTTTCATTCACCCAGATATGGCTCCAGGTTGCCAGATCATCATCCGTATATTTATCCAAAATAGTGATCAATCCTTCCCAGGTTGCATTTCCGTAAGCATATGTTTTCAAATATTCCTGTATCCCCTTTCTAAATGCCTCTTTTCCCATCTTCTTGATCAACATTTCCAATACGACAGGAGACTTATCATAGATAATATTACCATAAACCAAACCGGCATTACGCAAATTATCCAGATCCTGTTTGATCGGATTGGCACCGGCTGTACGATCTTCCGAATAAGCAGGCGGAATATAATCCTGCATAAAATTCAAGGCATGATTGATATTCGGGTATAATGGCTCGACAATCTGGGAAGCAAAATAGTTGGCAAATACTTCTTTTGTCCAGACATCGTCAAACCATTTCATCGTCACATAATCGCCAAACCACATATGTGCCGTTTCATGGGCAATCAGGGCACTCCGACTCAGCTGTTCGTTCAGTGTCGGATTTTCATTCAGGAACATCCGTCGGTCTGTATAGAATGTGGCTCCGGTATGTTCCATTCCACCAAACTGAAAACCGGGAAGGATGATCAGATCGTATTTAGCAAAAGGATACGGTACAGCCGTATAATCTTCCAACCAGGCCAATGCGTCAAAAACTTCGGATGCGATATCCGGACATTGGGCTATTTTCTTAGGCTCTGTCTCCCGGTGATATATAGAGATTTCTCTGCCATCCCGAGTATAGGTCTCACGAATAAACTTTCCGGCAGTAAATGCAAACAGATAAGTACTCAATGGCTCCGTTTCCTTAAAAGATATGATTTTCCGTTCGGGAACAGAGATCGTGTCGGTCTTTCCGATCGCACCATTCGTAACTGCCTGCCATTCAACCGGCACTTCCAACGTCAATGTAAACAGTGACTTCATATCCGGTTGGTCAAAACAAGGGAATGCGGTACGCGCCCTGTCAGGCACCAACAATGTATAAAGAAACTCATCCCGCCTGTTCAGAGACTGGTCAGCCGGGGTGAAAGCTATATTGACTTCATTCTCTCCTACTTTACTCCGATCTGCCGGAATAATAATATGTTCATTCCTGACTTCATATGGAACTTGCTCCCCATTCAGTGCAACAGAAGCAATCTGCGAGGCTTCTCCCCTGAAGTCAATAATGACCGGAAGCTTCTCTTTCAGGGATAACCGGATTGCCGCCCTACCCTTTACCGGTTCCTGTTTAGATTCCGGAATAGAGAAAAACAGATCATATTTTACCTGCCCGAAATGTTCTTTTCTGAACTGAGCCAGTTCGTGACAGACTCCCGCTTCCTGCAAAACAATATCTTTCTGCTGTGTTGCACAAGCAGAAAGCAGACCTACAGTTACTGCTCCTGCCACCTGAAAAATAATATGATTTGTATGTGTCATTCTTTTTTACTCTCTCAAATATTCAGCGATTGACATAAAGTTACGCTCCAGTAAATACATTTGCGACGCCATAAAAGTAAAAAATTCTCCCCAATCTTGTTTGCGGTGAAAATCTATTCCCTCTTTGGCAATGTAAATACGTGCAACTTCTTTTCCGGTTTCCCGGACAAAACAAATATCCCAGATCAACCCTTCGGGAAAATCCATTTCCAACGTTTCCTTATACCAGGTGAGACGTTCATACATCTCCAAACGAAGTTCTTCACTCCGGTGATTCACTTCCAGGATCACATAAGCTCCGTTACGGCTGACGTCAAATTTCAATTCGACACCTTTCACTTTGGTATCGTATAAAGTCCATATTTTCTTTCGGCCCCGCAGATAAGGCTGTACTTCACAATAAGCGGCGAAACTTTCCCAAAATTCCAGTTTCAGGTTCTTTAATTCGTCTTTACTATACATCTTTTTTAGTTGACAATTGACAGTTAACAGATGACAGTTAAAAAGAGGGGACTAAAACCTCCTGTCAACCGTCATCTGTCAACTGTCAACTATTTATAAATATCTTTCTTCCTTAATCTGATAACTTCTCCATACCCAGCCAGTTCCTTCATGTCGATACGTCTTGAATCACCAACTACCACATAAACAAACGGTTTCAAACGGACATTATGCCGGTAAAAACGGACAATATCTTTCATATCCATCTCTGAAATACCTGACAACAATGCTTCATTCGGGTCGTTATCGAAACCTGCCCTTCTGAAAGATGCCACTTTCTCTGATAAGTCCCTGAAAGGAGGAAAATCATTATTCACCTGATTTACGATAGATTGCTTGACTGTAGAAACCCGCTCCGGCTTCTCCGGCATTTCGCGGATCAGCGAACACATAACCTCCATCGCATCCAACGTCTTGTCACTCTGTGTAGAAAGCATTGTAACAAACTCTCCGGCTTTCCCCGATAATTGGTGGGGAGGTAATATATAACGCCCACTCACCCGATAAGCCAAAGAACGGAACTCTCTGATCTCCTGAAACATCAAAGAAGACATATCTCCGCCGAAATAAACCGAGAATAACCGGGAAGCATGACGTGACCAGGCATCATCGGTAGCCTCTCCTTTTGTATAAGCGTAAATGATACTTTGCGATGCCGTTGGCATATCCATAAAGTAAACGAGCGGTTTATCATATAATTTTGCATCCCGGTAATAAGGTTCTTTTACAGCAACAGTCATTTCCTGCAACGGAAGTGTCGCCTTTATTTGCCCCGTAACCTGATCGGCAGACAACGTCCCGCAATAATGCAAATCACATTCCATCCGGCGAACATCGGCAAAGACATCCAGTAAATCCCTCCCTTTCAACTTCTTGACCTCTGAAAGCGACAATTTATTCAGAAATCTCGATTGTTCCCCATATTTCACCTTCTCCAACATGGCACCCGCAATATTATCACTCGATTCAAAGAAGGCTTTCTCCATTATTTTGGCATCATTTATAACCTGCCGTATTTGTTTATCATCAGCTTTGACATGCGTGATAAAATCACCGGCCAACTGAACGGTCTCCTCAAAATGATTATCAAAACCGGTAACACGGACAATGAACTGCTTATCGTTCGCATCGAAAGACATCGTGCTGCCCAACACCTGCAACCGTGTCCGGAATTCCTGGAACGATAAAGAATCTGTGCCCAGGAACTGGAGATAATTTGCCAGATACTTCAATTTGGGTTGCTCCAACGTACCTATCTGATACACCATATTCAGTGTAAACACATCCGTAACCGGATTTATCGTTGTATATAAGGTTGCCAAAGGCGTTAGTTGAGTGATCTGAACATCTTTACTGAAATTGATAAAACGCGGTGATACTGTTTGTACAGGTAATCGTTCCAGCTGTTTGGCATACTCGGATGATGCTTCCGAGTTTTTAGGAACAACCGGATTGAAGTCTGGTTTTGGCAGATTGTCCTTTGGGTATTTCCCCGTCGTTTTAGTGACACACAGATAGTTTTCACTAAAATACTTGCGGGCAACGCGGATAACATCCTCCCGCGTTAACGCCTCGATCTTGGATACATCCTGCAAATAATCCTCCCAGCTTTTACCCTGCGAATAGATTGTCATCATAATGCGGGTACGCGAATCAATACTTTCCAGATCGGTAGCATACTGGCGACGTTGTTCCTCTTTCAGGCTATTGAATATCTCATCACTGAAATCTCCCTCTTTTATCCGGTTTATTTCTTTCCAAACCAACTTTTCCGCCCCACTGTATGTCTGGAACATCAGTTTCGGAATAACAGCCACTGCCAATATCCCGGATTCATTCAAATTCTCATTCATTGCCATCGAGGCCATTATTTTCCGGTCGACCATCAGTTTATCCAGAAAACCTGTTCCATTGGCATTGTTCAGCATATTAACAGCAACGGCAAGTGCGACCTGGTCTTCATGGTTGGCGGGAAGTCCACGGAATCCCAATCCCATCGCTTTTACTAAAGGAACAGGAAATTTTACCTTCATTCTCTCTTTACCTTTAAAAGGAGGCAAAGCGACAGTCTCTTTTTTAGGTGCTTCACCCGGACGAATACGTGAGAAAGTCCTTTCGAGGATGGGTAATACAGTCTCCGTATCAAAATCGCCGCTCAACATCAAAGCCATATTGGACGCTACATAATATTCCTCAAAGAACTTCCGCATCTCTGTCAAGCGCGGATTCTTCAGGTTCTTTGTACTCCCGATAATCGGATAGGCATAAGGATGCGGTGCAAAATAGCGCTCAAGCAAACGATCCATAACCTGGCCGCCAATAAAATCACCATACATATTCTTTTCTTCATACACAGTCTCCAGTTCGCTTTGGAACATACGAAAAACCGGATTCAACAGGCGTTCGCTGTTTATTTCGGCCCATTGCTCCATGTATTGCGGAGAAAAAGTATTGAAATAGAACGTAACATCATAAGATGTCGCAGCGTTCAATCCCGAACCGCCATATTTGGAGATCAGGCGATTGAACTCATTCGGAATAACATAATCGGAAGAGCGGATGCTCAACTCATTGATATCTTTCTGGATTTCTGCACGGGCAAGTTCATCTTCTGTCGCGGCAAGTTCGTCATATTTCATAGCTATAGAATCCAGCAGGACCCTCTCCGCTTCATAATCCACCGTACCAATTTTATCGGTTCCCTTGAACATCATATGTTCAAAATAATGAGCGATCCCTGTATCCGGACAGTCTTTCGATCCTGCCTTCACAACTACGGCTCCGAAAACTTTCGGCTGACTATGGTCTTCATTCAGCCAGACGGTTAATCCATTATCCAGTTTATGTTCTTTTACTTCAAGCGCTTTTGTATTCTGAGCGGTTAACAGATTTGTACCAGTTGCAAATAACATCATCGTCAAGAATGCTTTCATGGATTTTTTCCACACATTTATATTATAGATGACAAAGATACCTGATTCCTTTTTGTTATCGGAGTTTGATTAGATATTTTTATTATTTAAACCAAATGCAATGATAAATGTTATCTTTATAACGAAATAACAGATATAAACAAAATGATAAATTTAGGTAGCTGGATGAACAAAATCCTCGTCGGTTGGGGCGTGGATCCAAAAATTGCAAACACTTTCGATGAATTCATTATTGCTGTGTTACTGATTGTTTTAGCAGTCGGTATTGATTATCTATGTCAGTTCATTTTTGTGGGTAGTGTACGGAAGCTGTCGGAGAAGAGTCATTATTTCTGGGATACATTACTGATCAAGCGAAGAGTAATACATAATCTGGTACATGCCATTCCCGGCATTCTGGTGTATGCATTACTTCCGATGGCTTTTATCCGGGGAAAAGAGTTATTGCTACTCTCCCAAAAAGTGTGTGCCGTCTATATTGTATTTGTATTATTATTGGCTATCAACGGATTTATCCTTGTGATAATGGATATATACAACCACAAGGAAGTAAATAAGAACCGGTCGATCAAAGGTTTTATACAGGTCTTCCAAGTGTTGGCATTCTTTATAGGCGGGATTGTTATTATTGCTATTCTGGTCGGAAAATCACCGGCAACCTTGTTTGCCGGACTGGGTGCTTCGGCTGCTATCCTGATGTTGGTATTTAAGGATACGATATTAGGATTTGTGGCAGGCATACAGCTTTCAGCCAACGATATGCTGCGGCCGGGCGACTGGATAACGGTACCGGGCTCGAATGCAAACGGTGTTGTACAGGAAATTACACTAAATACAGTCAAGATACAAAACTTTGATAATACAATTTCCACAATTCCCCCTTATACGCTGGTCAATAACTCTTTCCAGAACTGGCGGGGCATGGTCGAATCCGGGGGGCGGCGTGTGATGAAGTCTATCTTTCTCGATCTGAATACAATCAAATTCTGTACACCGGACATGCTGGACACTTTTCGTAAAGAAATTCCCCTGCTTGCCGATTATCAGCCGGACAAAGGTGTGACGCCCACTAACTCGCAAATGTTCCGCATCTATGTGGAACGTTATCTGACCAGCCTGCCGGTTGTCAATACGGATCTGGATCTGATTATCAGCCAGCTTCAGGCTACCGAATACGGGGTGCCGGTTCAGATCTACTTCTTCTCACGCAACAAGGTATGGAAAGAGTATGAACGCATCCAGTCGGATATCTTCGACCATTTCTTTGCGATGGTTCCCCAGTTCGAACTGAAAGTGTATCAGTATTCAGAATAGTCTCCCCCTTCCCAAACGTAACAAGAGGCTTCCGCTCGCCCGGCGAAAACCTCTTGTTCATGATTATTGATCTCGGGAGATCATTCTATTTCCGGACGGTCGCCACCACCACCATCCACTGTGAGCAACTTTTCATACTCGATGGTGCGGGGTTCCTTCAGCAAGGTTGTGCCGGAGGAGAAGGAGGTGACGATGCGCAGAGTGTACTGAGCCCCTTTCGTCAACGAATCGGGAACTTTCACTTCGACACACTTCGGATCGTTACGACGGATACGGTCAGCCACCTTCACCGGGTTGGCCCCGGTACTGTCGACAAAGAAAACACCGATCGCTTCGCCTTCGCCTGCCACACGCAGTTTGTCGCCTTCGATGGTGATCACGTCACCTGCCGTGATCGTGCCGTCGATAAAGCCTGTTGCACCGTCGGTCACCTTGTTGATAGAGGCACCGCTGTCTTTCACGCCGAGTATTTCGAGACCTACCTTCGCCAATGCTTCGCGCATTTTGGCCGAAAGGGTGATGTCGAGCGTCACTTTATGACGGGCCGGGTCGAACTGGTCTTTGGCAGTGATCCAGGACCCGGAGACACGGGGCGTGAACTGACAGTTGTCCGTCAGTACGCTGTATCCCTGCAGCACGGCTTCGCTGATGATGCGGTCGTGCTGCTTGATGATCGACAGCATGGTGTCGTACTTGATTTCGCTGCCTTCCACAACGATACGGCGGGCGATGTCTTCGTTGCGCAAGGTGTTCTTCATGGTAGACACTTCGGCTGTATAGTCGTTGTCTACGTCTTTGGTCAGGAGGTTGAGCCGCAGCCAAACCTTCCAGAAAAATTCATAAACTGCCATAATGTTTGCTGTTTATTTAGATGAATAATTGCAGTGACCGCCCTCACTCAGGAGGGCGGGTTAACTGTATTTCGGTTGTTTAGAGGATCACTTTAAAGGTCTTCCCTCCTACCTTTACAATATAGGCTCCCTCAGACAAAGGGATTTGAACATTGCCGGAGGAAACGCGGAGGCTTTTCACCAGCTGGCCATTAAAGCGGACGATCTGTACGTCTTCCGGGCCGGAGGTGCTGATCCGGATCACGCCGTCGCGGGCACTGACCGTTACACCGGCCTGCAGCTCTTCGTTGCCGACAGGAGAAGCGTTCTTCACAATGCCGCTGATCGAGATCGTGAGGTCGGTGCTAACATACTTCACGATATAAGCTCCGTCGCTGCTGCGCGGTTCGAGGGTCTCGCCCCGGCTGGTGGTGACGACGGGTTGCGACTGGTTGTAGTCGGCATCGAGCGTGAGGTAGAAGCGGAAGCTGGTCCACTCCTCTACGGCATGATCACCGGCCGAGGGGTCGAGGGTAGCACCTTCTACGGCAGGCAGGCTGACGTTGTAGTAGACGGGATCAGGCTCGGGGTCAGGAGCAACGGCCTTAGTGACGGTGATGGGCTTGGTGAAAAGCGTCGTGGTGCCCACCGTGATGCCTACACGGTAAGTACCGGCGGCAGAAATGGTGACGGTGGAGGTAGTCGAACGCAATCCCTGCGCGGCGGCCTTCGACTGCGGCACGTCCTGCCAAACGCCGACGGCATCCTTCTTTTGCAGGGTCAGGACAGGAGCGTTTCCTTCCGGAATGACGATCTGAATATTGACCGCAGAGGCGTTTGCCGGAATCTCGGCGATCGGCGTGGGCGGGTTATAACAGAGGATTGGTGTACCGCTGTTATCTACCACCTTGGTCACAGTACCTGTCTGGTCAGTGAAGGTGCCGTTGTTGTTCACGTAGATGCCGGTAACGGTCAGTTCTTTGGCGATCTCTTCGGTCAGGGTAAAGTCGACGCCACTGTCGATGGTGAGCTTATCGGTCACTACTTTGTCGAAGAATACGTCGGCGGTTTCGAGAGTGATGTTACCGGCGGCGGTATGGCCATCCCCCTTGATCGTGGTATTGGGCCTGGAGATAGTCACCTCCTCGTCCTGAGTTGTGATCGTCACAGTGATGTCGGACATGGAGTAGATGTCGTGCGTCTTCCCGCCTTCGAACAGGTCGGTCGCGGCGTTCTGTAGCCGTGTCTCATCCATCCACGCCTGGTAGAACTTTCCCTGAGGGGCAAAAAGGGCATACGCCTTGCTGGTCCCGTCGGCGGCGAAGTCGAGGGAGACGACGGGCGTTACATCCTCGTAGACCCGCACCGTCTTGCCGGCCTCCGGAGCGACATCAAACAGCAGCGTGAGCAGTTCGGGGGCCGTACCCTCGTTGTTGAACTTCTCCGTGCCGACAGCCATGAACCGGACGTTGGGCGTCGGGCCCGGGGTTATCGTGCCCTGAGTTATGTTCCAGAAACCACCCTTGACAGTGATATCCCCGTCGAGGGTCAGGGCGCCACTGTTATACAGACCCCAATTACACCCTTCGATGGTGAGGGGTTGCTCGGCACGGATGGTCAGCGTGCTGTTGTTAGAGAAGGCGGCGCTCACGTCCGGATTCTCTGTCACGATCCGCGATCCGCCCGCCCCGGATACCAGCAGGGTAAAGCTCGCGTTGGAGTATGTGTTAAGCATCGCGTTAACGGTTGCTTCCCGCAGGGTAAGTACCGGGGGGATGATACCTTGCGGGGTCTCGTCGATCTGGATACCTGTCCCGTTAAATACGCCGGTCAGGGTTCCGGTAAAAGGGGTTGTAGGGGTTCCCGGATAGTTCGAAGTGGCGTACATCCATCCATCGGCCTCAGTGTAAGAGAGGAAGAGGTTGCTGCCGGACTGGAACGCGGACAAGTCGAGGTCGGAATAGGTGTAGCTGCCCGTCACCAAGGCTTTCAAGGCGGAATCGGTGAGTTTGCTCTTGTAGGCCTCCACGCTCCTCCCGTCCACGAGGATACTTGTCAGCGCGGGGCAGTTACTGAAGGTCCCGTTGGCGAAGTCGTCAGGCGGGGTCTTGCTCTCGATCGCGACGGTCTCCAGCAGGGGGCAGTCGCTGAACATCCCAGCCATGGAGGATACGTCTCCCTGGATCGTCGCCTTCTTCAGCTTCCGGGCAGAACTGAAGATATTGCTGCCAAGCGTGACGACATGAGCCGGGAGGATCACCTCCTCCACAGTGAGGTTCGAGAAGAAGGCCTGGTCCAGGATATCCGTCACCCCTTCCGGTACGGTATACCGGCCTTCGTAGACAACCCGGTTTTCTGGATAATACAGCAAGGTGGTCTTGTCTTTGTTGAAGAGGACGCTCTGATCCTCGGCGAAGTAGGGATTATCGAGTGCCACCGCGAGGCTTTTGATAGAGGAACCCCTGAAGGCCTCGATATAGGTGACGTTATCGCTCTTGAGGCTCTTTACGCTTGCCGGGAGCATTAGTATTTTCAGCTCGACGCAACCGTCGAAGGCACTGGCTCCGATGCTTTCCAGCCCCTCGTTCAGTTGCGCCAGATCAAGTTTGGTACAGCCTTTGAACGCGTATTGGCCCAGTTGTTTCAAGGTGGCCGGAAGGAGCGCTTGTTCCAAGCCGGTGCAACCCTCAAAGGCATTCGACCCGATGGTTTGGGTATTATTGCCCCATTCGATTGTGGTCAGGTTGACGCAACCTTTGAAGGTATTGGAACCGATACCGGTTACGTCGTTCATGATAACTACCATCTCCACCTGCAGCAGGGTTTCCGGGTTATCCTGCAGGCTGGTCGCATCGTTTCCCTGGATGTATAGAATCTTACCGACCAGCGACCATCCGGTTCCGCTGGTTGCCTGAGCCGCGGTCCGTGCGGGCAGGAGCATGAGTAGCATCATCAGGATGCTGAGGCCTACGCCAAGTAAGCGGTGTAGGCGGGTTGTTGTCTTGTCTTTCATACGCTTTAAAATGTTAGTTATTATTCTTTTATATATGGTTGTTATTATTCTTGATTCATGTTCTTTATAAGTATTGCATCAGCTGTTGCGAGATATCTGCATCAGTTGTTGCGACGTCTTTGCATCAGCTGCTGCGAGATATCTGCATCAGTTGTTGCGACGTCTTTGCATCAGCTGATGCGAGGGTATCGCAACGGGTGATGCAATGTTGCTATTCTTCTGCTCTCAGATTTCCGAGGCTGCAAATCTCGCGGCATTCGTTGAGAGTTACGCCTCCCGACCCGGTGTAGCGTGTGCGGATAATCGCCGTGTAGCTTCCCGGAGGCAGGTCGGCAGGGACGCGGGCAACGACCTCGGAGGGCATGTTGCGGGTCAGGCGGCGGCTGACGCGGTATTCGGCCTGCGTGGAAGTGTTGCGGAAGAAAACGCCTGCGTCGGCATCGTCGGTGGTCACTTTCAGTTTTTCGCCTTCCAACACCACGTCGTCGCCGCGAGTGATGAAGCCGTCGGTGCGTCCGGTGGCGGCATCGGTGATGCGGGTGATGCTGAGGGAGTCTGTCCGGTAGCGGTTGTCGACGATCTCGACGCCTATCTGCCGGAGCATTCTGCGCATGAGGGGCGTGAGGCGGAGGGCGACGGAACAGGTGTGCGTCTGGGGGTCGAAGGGCTCGGTGGTGGTATTCCAGAGGCCTTGTATGCTGGGAGTGAACTGGCAGTTTTCGGTCAGCACGCGGTTGCCGAGTGTCAGTTCGTGGCGGATACGTTGTTCGTAGCGTGCTATAATGTCGCTGATGGTTTCTGCTTTGATCTCACATCCGTCGGAAAGGATGCCGCGAACGATGTCATCGTTGCGCAGTGTGTTTTTGCCGGACAGGACTTGCGCAATGTAACCCGTTTTGCCTTCTTTGCCGAAGGGGGTGGGACGAAAATGCATTTTCCAATAGTGAATGAAGTTTGTCATATGATCGTTCTTGTTGTCGTTGTTCACGTACCACCGTTCAATGCTGGGGTGATAACCGTATCAAAAATAGGGAAGTGGACGCGACGGCAAGTTGTCAAAACGTAAAACACCATGAATTTTGATGTTTAGACAACAATAATGATAGGAATGCCATGGGTTTTGATTAGTTTTGCGGCAAACATAAAACAGATGCCTCTACAGATTTCACATTATTTGTTGTTAACGCTTCTCTCGTCGGTTGTAATCATGGCCTACGGCTTTCAGCTGTTGCTGAATGTTCCGGGAGAAAAAGGCCTCACGGTCTACCGCTTTTCACGGCGTGTACTGGCGGCTGCCTATCTGAGTCTGGCGTCGTTGGGCATCCTCGAAATATTCCTTCAGAACGAGACGTCCGAAGGGGCGATGGTCAGTTCCTTTACACTGGTGATCGCTGGTTTTCAGGCGTTTCTTTTCACCTTTGCACTGATGGCGCTGATACGTCCCGATTATATTACCCGCCACCTGCTGGGGGTGCATTTCGGGGTGATAACGTTGGTTTCTGCCGTATTGCTTATCAGTTTGTTCGGTTTCGGGGGGATGGTTCATACCGTGATATTCCGGCTGTGTCTGGTGGGATACGTGGGGCAGTTGGTTTGGTATGTGCGTAAATTCCGGCAGATTTATGGGGAAGGTATCCGCCGGTTGTCAGACTTCTATGCCGAAGACGAGGACAGACGGCTCCACTGGATCAACCGGTGTTTCTACATGGCATTGACAATCGGTATCCTGGCGCTTGTCGGGGCTTTTATGCGTTCGTTCTACTATCATTTTTTTATACCTTTATATACGGTGTTTTATGTCTACTTTGCAGTGAAGTACTGTAATTACGTGCCGGTTTTCCATTATGTGCTGCGTGGTATAGCGTTGCCCTCTCCTGCTCTATCGGTGGAGATGGGTGATACGGAAGACATCGGCATCATGCCGGAAGTGGTTATGGATACGGCAGAGAAAGATCCTTCGAATGTGGTGGCTGCATTCAATAATAAGCAGTTTACAGAAAGGCTTCAACAATGGATCGAAGACAAGAAATATCTCGAAACGGGCAAGAACCTGAGTGATGTGGCGGAAGAGCTGGGCACCAACCGCAGTTATTTCTCCCGTTACCTGAATACGCATGAGGAATGCGATTTCCGCAACTGGCGTAGTAGACTCAGGATAGAAGAAGCCAGTCGGCTTCTTCTGATTTATCCGGATAAATCAGTATCGGGTATCGCTGAAATGGTGGGCTTTTCAGACCGCAGTAATTTTCATAGGCAGTTCACCACCATCATCGGGATGTCGCCGCAAAACTATCGCAAAAACAGGGAGTAAAACAACATTACCATTTTCATATTGAACTTTTATTCATTAGTTTTGTATTGTATTTATAGGAAATATCTAAACGAAACATGTATGAGTGAATTACAACAATGGATTAACAGTTACTTGATTAAATGGGGTTTAGTACGCGACTCGGCTAATATCTGGGATAACCTGATCGTATTACTTCTCGTTATAGCAGTAACTGTCGGTATCGATTATACCTGCCGGTATATTTTTCTGGGATTATTCAAACGCTTCGCCAAAAGAACCAGAAACCAGTGGGACGATCTGATCGTGGAACGGAAGATCATCAACAAGCTGATGCACCTGATTCCGGCCATTCTGGTTTATATCATGCTCCCGCTGGCACTTCCAAGGGCTGAAATGCCAACATTACTTGGCATTCTTCAAATGGTCTGCAGTATCTATATTGTAGCTGTCATATTGCGTTTTATCAATGCGGCATTAAATCTGCTCCTCGAAATATACAACCGGAAAGAAGCCTTCAAGAATAAACCGCTGAAAGGATTTGTACAAATCATTCAGGTGCTTGTATTCTTTGTCGGGTTCATCATTATCATCAGTATCCTGATTGGAAAATCACCGGCTACACTATTTGCCGGATTGGGAGCTTCGGCTGCTATCCTGATGTTGGTTTTTAAAGATACGATACTTGGTTTTGTTGCCGGTATCCAGTTATCTGCCAATGACATGCTCCGTCCGGGGGACTGGATCACGATGACTAAATACGGGGCCGACGGAACCGTAATAGAAGTAACGCTGAATTCGATCAAAGTACGTAATTTCGATAATACGATCACTATGATACCACCCTATGCGCTCGTCAGCGACTCTTTCCAAAACTGGCGGGGCATGCAGGAATCAGGCGGGCGACGTGTCAAACGTTCGATCAATATCGATATGAACAGCGTACGTTTCTGTACACCGGAAATGCTTGATAAATTCCGTAAAATATCCTTACTGACCGAATATATCGATACTAAGCAACAAGAACTGGAAAGATATAACAAAGAACATAATATAGACGGCTCCATCAAAGTGAACGGACGCCGTCAAACCAATCTCGGTGTTTTCCGTGCTTATCTGGTAAATTATCTGAAAAGCAACCCTGATGTGAACAAGGATCTGACGTGTATGGTACGCCAATTGCAACCGACAGAAAAAGGAATACCGATGGAGTTATATTTCTTTGCAGCAACAACTGTCTGGATTCCTTACGAAGGCATTCAGTCTGATGTATTCGATCATATTCTGGCTGTTTTACCGGAATTCGATTTACAGGTTTTCCAGGAAGTGTCAGGTTCGGATCTGCGTCATTTGAGGATTGAAACTGCAAACTAAGCGTAAACAAAAAGGGACTTTTATGTAAGTCCCTTTTTTATATCAATCAATTTCTATAAAATTCTTTTGTACAATTTCGTAGTAAGCGAATGGAGGCTTAACATATTCCTCACCGCCTTCTGCCTCTTTCAAGGCTTCTGCTTCATAGTCTATTTTCCAATAACGATTATATTGGGTTGTGACATAGATCGGTTCAAAATCATTATCATCTTCTTTAAAGAATAACATCGCATGTTCACCGCCAGCCGGTTCGCATTCTTTCGGTAAAGTCAGCCACGCTCTGATCTGCGCTTTATGCTCACTATCATCAAAATAAACCAGATGATCCATCAACTCAATAAAAAGCTCCCAGCTGATATCATACGGGAAAGTCAATGCAAACACTTGTTTCCCCATCGGATGGATACGAATGATCGCATCATATCGACGGCTATTATATATGTCGGTAAATACCCGTAACAGCTGTTCCACATCAGCCTCCTCCAGTCCGGCAACGATCACTATTTTATCATTGCTGACAGATATATTAGGACGTAAAGCCGGATCTGGTTTTGCCTCTTTTTTCCGGAACTTATTCCGCAAATAAAGAATCAGTACGACAATTATAGCTAAAAAGAACAGGTACGTTTTGAGCGGCAACTTCTTACTGCTTTTTTTCGTATTTTGCACCACTTTTATTCCATCGTCATTCAGATTGAAAGTAACAGGAATAACTTTTTCATCAGCAATATTCTCTCCGTTACGTGTAGCCGGTATCCATTTTCCGCTTGTCAAACCTACCAAACGGATCGCTTCATCATTCAGCAACGGCTCCGAACCAAGAAAAATATGCGGATCGGTAACCGAACCGTCAGTCTCTACCGTACAAGCAATAAGGACAGTTCCACTCACCTCTTCCCTGACGGCCTTTTCCGGATATTCCATGTTCTGCCGGATAAACCAGAATTGTGCGGACGATCCACCGATATATTCAGGGAAAGTGCGGTCCGAACCCTCGGAACGGTCGATCGGGCTATAGACACCTTCATTTGTTTTTAACAAATAAGTAAGCATATATTGATCGTCATCCGCACGACTGAAACTCATGGAACGGTAACCCAATTTAGGTACATTATTTATCTGCTTCCCGTCATTATCCGGAGGCAACAATACGACATCCATCATTCCCACTTTTATTCTGGAGAAACGCAGACCGTTCAATACATGCAGATAAAGAGACTGGCAAGCCATTTCTTCTCCCGATTCACCAGTCTTCCGGACACTTTCAAACCGATACTCCCTGGCGATAGAGACCGTATTTTTATAATCATCAGCAAAAGAATAAATCAGACTGATCCTGGCACCGCCTAGCAAAGGAATAGGCTCGGTTATAAGCCCTTTCAGTTTGGGATTATCGGGTGTAAAAGCCGTAAGCTTTCCTTTATCCGTTCCAAAACGAGTCAGTTTATTGACCGGAAAAACAGATTCCAGACGGAACAGAGAAATATCCTTATCATTTGGTTTGGGTTCCTCAATGATCAGACTATCCAGATAAGGTCTGACTTCCTGCCGTAAGCGAAGTTGCTCTTCCGGCAAATTGTTTTGTTGCGCCTTTACTCCTGATATTCCGCTGATAAAAACAGTCAGGAGTAGATATAAAATCGGGGTGGCTTTCATGATTATAGAAATATTTAGTTTACATCAGAACTGGAAATAGATAAATGGTTGTACACCTGCACTCTTGAACTGTACCACAACGAAAACCATAATCGCCAGGATGACTGCCTGCACCAATAACGGAGAGCGGGTAACGACACCCTGCAAAGCATTCTCGGCCGATTTTGGCATAAAATGTAATACATAACCGATTATCATCAATATAAAAACGCCTTTATAACCAGTAACAAACTGTGTAAATACTTCCGGATGGAAATTTGTACAGATTTGCGTAAGCATCTCTTTTACTGTTTGCAGCGAGTCGGCACGGAAAAATATCCAACCAAAACATACCAAATGGAACGTGATCAAAATCCCCAACACTCTGCGCCAGGGTTTCATTTCTGATCCCAACGGTTTAAAACTACTGAAACGCCCCATTATAAACTTATGAATAGCCAACGCCACGCCATGTATAGCTCCCCAGATGATAAAACTCATGGAAGCACCATGCCATAGGCCTCCTAGTAGCATTGTGATCAGCAGGTTGATATAAGTACGGATTTTCCCTTTCCGGTTCCCTCCCAACGAAATATACAAATAATCTTTCAACCAGGAAGAAAGAGAAATATGCCACCGACGCCAAAATTCAGTAATAGTTGCCGATTGATAAGGTGAGTCGAAGTTCATATTGAAACGGAATCCCAATAATAAAGCGATACCGATCGCCATATCCGAATAACCGGAAAAGTCACAATAAATCTGTAAAGCATACCCGTAAATACTTAGTAGATTTTCCACCCCGGTATAAAGTAACGGCGCATCAAAAACACGATCTACAAAGTTCAAACTGATATAATCGGAAATCACCGTTT
Organism: Parabacteroides sp. AF14-59; assembly: GCF_003479515.1. NCBI lineage: Bacteria > Pseudomonadati > Bacteroidota > Bacteroidia > Bacteroidales > Tannerellaceae > Parabacteroides > Parabacteroides sp. AF14-59. The sequence continues at coordinate 172,199 of NZ_QUHH01000005.1, read as the reverse complement.
TCTTAAACAGGCCACACAGAACCAGAAATAAACCTTCCCCAAATTCAGAACGGGTAACAGTCGGATTCTTATAAATTTGAGGAATAAAATCGCGGGCACGAACAATCGGCCCTGCCACCAGCTGAGGAAAAAACGATACATAAAACCCATAATCGATCCAACGTGTCAATGGTGTAATCTTTCCCCGGTACACATCGATCACATAACTGATCGTCTGGAATGTAAAGAATGAAATACCGACAGGCAGGAAAATATCCAATGGTTGATAAGTCACACTTTGCAAGGAGGTATTTCCAAACTGATAACCAAACTCCCGTGTAACAGAAGCGATGATCTCCAGCAGGAAATTAAAATATTTAAAATAACCAAGCAATCCCAGATTTATACATAAGCTAAGGACGACCAACAGCTTACGTTTCCATTTGGTCGCCGTGTGATATATTCCCTGTGCAATACAAAAGTCGGAAGTCGCCGTAAACAACAACAGGAAAAACCAGAATCCGCTACTCTTATAATAGAAATAAAGGGAGAACAGTGTCACATATATAATACGGGCCAGCAAATGCTTCCTGAGTGACATATATATGATCAGGAATCCGATGAAAAGAAAGAAAAACAGTCCGCTACTAAAAAGTATCGGTGCATTGTGCTGGTAGGTAAGCACATCTCCCAGTTTGGACAAATCAATATTATCGAACATTGTTATCTGCTATATATCGGTTATAGGTTTGCATCAGTGCACGATACAATAAAGTTCCCTGCTCCTGATAGCCTTCTTTAGTAAAATGAACGCGGTCTCTCCCCATCAATCCGGCTTTATGCCATTTAGCACTCGAGCTCTTACCTCCTGTTGCAGCAAATAAATCCCAGCAGGCCACACCTTCACGACGGGCCACATCGACAATAGCCTTAGCGGCGCGTTCTGTATTTTCATTGCGTACATACGTACGTTTCTTATTCACATACACCCGTTTATAACATTCCGGAGGCGTAGTAAGCAAGATCGCAGTATGCGGCATCTGTTTCTTTACCAAAGAAATAAAAGTTTCAATCTGTCCGGCAAACTCACTCCGGTTAAAACGTCTGCCGAAAGTCTCATTCGTTCCCAAAGAAATAATCAGCAACGACGGATTCAGCAAGGCTAGCTGGCGGACATAATCTTCATCCGTGTAATTCACATACATAGCACCGTTTACTCCTACCGAATGATAAAGAATCCCCGGCTGGCCGTTAGTCAGATTGAAACCATAATAAAGATTTTTGAAAGAAGAAGCAGGCAACAGTTTGTCTGTCCCTTGTTTCCGACGGGTACTTTGTAACTGTAGCGTATCGATCAGGCCGGAGATACGGAAAGTATCGGTAATCACACCCGGAGCACAAGCCGTTTGGCTTAAAATCGTTTCTATCGAATCCTTCATCTTTCCGGCAGGCAACATCGGCATGGACTTTTCACCACGATAGATGACAGCCTGATTGAATGAATAACCGGCTCCGTTGTTGGGCGCCATACTTATATCCAAATTAATGGACGGAGATACGGATTGAATACCAATTCCTCCCGGTCCGATCGGACACTTCCTGTTATGCTGGATACAACGTCCGGCCACCCATTCCCGGATAACAGAGGAAATAAAATAATCATCCGGCTCATTCGTCTTGCTTAACTTGAACGGAGCGATCCAGCCACGTCCGGCATTACCGAACTGCTGCTGCAAAAGACGCATGGTCCGCCCGCTGTAATGACCTGCCTGAATATGGGAATCGCCTAACTGAACAATCGTGACGACTGTATCTTTCCCTGCACGCAGAGAATCGAGTGCCGCAAAAAAATTATGTAAAGGAGCGTAGTCACTCACACAACTGTCAGCCTCCGACAACAGAACAGAATCGATAGCAGCTCCCATTTTATAAGAGGCAAAAGGCAAAGCAACCGTATCCGAAACAGCCAGTGTATCAGGCAAAGCAGTATCATCCTGCAACGCAACACGGGAAGGCGAAAGATTTTTCGCCCCGACGGTGATTGCAATCAGCGCCAACAAAACCGACAAATTAATTAACCACTTTGTCTGCTTCATCATAAAACTCCTTTTCTAATAATAACGCATTGAATAATGCTGTGGCTATCTCACGTCCTCCCCTGAAACTCAGGTGGGTATAATCTTTACTTGCCCAATTGTTCTCTACGAAACGGACCATACTGTTCTCGCCTCCCATGGCACCGAAAGTATTCCAGAACGGGATACCGACTTTACGGGCGATCTGCCGCTGGGTATGAAGCATAGCCAATACGGCTGGCATCGTTTCAAACTCCCCGTCTTCCTGATGACTACGGTCGGAAACTCCCAGCAACAAAACATCCGATTCCGGGAAACAAGCCTGTACGTGACGGACTGCTTCCACCATACGTTTATCGTACCAGCCATAATGCAGTACACTATCGCTCACCACATTCAGTCCATATTGTAGGATAATCAGATCGTATGGCCGTACCTCGTTCAGGCTTTGGCAACGCGAACTGTCCAGGCGGTTCAGGATCATACCGGAATTACCCCGTAACGAATAATTATCTACCACGACTCCTGAATTATCTTCCAAAGCAACACCTAAAGCCCGGAAACCTTCCGTCTCGGTAAAAGAGAAAGTTGCTTCGGTGAAGTTTCCTTTACGCACATATTGAGTGATTGTTGTCGTTGGCGGTAATATTTCATTGATCGTATCCGGTTCCCCGTTATAGTGCAATTTCATCCGTGTCCCCGTATTCTGTTCATACAGGAATTTCAACGATGAAGCTGTTTCCAGTTCAGGATAACGGTTAGTTGTTTTGAGAGAGACGGTGACCTTTTCCTCTTTTTTAGGTTCAAACATCATACCGGAAAGTGTATAACCATGTTCATGATCAGTCAGCATCGACCATGTATGCCAACCTTCCGAACGTTGTTCGATCGTCGGACGGAACTGAGCGGCAACGGAAGTAATAGGGACAAAACCAACCCCACGTCCTCCAAACTCTTTCTGTAAGGCTGAACGCAAATCGGCAACGACAATGTCACCTTCGATGAACGAATCACCCAGGAAGGCAACACGTACCGGCCGGCCCAACTTATCCCGTTTCTTCAACGCCGTAAAGAAACGCTTCAAACCGATATGCCCTACCGAATAATCTTCGATATGCGTACCAAGCGAATCGGCTCCCTGAACGGAATACATCACATTATACAAGGAATCGCGTAAAGCCAATGCCGCCGAGTCAATCCCCGTCGAACGGATGATCGAATCGCGCAAAGCCACCGAATCAATTTCCAGTGTATCCGGCTGTTCGAGCTGTTTACGCAGCAAGTCCATAGACAGCGATTGCGTTTTTACCCGTAAATCCGAAAGTAAGTCAACCTTTTTTATCTTCTGACCGAACATTCTGTCCGGCAGATAATATAGTCCCAGGCAGATGCAAAGCGTAATTAGCAAAAGAGCCAGTAATCTGCCGAAATTATCTTCTTTATTCATTTACTCATTCTTACGAAGGTGCAAAGATAAAGATAAAGTTGGTATGTTCGTGTATTGTTTCAGAATTAGAAAGAGACTTTTAAAAGTTCCGGTATTTCAGAAGGCTCGCTGGCCACCCTGATTCCGGCCTCTTCCAAAGCCCGTATTTTCTCTACGGCAGAGCCTGAACCTCCGGAGATGATTGCTCCGGCATGCCCCATCTGTTTCCCGGGCGGAGCTGACTGTCCGGCAATAAATCCGACAACCGGTTTGGTGACATGCTCACGAATATATTCGGCAGCCAACTCTTCTGCATTGCCGCCGATCTCACCGATCATCACGATCGAATGTGTCTCCGGATCATTTTCAAACATTTCCAACAAATCCCGGAAATAAAGTCCGACCACAGGATCGCCGCCCATTCCGACCGCGGTAGATTGGCCCATACCTTTGGCGGTCAAATGATAAACCACCTCATAAGTAAGCGTTCCGCTCCGGCTGAGTACCCCTGTATGACCTTTTGTAAAAACTTTTCCAGGCAAAATGCCTACCAGACTCTCACCCGGAGAAATCAGTCCGGGACAGTTCGGACCGATCAGCTTCGCTCCTTTTAACTGAACGAAACGATAAGCCTTTATAACATCGAGTGTCGGGATTCCTTCCGTTATACAAACGATCAGTTCTATCCCTGCATCAGCCGCTTCCATAATGGCATCTGCTGCAAAACGGGCCGGAACAAATATAATGGAAGTATTCGCCTGTGTCTGCTGCACAGCATCATACATTGTATTAAAAACCGGGATATGCTCGATAAGAGTACCACCTTTGCCCGGCGAAGTCCCGCCAACAACATCAGTGCCATATTCTTTCATTTTCAATGCATGAAAAAGTCCGTCACGCCCGGTTATTCCTTGTACGATCACTCGGGTCGATTTATTTATTAATATGCTCATAATGATTTTTTCCTTTTTACTGTTTATTAGATGCTTCAACAGCCATCAGGGTGGCTTCTCCCATTGTCTCAGCTACTTTGAAACGTGTATTGCGCAACAAGTCACGTCCTTCCGCCTCATTCGTTCCGGTTAATCGGACAATCACCGGAATATCTGTATCGATCTGCTCAAAAGCTTTCAGCAAGCCGTAGGCAACATCATCACACCGGGTAATTCCGCCGAAAATATTGATCAACACCACTTTCACCTGCTTATCCTTCAGAAGAAGTTTCATTGCCTCAATCACTTTTTCAGGATTGGAACTACCTCCGATATCCAGGAAATTGGCCGGATTTCCGCCATACAACTTGATCAGATCCATCGTAGCCATAGCCAGTCCGGCACCATTCACCATACAGCCGATCTCGCCATCCATATGTACATAACTAAATCCTTTTTCCTTTGCCTGTGTTTCTGTCTTTTCTTCCTCGGTTGGCTCGAACAAAGATAAAACACCGGGCTGACGATACAATGCATTATCATCGAAAGTCATCTTGGCATCGATAGCAATCAAAACTCCTTCCCGGGTCATTACCAACGGATTGATCTCAACCAGAGAAGCATCTTTCTCAATAAAAAGCCTGTACATATTCTGTATAATTGCTGCCATCTGGTTTACCTGTGCACTGCTAGCGAACAAAGTAAAAGCAAACCGGCGAGCCAGATAATCCGGGATTCCGATCAGCGGATCGATCCTGAAATGAAATATTTTTTCCGGGCTTCTGCGTGCCACCTCTTCAATATCCATGCCTCCCTCCGCACTCATCATCAAAACAACCGAACGCGAATTACGATCGATAACAAAACTGACATAATATTCGAGATGAATATTTACCGCTTCGCTGACAATCACGCGGGTAACCGGATAATCTTTGATCGTCATACCCAAAATACTTTCAGCATGTTGTAAGGCTTCCCCAGCATTTCCAGCCAGTTTAACACCTCCGGCTTTTCCTCTTCCTCCGGTCAGAACCTGCGCTTTGATCGCAACTTTTTCATTTCCGAGCTGGCTGAACGCTGCCGTAACCTCCTCCGGCTTACTACACAGGATGTGTCGTTCTACCGGAATTCCATAATCTGAAAAGAATTTCTTTGCCTGATATTCGTGTATCTTCATCTGGTAATAATTTAGTGGAATTTATTCTCTCATCTCTAATAACATTCAAATAAACGAAGAAGTTGTTGAAGTAAAAGGATATATCAGACTGCTTTTCAGCATAAAAGCCCTGTAGACGCCGGATACAAACACATTCTTTATTTCCCCTGTTTTATAATAATCAATTTATAAATACGTTACTTTTGCAAGGCTTTATCGAAAGAAAGCCCATCGCGATCAATAAAATAAGAATTAGCTGATATGGAAAAGTTGAAAGAGAGAAAATGGAAAGTGCTTGAAAGTACCTATCTTCACCGCAAACCGTGGCTGACAGTACGGAGTGAACGGGTCGAACTGCCCAACGGCAATCAGATTCCCGAATATTTCGTATTTGAATATCCCGAATGGATCAATGTGATTGCCATCACGAAAGATAAAAAATTCGTTTTTGTCAGCCAATACCGCCATGGACTGGGAGAAACGTCCTATGAACTTTGTGCCGGCGTATGTGAAAAAGAAGACGGCTCTCCCCTCGTTTCCGCTCAACGTGAACTCCTGGAAGAAACAGGCTTCGGCAAAGGTTCCTGGAACGAATATATGGTGATCTCGGCCAACCCGGGAACACATACCAATCTGACTCATTGCTTTCTGGCAACCGACGTCGAACCCGTCACTGCTCAACATCTGGAAGACACAGAAGACTTGACGGTCCATATCCTCACACTCGAAGATGTTTTAGAACTATTAAAAACAGATCAGATCAAACAGGCCATACATGCTGCCCCGCTTTGGAAATACGTGGCAGAAAACCATCTGCTCTGACCTTCAAAGGACAAATCGCCCTGTATTAATCGGAGATTTATTAGGATAATTCATTCTTTTTTCTTATGTTTGTTAGGGAAGAATATGAGGAGGATGAGTTATGAGCAACATTTCAGATTATATCGAACAATTTGTCCTTGATAAACTGAACATGTTTAATGAAGGAAGAAATGAGGATAAAGGCGTATATTACATTCTTTTACCTAACGAAAAGACAGCCTATTATACGCTTTGGTTCTATAACCCGGCGGCGGAATATCATCCTAATATATTCCTTTCTACCTTGGACGTCAATGCCATTAATTCGGTCGGGAAAGCAATGAAAGCCGTGGCAAACTCTTTTGTCAAACTAACGGTCAAGATACGCATCGAATCCATCTCACACAATGCCGACGACATGATCTCTTTCGGCAAATATCGGGGGTATCATCTGTTTGAAGTAGCCTTGATCGACCCTAAATATGTCACCTGGATAGCCAACAAATACGAGGCACACGTTCAAAGTGAAAGGCGCTTCAAAGAGCTTGCGGCCACTTATTCATGGGTTTATCAGGATCTCAATACTTCCCGAATACATAAAATGCCGGTAAGCCGCTTTGTCGGAGAGATAGACGAGAAACTGACTGATTTGCATCTTACTATCCGCCGTATCAAGATAGAAGACAATCCTTATAAAACCCGTGTGATCCGGGGAACGACCCACTTTTATGTCGATCAAAAGATCATTGCGGCCGATGATTCGGAAAATCTGTTTTTCTTTACTATCCGTGCAACCGACCGTAGCCTGGAAAGCGGAAAATTAAGCAATTCCGACCATGCCTACCAGGTCGGAGAAAAACTATATATACGCTCTGCCAAGGTAATCAAACATTATGCATCCCGAAATATACGGTATACGAAATTGGGGTATGTTAAAGTTTAAATAATACAATAAGCTTTTATCTGATAAAATCCCATTCGAATCCATTTTTAATTTCTTCCGAGAGGAATTTGAATTTCATTCGGAAGAAAATTTAGTTTCTCCCGAATGTATGTTTTTCTGCACAAACAAAGATGAAAATTTTATTTTTGAGAAAATACACAAAGAAAAAAAACGATTATTAAGGCATTTATCCAAAAACAAGCGCATATTAGCAAATCTGCCATAAAAAACAGCAACAGCAACGCGTACACACACGTGCGTGAGAGCCACGGAGAGCAAAAACTTCCTGCCATTTTCTTTTTCGACATTTCTGTTATTCAACATCTTTTTTTATCTTTACCGCATTATATCCGGAAAACATGTTTGCAAAAAAAATAACGCTCATACTATCAGTCTTAGTTGCGCTCTTTATATTCAATGAGCCTATCATTGCCCAAGAAAAAGCTTTTCCTAAAAGTGGAGAAGGAATTACCCTTTTCCTGAAACGTCATAACCGTGTAGGGAAAGAGTATCACGATGAATTTATCAAATTGAACAAGACCAGGCTCGGCAGTGGTAATTCGCTGAAAATGGGCGTTAAATACCATTTGCCGCCTTTAAAGGGCGCGGCGGCTACAACTGCGAAGAAGCCTAATTACGAGCCCTTATTCGGCAAAGAATTAGCCCAATACCAAGTCACCTCTTCCGAATTGAAAGGCTGTTGCTTTTATCTGGTCAGCGGACATGGCGGCCCCGACCCCGGAGCCATCGGAAAAATGGGGAACGTCGAACTTCACGAAGACGAATATGCCTACGACGTCATGTTGCGCTTGGCACGTAATCTGCTTATGCGGGGTGCCAAAGTGCATATCATCATCCAGGATGCCAAAGATGGCATTCGCAATGACCGCTTCCTAAACAACACCAAGCGTGAAACATGCATGGGTGCCCCGATCCCATTCAACCAGGTACGCCGCCTCGAACAACGGAGCGAAAAGATCAACTCGCTGTTCAAAAAGGATAGAGAACTTTACAAACGCGCTATCTTTATGCATATCGACAGCCGTAGTAAAAGTCATCAGACTGATGTTTTCTTCTATTATCAGGACAAAAATTCTGAAAGCAAACATTTGGCAAAGACCATGAAATCCACCTTCGAGCATAAATACAACCGGCACCAGCCCGGTCGCGGATTCACAGGCACTGTCGGTCAAAGAGGATTGTTCGTCTTAAGAAAAACAACACCTCCTTCCGTATTTGTCGAATTAGGCAACATACAAAACAGTTTCGACCAAAAGCGGTTTATTCTCAGTGACAACCGCCAGGCTTTGGCAAATTGGTTGTGCGAGGGTTTTGTCACTGACTACAAACGCTACAAGAAAAAGCTGAAATAAATGCCTTGGCAATGAATTATTAGCCTCTGAAATACCGATTAATCCACAGATTAATCGTACCTTTGTGTAATTTTATTGTTGAATCGTTTTAAATAACCATGAATAATTCTTATATATCTCCATTTGCTAAGCCCGTTTATGTGATGTTGAAACCTGTCGGCTCGGTGTGTAACCTGGCGTGCGATTATTGCTACTACCTGGAAAAGGGAAAACTATATCCGGAGGTGAAGAATCATATCATGAGTGAGCAGTTACTGGAAAAATTCATCAAAGACTATCTGGAATGCCAGACAATGCCTCAGGTGCTTTTTACCTGGCATGGCGGCGAAACACTGATGCGTCCGATCAGCTTTTATAAGAAAGCGCTCGAACTTCAGCAAAAATACGGACGCGGACGGCAGATCGACAACTGTATCCAGACAAACGGTACCTTGTTGACAGACGACTGGTGCCGCTTCTTCAAAGAAAATAATTTTCTGGTCGGCATCTCGATCGACGGTCCGCAGGAATTCCATGATGAATACCGCCGGAATCGTCAGGGGCTTCCCTCCTTCTACAAAGTGATGAAGGGGATCGAATTGTTGAAAAAACATCAGGTAGAATATAATGCTATGGCTGTGGTAAACGACTACAACGTTGATTTTCCACTGGAATTTTATCATTTTTTCAAAGAAATAGACTGCCATTTCATTCAGTTTGCCCCTATTGTCGAACGATTGGGATTTCACCAGGACGGGACGAAGTTAACTTCGCCGGAACAACAGGATGCCAATATCAAACTGGCACCATTCTCTGTCGATTCCGGAAAATGGGGGGATTTCCTTTGTACGATTTTCGATGAATGGCTGAAAGAAGATGTCGGGAATTATTATATCCAGCTGTTCGACGCTACACTGGCAAACTGGGTCGGAGAGCAACCGGGCGTATGTACGCTGGCCCGAACATGCGGACATGCCGGAGTGATGGAGTTCAATGGCGATTTATATGCGTGCGACCACTTTGTGTTCCCTGAATACAAGTTAGGAAATATCTATACGCAGACATTAACTGAAATGATGTACAGTCAAAACCAACTTAAGTTTGGTGCAGACAAATACGACAAACTCCCCACTCAATGCAAAGAGTGTGAATTTCTCTTTGCCTGCAACGGGGAATGTCCCAAAAACCGCTTCCTGCATACAGCCAGTGGCGAACCGGGATTAAACTACTTATGCAAGGGCTACAAAAAGTTTTTCAAACATGTAGCACCCTATATGGATTTTATGAAAAAAGAATTATTAGCCCAGCGTCCGCCCGCAAACGTGATGCAATGGGCTAAGGGAAACAGGGATACTCTATAAAAAACATGAAATACAACAGACGTGATTTTATTAAAACAGGAGGTATGGTTATGCTTGGTTCACTGGCAGTTCCTTCTTTTTTAGAAGGTTGTGCCGGTAGTACTGCTGATAAAGCTGCCGGTATCTCATTTGCGTTAAACCATTTCGGGTTAAGCGAAAGTGATATGAAAAAAGTGCTGAACGCAGCACTGGAAAAAGGAGGAGATTATGCTGATCTTTTCTTCGAACACTCTTATCGTAACAATATCGGTTTACAGGATGGAGCGGTGAATCGTGCTTCTTCAAATATAGATTTTGGAATGGGTGTACGCGTCCTTTCCGGAGACCAGACAGGTTATGCCTATGTCGAAAACATCTCGCTGGACGAAATGCTGACCGCTGCACGCACAGCCGCACGTATCGCAAACGGCGCTGCAGGGAAAGGACCGGCCAAACTGACCGAGGAACCGATCGTCAATAACTTCTATGGCGTACAGACGCCCTGGGATGAGATTGCCGTCAAAGAAAAAACACCTTACCTGCAAAAACTGAACGACCAGATTTTTGCACTCGACAAACGTGTGCATAAAGTAATGGCATCTCTCGGCGATACGACATCGCATATCTTTTTCTGTAACTCGGAAGGACAAATGTATTACGATTACCGTCCGATGGTTACACTCGGAGCTGTTTGTATCATGGAAGATAACGGCAAGATAGAAAACTCCTACGCATCCCGTGCATTCCGTATGGGTGCCGAGTTCCTGACCGACGATATCATCAGTGAAGTGGCTAAAGAGGCTGTAGAGAAAACCTCTATCCTCTTCCAGGCGGTAAAACCTAAAGGCGGTGAGATGCCGGTCGTAATGGGTGCCGGTGGCTCCGGTATCCTGTTGCATGAAGCAATCGGACATGCGTTTGAAGCTGACTTTAACCGTAAAAACACTTCCATCTTTTCAGACCAGCTGAATAAGAAAGTCTGCAACGAACATATCAACGTAGTGGATGACGGTACGATTCCGTTCAATCGTGGTTCTGTCAATATCGACGACGAAGGTGTAGAAGGGCAAAAGACATATATTGTGAAAGAAGGTATCCTGACCAGCTATCTGCACGACCGTATCAGTGCGAAGCATTACGGTATCCCGTCGACAGGTAACGGACGCCGCGAATCATTCCGCCAGATGCCTATCCCGCGTATGCGTGCAACCTATATGGAAGCGGGCAATGTGACGGAAGAAGAGATGATCTCGACCGTTAAGAAAGGTATTTATGCATCCAGCTTCACCAACGGGCAGGTACAGATCGGTGCCGGAGATTTCACTTTCTTCGTAAAAGACGGTTATCTGATCGAAGACGGTAAACTGACACAACCGATCAAGGATATCAACATCATTGGTAACGGACCGAAAGCATTGGCCGATATTACAATGGTCGGCAACAACTATAAGATGGATAACGGCACATGGACATGTGGCAAAGACGGTCAGTCATGTCCGGTAACTTGCGGTATGCCATCTGCCCTGGTTAGTAAACTTACTGTAGGAGGAGAAAATTGATATGATAACTAACGAAAATAAAAAACTGGCTCAATGGGCCATGGAGTTCGCTTTGAAGAACGGTTGCCAGGCTTCACGTGTCAGCTTGTACAATGGTTCGAGCAGTTCGTTTGAAATCCGTGATATGAAAATCGATCGCCTGCAACAGGCATCGGAAAACAGTCTGGTTATCCAATTATTCGTAGACGGACGTTATGGTTCTTTTTCCACCAACCGTCTGGACAAGAAGGAACTGGAAAAGTTTATCCGCAATGGAATCGACTCAACCCGTTATCTGGCAGAAGACAAAGCCCGCACACTTCCTGACGCATCCCTTTATTACAAAGGCGGTGGTGCAGACCTGCAACTGATCGATCCTAAATTCGACTCCATACAGCCGGATGAGAAGGTTGCACTGGCAATGAAGACCTGTGAAGAGATGATAGGAAAAGACGACCGTATCATTTCTGCCAATTCTTCTTACAGCGATGAGAAAGACTTCAAATATATGGTTGCCAGCAACGGCTTCGAAGGTGAAGCCTGCGGCTCTTCATTCAGCCTGGTAGCCAGTGTCAGTATTCGTGGCGAAGGCGATGCCCGTCCGGAATCTTACTGGTATGATTCTTCCCTATACTACGATACAATGATCAAGGAAGGATTGGGAACCAAGGCATTGGAGCGCGTTTTTCGCAAACTGGGACAAAAGAAGGTAGCCTCCGGAAAATATCGTATGATCGTTGATAACATGAATTCAGGCCGTTTGTTATCTCCCGTTATAGATGCTTTATATGGCTCGTCTATTCAACAGAAAAACTCTTTCTTGCTTGACAAGCTCGACCAAAAGGTTTTGGGTGAGAAACTTACTCTGATCGATGAACCGCATCTGCTCAAAGCTTCCGGCGCCCGTTACTTCGACGGCGAAGGGGTTGCGACCAAACGAATGCCTGTCTTTGAAAACGGAGTATTGAAAACATACTATATCGACACCTATTCTGCCAACAAAATGGACGTGAAGCCAACTATCGCCTCTCCTTCCATCCTGACAATGCAAATGGGCGACAAGGATACGAACGGTTTGATCGAATCCGTGGATAAAGGTATTCTTGTCACTGGTTTCAATGGCGGTAACTGCAACAGTACAACCGGCGATTTCTCCTATGGCGTGGAAGGCTTCCTCATCGAAAAAGGTAAACTGACACAGCCTATATCTGAAATGAATGCCACCGGAAATATGATCTCGCTGTGGAATAATCTGGCTGAAGCCGGAAATGACCCGCGTTTGTTCTCCAGCTGGCGTATTCCGTCATTATTATTCGATGGTGTTGATTTTAGCGGATTATAAGATTTTCACCTATATTCCATAATATAAAGGCCGGATGATTATTTCCGGCCTTTATTTATATACAAAAAATTGTTCTCTTAAAAAGGATTTTCTATATTTGCCAATACTTTATAATTAAAACTTGTAACTATGAAACAAAAGACCATTCCACCACAGGTGGTTATTAATGAAAAGCTTGGTGATTTCTTTATCGATATCGCCAAATTGGTATTTGCAGGAGTTGTACTCAGCACTTTATTGGATATGGAAGTAGATAAACAATCGGTATTATTACTGGGAGTATTTACGACTGTTGTTTTTGTAAAGATAGGATTTAGGTTTTACATGAAAAAAAAGAAATAAAATGGAAGCTATTTATTTATTTGGAGGACTGAGCATTTTTGGGTTAGTATTGCTTGCTTACCTTACCTATGACGACTGGCAGTACAAAAAGAAACATCCGGAAGAAAAATAATAATCATTACAGAAAAGGAGAAAGCCTGTCGACTTTCTCCTTTTCTTATCTTACCAATAAATAGACAGAAATAAAATGGCAGACACTGCCACCCAATACAAAGAAATGCCACATCGGATGCATATACTTATATTTATCGAAGAAATAAAACACGCACCCTACAGTATAAAATAGTCCACCGCCAATCAGCCAGTACAGTACATCCATTGAGCCGGTTTGTCGACAGACATCCAGTAACGGCTTAAAAGCAATAATAACCACCCATCCCATCGCCAGGTAACAGACCGTTTTCAGATGATCCGTTTTCTTCATCTTTCGAAAACTCAGAAAAATCCCTATCACAGCGGCAACCCAGACAATCGCAAACAACGACCATCCCCAATAACCGACCTGACGAAGGGCTACTAAGGTGAAAGGAGTATATGTTCCCGCAATATGCAAATAAATCGCACTATGGTCGAAACGGCGAAGCAATCTTTTACGCCGGGCATTTGCCGAAGCATGGTAAAAGGTTGAAGTGACGTAAGAAGATGTCATACTAAGGGCATAAACCACCGAACTGCCGACAGCCCAGGGATTTCCGCTCCGGATTGAAGCCATCAATAACAGAATGAGAGCAACCGCCCCGAAAATCATCCCTGCGCCATGTGTCAGCACATTGGCAACCTCTTCGCCATAAGTTTGTCTTTGTTTGGTCCTGACCATTCGAGGTTACAGTTGTTCAGCTTTAAAACCGGCTGCCGTAACTGCCGCAACAACTGCATCAGCCGGAACATCGGCTGTAACTTCCAATACCTTGTCCGGTGATTTCAGATCGATGGACCATTCGTTATCTTTCACTACGTTATTCAGTTTTGCACCGATGGCTGATACACAGCCGCCACATTTTGCGTTTGTTTTAAATTTCATTGTTGCCATAATTTTTTATATTTATACTATTACTTCATAAATTTCAATCTCAAACTGTTAAGCACTACAGATACGGAGCTGAACGCCATTGCCGCACTGGCCAGCATCGGATTCAATAACAATCCGTTTACCGGGAATAATACCCCCGCTGCCAAAGGTATACCTATCAGGTTATAGATAAATGCCCAGAACAAGTTCTGATGGATCAGCCGGACAGTCCGTTTCGACAATTTGATTGCTTCAGGCAATAACAACAGGTCGGAAGTTATTAGCGTGACCATCGCCACGTCCATCGCAATATCCGTACCTTTTCCCATCGCGATACTGACATCTGCACGGGCCAGCGCCTGTGAATCGTTAATGCCGTCGCCGACCATCGCCACTTTCTTCCCCAGCTTCTGAAGGGCGATGATATATTCCTCCTTATCGTTCGGCATCACCTCGGCTTTAAAATGCCCTATACCTAATGTATTTGCCACCCTTTCAGCAGTTTTTACGCCGTCGCCCGTCAGCAAATGAACTTCAATTCCCATCTCTGTCAACTTCCTGACAGCTTCTGCCGATGTGGGTTTGATACGGTCCGAGATAGCTAAAACAGCCAGCAGACGATCGCCTTCGCCATAATAAACGACGCTAATGCCTTCATCCTGCCATCTGCCGATCTGCTTCATCGTATCATCAGGAATCCGGGCTCCGAACTTTTCAAGCAATCCCTGACTTCCGACCCAATAGACAGTACTGCCCACTTCCATACGGATACCCCGCCCGGTAAGGCTTTCGAAGTTTTCCGCTTCAGTGGTTGAAGCACCCGAATCTTCCAGCCAACGGATAATAGCAGAGGCCAGCGGATGTTCCGATTTCAGCTCTGCCGTATAAAGGATATCCAGATAGCAGACATTCGACTCGGTCAACCAACAGGAATCGACAACTACCGGAACTCCTTCCGTCAGTGTACCTGTCTTATCCAACACGATCGTGTCGACCTTACACAGCGTCTCCAAAGCATAAGCATCTTTTATCAGTATATGTCTTTCAGCCCCCTTCCCCATTCCGACCATCAGGGCGGTAGGAGTAGCCAGACCTAAAGCACACGGACAGGCAATAACCAACACCGATACAGCCGAAAGAAGTGCGTAAGAGAAATAGCTGCTGCCGCCGATCGTCATCCAACAGATGAATGTCAGAACAGAAAGCAACACGACCACCGGAACAAATATACCACTTATTTTATCAACGATGCGCTGCACAGGCGCTTTACTTCCCTGGGCCGCCTGTACCATCTGAACGATTTGTGCCAGGATCGTATCATTACCGACTCCCGTTGCTTCCATCGTAAAGGCACCTTTCTGGTTGATCGTACCAGCCAATACCCGATCGCCGACCGTTTTCTCTACAGGGATCGGTTCGCCGCTCAGCATGCTTTCATCCACAGAAGAAGAGCCTTGCAGCAAAACACCATCCACAGGAATTTTCTCACCGGGACGGACGCTTACCACATTTCCGGTCTTTAAGGAAGAAATAGGAACTTCCTCCTCTTTACCTTTCGTTACGAGGCGGGCAGTCTTCGGCTGCAATCCCATCAGACTCTTGATAGCAGAGGATGTACTGTTCTTTGCCCGTTCTTCCATCAGTTTTCCCAGCAGGACAAAAGCGATGATCACACCCGATGCTTCATAATATACATGTGGCTCCAACCCTTTTTCAATCCAGAACTGCGGATATACAGTATTAAAGAAGCTGAAAATAAAGGCAATAGACGTACTGAGGGCCACCAGCGTATCCATATTGGCTTTCCCCTGAACAGCATGGCGTGCGCCACTCACATAAAAGGTTCTGCCGAACAGCAACATAATTGCCAATGCCAGCACCATCATAATCCAGTTAGCATAGGGCATATGCATAAATACCATTCCCAACAACGCCAAGGGCACGGATAATACCCACGCCCCGATCGTATTTCGCTTCAATTTCTTATAATGTTTACGCGCCATCTCTTCCTGCTCGGCAAGCGGATCTTCCGATTCTATGATCAGATCGTATCCCGCTCCCTGCACAGCTTCTTGTATTTTCTGTAAGCTGATTACAGACGGACGAAACTTAACGGACAAAGTGTTAGCCGCAAAATTAACAGATGCCTCTTCTACCCCGGAAAGCCCCTTAACAGTGCTTTCCACGTTATTGGCACAAACCGCACAACTCATCTCCAGGACGGGCAATACCTTACTTTCTATATCTTTCATTATTGTGTATCTATTTATACCGATTCTATTTGTAGAACAAAGATACAAATAAATCAGTTGCAACAAAGTTGCGGATTTTCATTACTCCTGATTAAGATATGTATAAATTTAATAGTTTTATTTGGTATCTTTGTCCTATTATTTAACAATCGGATACCCGATCTTTGTCAGACTAATTTACGAATGAATTTATAAATAAATACAGTTATGATACTTGACTCCTTGAATAACACAGAAAAAGTAGAGCGCTTACACCCTCTTTTCAAAAAAGCATTTGATTACATCAAAGAAACAGATTTTTCCAAAGTGGAAGATGGTAAATATGAACTGGATGGTTCCCGCCTGTTCGTCAGTGTGGTCAGTTTGACCGGTAAAGACAAAAATGATGCCGCTATCGAAACACATAAAAAATATATCGATATCCAGCTCCCCTTGTTAGGCGTGGAAAAAATCGGATGGAAGCCCGGTTGCGAACTGCAGGAAGAATCTATTCCTTACGACGAAGCAAAAGACATTGCCTTCTATGTAGATCGTCCTACCGCTTATACTAAAATCTATCCGGGACAATTCGCTGTTTATTTTCCGGAAGACGGACACGCTCCCGGCATCGGCGAAGGGAATATCCGTAAGGTGATCGTAAAAGTACAGGTAGAAGAATAATATTGCCAGATACGACAAAGCCGGTATTTTCCGAATAAAGATCGAGACAATCTTTAAGGGAAATACCGGCTTGCTTTTGTAAAGTTCTTATCTCGTCACTGCCCTGTTGCCTGCAAATACTGCGTACGTTTGATCAGGTAACTTGTATAATCGTCTGTGTATTGATCACGACTCTGCTGCAACAGCGACTGGGCATCCAGCAAATCACTCAATGTTTCGGTCCCAGCCTGGTAATAGGCGGTACTGAGACGGACATTCTCCTCTGCCGTCACAATCGATTCTTCCGAGAGTTTGACCTGCTTATAAGCTTCTTCCAGCTCGTTCCATAATTTCTGCATCTGCAAAACAAGTTTCTCATTCGAATCCTGGCGGGTATATTCGGCAGCCTTCAACTGTAGTTTCTGTTTCCGGATAGCATGCGACCCTCCCCACCAGTCCGTGATCGGAATACTGACCGTAGCAAAGATCATCCCGAAAGAATGATCGGTATCCAGAATATTATGATACATATAACCGGCTCCTATACCCAACGACGGCAGGTTTTGGCCGACTTTCAGTTTATATTGCAGGCGGCTCGCCTCAACTTGCTTATCCAACAATTTATAACCCACAGTATTAGGCAGAGCCGCTATCGGATCGACCCGATAAGTTTCCGGTAACGGCAAAGGCTCCTGCAAATAAGAACGGACAAGGAAATCATCTTCCGCCACACCGATATACTGTGCCAATACCATTTTAGACAAGCGCAGATTATTTTCTACCTTCAGCCGGTCGCTGGCAACACTGTTCTTTTTCAGTTGTACCTGCAACAGTTCATTCCGGTTGGCAACACCGGCTTTTACCGAGGTTTCGACATCTTTATAGAGATTACCGACCAGCGATTCAATGATCCCGATCGTTTTCATCTTTTCCTGCAAAGAAACGTTCTGCCAGTAATATTGCTCGACCGTCAACAGAACCTCATCTTCCGATTGCTTCATCTGGTAACGGCTAACCTCTACAGCCAGTGCAGCCAGCTTGTTGCTGTTCCATATTTGTCCGCCGGCAAATACAGGCTGGACGGCAGTTACTCCTCCCATGACTCCGTTTTTCCCCAGTGTCATTTCCAGTCCCGGCATCAGGATCATTTCCGCCATTCCGTTGTCGGAAGCAAAAGCACCTCCTGTTGCACTGACAGAAGGGAAGTATTTGGTAAATGCTTCCTTTCGGGTCTCTTGCGTCCCTTCCAGATCAAGACGGGCATTCTTCATCCGTGCATTATTCTCCAATGCCAACCGGCTGCATTCTTCCAGTGTAAGAAGCTGTTGAGCATTCCCTGCAACCAGACACAAGGACAATAAACAAACCAAGCCAGGTATTCTATATCTTATTTCTCTTCTCAGCATATTCTATTTTTTTTATTATTTGATTCTATTCTTTTCCTCCCGATCTTTTATATTTTTGACCTAGGTAGAAAACGTTTTGCACCTAGGTCAAAAACGTTTTTCACCAAGGTCGTAAACGTTTAGCACCTGGGTCAAAAATATAGAAGATAAGGATGTTTTTATCAGGATATCTGCACTCTGCAGTTATCGGTTCCACTATTTCCGGCTACTTATTCCCGAATATCTTCCAGTAGAATACCGGTAAGATGGTTACCGCCAATATCATAGCAAAGACGGTTCCGGCACAGATCACGATTCCCATCGGCATCCAGAGGGAACTTTGGCTGATGATCATCGGAACCACTCCTACAGCCGTCGTAGCCGAAGTCAGGAAGATCGGGAGCATACGGCGTTTACCGGCATCTAAAGCGGCATCCTTCGGAGTGAAATGGTGATTGATCCTCAGATCCTGGGCATGCTCGAACATAATGATTGCATTGCGGACGATAATCCCCATCAGGCTGATCACTCCCAATACACAAGTCACACTGAAGGCCGTATCTGCTATCCATAATCCCAAAGAGGCACCGAACAGGCAAAGCAACAGAGAGGACAAAGCCGCCAGTGCCAGGCCGATCTTCTTGAAGTTGAACAGAAGAAAAAAGAAGATGATCACCACCGCGATCAGTAAACCGCGCAACAAGGGTTCGATAATCTCCAGGTCTGCTTCTTTCGCTCCGCCATATTCCATAGAGACACCCGCAGGAAGTATGGGTTCGATCTCGGCTTTTACAACTTTCTCGATCTTTTTCTGCATGCTGTTTTCCGTATATCCCCGCTTCACCTGTGCCATGACACTGATCGTACGGACACCGTTACGTCTCACGATCTGCCCTTCATTCCATCCGGCTTCTACTGTGGAGACCTGTCGCAGAGGGACACTTACACCCGGGACAGCCGTAGGGATATATTCGTCTTCTACCTGGTTGAAAGGCTGTTTCTCCTCCTTTTTATCCGCTTTCAAATGGACTGGCAGTGCATAATCGCCCTCCCAGACGGAACCGACCGATAAACCGTCGTAACGGATAGCCATATCGGCAGAGGCCATTGCTTTCGTAATTCCTAGGCGGGAGGCTTCTATCGGATCGAGCTTCACACGTATTTCGGGCTGCATCTCTTCATAGTTGGTGTGTATCCATTCCAGTTCGTCTATTCCGCGCAAAGCCAGCATCATCGAATCGGCCGCCTGCTTCAGCAAAGCGATATCTTCGCCGGAAAAACGGATCTCCAATGGAGAAGACACATTCTGATAATCCAGTTGTTTGAACTTGACGTAGGCGTTCGGGAAATAATCGGCATAACGATCGGTATAATCGTCGAGAATTTCCACCGTTGCTTCCGGGGAAGCGGTATTGACAATGAACTGTGCATAATTCTTTCCTGCCAGATTGGGGGCATAGGTTGTCTGGAAACGGGGCGAAGCCATACCGACAAAAGAGGTGACGGAAAGGATACGTTCGTCTTTCTTCATAATGGAATAGAGACTGTCGCAAACCTCTGCCGTGCGGTGTAAAGGCGTTCCCTGCGGCAGATATATCTCCACGGCGAACTGGTCACGGTCGGCAACAGGCATCATGCGCTGATCCAGACGAGTCATCATCCATAAGGCAAGCAGAATGGAAAGCACACCTATCCCGATCGTTGTCTTTGGAAAGCGGAATGTCCATTTCAATGTTTTCTCGTAAACGGACTGGACTATATCCAATAGATTAAAGGTCGGTTTAGCTTCTTTTTCCTTCCGGTCGTGCAAACCTTTCTTTATCACGGCATATTCGAACAGCGGGATAAAGACCATGGCTATGACCAGTGAGATCATCAGTGAGATCGTGATCGTCCAGGGGAAATACTCGACAAAATCATACATCTGTCCCGTCATGGTAAACAATAGCGGGAAGAAGATGATACAGATACAAAGTGTCGCCAGGAAAATAGACCCGAAATAATCTTTTGCACTGGAAATGGCGGCATTCCAGCGGGACATTCCCAGATCCAGCTTCTCGAGATAAGCGTCGATCACGATGATGGAATTATCCACGATCATACCTAACACGACAATCAATGCAGCCAGTGTAACCGTATTCAGCGGAATGCCGGTAACATACATCACCCCTATCGAAATAAAAATACTGATCGGAATGGATGTTGCCGCTACGACTGCCGAACGGAAAGGGAACAGAATCATCATCACCAGAATAACGATGATGATAGAGACGAAAAGGTCGCGTATGAAAGAGGTTACCGACTCGTTCACCACCTTCGGCTGGTCGGCAATCCGGCGGATAGAGACACTGTCGGGTAACTCTTCCTGGAAAGAGGCCAGCACTTCGTCAACCTGCCTGCCATATTCCACAATATTATTTCCCTCCCTCATTTCCATGGAGAGAATGATCGCTTTCTTTCCGTTATTGGTAATGTAGCTATCCGGTTCGGGATATTCACGGACAATCCTGGCGATATCCTTCAGGCGGATCATGTTGCCTTTATTATCGGAGTAAATGATCTGTTCGCCGATCTCCTTTTCCGAAGGATAGGAGACGGAGAAATGGAGAGGGATATCCAGTGATTCGCCTTTCGCCGTTCCGCCGGAGGTTGTGAAACCCTGTGTAAACAGAGTCGTAAGCAACATCCTGCTATCCAACCCGTAAGCCGTCATTCTATCTTTATCCAGATAGACTCCGATCTGTTCATTCTGTACTCCATAACGACGGAGATTGGATACGGATTCGATACGGCGGAGACGGTCTTCCAATGTCTCCAGATACTTTTCCAGTTCACGGTAAGTCTTGTCTTCCGATTCCAAAGTGATCAGCAAGGCAGACGTATCGCCAAAATCATCATTAGCAATAAGTGCCAATACACCGGCCGGCAATTGCGACTTGAAGTTCTGCAATCCCAGTTTGATCTTCGACCAGACTTCATCTTTATTGTTCACATCATCGTTCAACTCGACCATCACATATACCAAGCCGTCTCTCGACATGGAATAGGTTTTCTTCTTCTTTACTTCCTTAAAGGTGAAGAGATAGCGTTCGAGCGGCTTTGCCAGTTGTTCTTCCACTTCGGAAGAGGTGGCACCGGGATATACGCCCACTACAACACCTTGACGGATAATAAATTCAGGAAATTCCTGTTTTGGCATCTTAACCAATCCGTATATGCCAAGCAATACCAGCAGAAAGATCAATAGCAACGTGATCTGGTTATAACGCATGGCAAGCTCTATGATTCCGCGTTTCTTTTTCATTGTACTTTCACTTTCATGTTCTCACTGATTTTCTGGTAACCTTCGGTAACGACCTGGTCGCCTTCTTTCAATCCGTTCGTTATTTCTATACCGTCAGTGGTCAACGGGCCGGTTACAACCTGCCTTGCCTCTGCCCTTCCGTTATTTACACACCAGACGAAGTTGTTTCCTGTATGGGATATTTGTACGGCATTCACCGGGATAGAAATGACGGGAGACGCAGCATCATCCAACACGTTGACACGGCAAACCATTCCCGGCATCAACAATCCTTTGCCGTTATTCAGCTTGATCCTTGCATCATACGTATGGGAAAGCGGGTCGGCAACTACGCCTTTCTCCGTTATTTGTCCTTCAAAAGACAGGTCTCCAAGAGCGCCTACAGTGATCAGAGCTTTTTGTTTATCCAACCTGGCAACTTCTTTTTCCGGTATGGCGATGCGGACATACACCTCGTTGATCTCCAATAAAGTAAGCACAGGAACTCCCGGTTGTATATTCTCACCCGGTTCGACAGTCCGTTTTCCGATCACACCGCTGAACGGGGCATACAAAGAAGCATCTTCCAGATTCTTCCGTGCAATACGTTCCATGGATTGTGCCTGCTGTAATTTACTCTGTACTTCCACCCATTTGATCTCGGGAAGACTTTTACTCTCATAAAGTATCTTCATTCGATCGCAGGCATCCTGTGCCTGAACCAGGGAAGCATGTGCCGCCTCATAAGAGTTTTGAAGCGTCGCCCGGTCGAGCGAGGCAAGAAGTTGCCCTTTATCCACCCGCTGGCCTTCCCTGACAAGTATTCTCTCGACATTCCCCATCACCTGGAAACTAAGGGAAGAGGCCGACATCTCTTCTACTGTTCCTACATAATATTGTTCTTTAACGGAACTCATATCTGTAATCCTGATAACCTTTACCGGGATTTCCCTTTCTGCTGTTCCTTTGTCCTTGCTTCCGGTGCAACTCAGCAGCAGAGATAATAACAAAAGGGTTCCCACGCAATTAACAATCTTCATATTATTCTATTCTTTGATTTGTACTACAAAATAAACAGTGCAAAAGTCGAGAGATTCTTTAGAATACAAAAGGTCTATTTGCTAATCGTATTGTTCTAAAAGTCGCTTACTCCGGGTTGATATTCCAATTCTTTTATGTATGTTTACAGTCAAATAGTAAAAAGATGGATAATACGACCGTACCTGTTATTGATTTCTCTTTTATAGAAAATCTGCCCGAGATAGATTATGTGGATAAAGACCTTGCCATATTCAATACGCTGGATCATTTTCCAATATTCGAATATCCCAGTCGTATTAAAGCGGCTGCTTTTGCTGTTTGCCTGAGTGGTTCTATCCGTATCAGCATCAATCTGGAAGAATATATTATTACCCAAAACACATTGGTGGTCATCTTACCGGAGCAGATAGTACAACATTATGAACAAAGTGCCGATTTCAAAGGAGTATACCTGGGGGTATCGGAAGATTTTGTCAACAACATAACTCCTAACATACAAAATTTGCTCTCAGCCTTCTTTTACATTAAGCGGCATCCTTATACCATACTCACGAATGAAGAGTTGGAGGATCTGGTGGAATACCATGCAATCTTATGGAAACGGGTAAAAAATAAAGATCATGCTTATCAGCGGGAGGTCATACAAAATCTTCTGCTGGCTTTGTTCTACGATATTTGTGATATATTCCGTAAACATGAACCGCAACACACTAATAAGGTATCCAGAAAAGAAGAATTGTTCGAGAAGTTTATACAAACTGTGATGGAGTATTATAAGGAGGAAAGAAGTCTTGGTTTTTACGCCGGTAAACTTTGTATTACTCCAAAATACTTATCCCTGATATCCAAAGATGTCAGCGGAAGATCAGCCGGAGAATGGATCGACCAGTATGTGGTACTGGAAGCAAAGACATTACTGAAATCGACCCGGATGAGTATCCAGGAGATTGCCGATGTGCTGAACTTTGCCAATCAATCTTTCTTCGGCAAATATTTCAAACACCATACCGGCATTTCCCCTAAAGAATATAGAAAAGTATAATCTCTTACAGATACGTGGATAAAACGCCCATCAAGGCTTTAATATCGATCGGCTTCGCCAGATGATGGTTCATGCCGGCATTGAGGGCGTTCGCCACATCTTCGGAAAAGGCGTTGGCCGTCATAGCAATGATCGGTATATTTACAACATCCGTACGCGGAAGTTGTCGTATTTGGCGGGTCGCCTCATAACCGTCCATAACGGGCATTTGGATATCCATCAGGATCATCTGATAATAACCTTCAGCCGATTGCATCACCTTATCGACTGCATCCTGTCCGTTCACCGCCGTTTCAACCAGTACACCTGTGCTGCCGATGATTTCTTCGGCTATCTCACGGTTCAGGTCATTATCTTCCACCAGCAAAAGATGTTTCCCTGAATGATCGGCCTCTGAAAACTTAACAGGTTCAGTTACCTGACGTACTTCATCCTTTTCAAGGAATCTCCTCAATATCTGAAGTAATTTTGATTTGAAAAGAGGCTTAGCGACAAATCCATTAGCACCTGCCTTCCGGGCATCCGTCTCATATTCATCTATATCATAGGCCGACAGAATGATGATCGGGACGTCCGGTCCGACTGCCGATCTGATCTGCCGGGTAGTCTCGATACCACTCATTCCCGGCATTTTCAAATCCATGATAACGGCAAAATAATCCTCCTTTTCTTTATGACGTTTCCTGGTTGCAGCCACCGCTTCACTACCGGAACAAACCCAATCGCTCTTCAGCCCGATTTCCGACAGACAATTACAGGTACTCAGACAAGCCGTTTTGTCATCATCGACAACAAGCACAGACAGTTCCGGTCGTTCTATCTTCTCATCGAAGGCTTTCTCATGGTATTTCAATGGCATGTGGATAGTAAAACGGGTGCCTTTTCCATATTCGCTCTCCACCTGGATATCGCCTCCCATCATCCGAATAATACTGTGACTGATAGCCATACCAAGCCCTGTTCCCTGAATACTGCTGATACCATGATCGTCGGCCCGTTCAAATGGCTGAAATATCTTATCCAGAAAATCAGGTTTCATTCCTCTCCCGTTGTCTTCAAAGACGAACTCATAGTTGGCAATTCCATCATGGGGAGCCTTTTCTTCAATGCTAATCAGGATCTGCCCATTATCCGGCGTATATTTGATCGCATTGGATATAATGTTCATCAACACCTGTTTTATTCTTTGAATATC
The DNA here is from genome assembly GCF_003479515.1 of Parabacteroides sp. AF14-59. Lineage (NCBI taxonomy): Bacteria > Pseudomonadati > Bacteroidota > Bacteroidia > Bacteroidales > Tannerellaceae > Parabacteroides > Parabacteroides sp. AF14-59. The sequence goes on along the minus strand of NZ_QUHH01000005.1, from coordinate 147,127 downwards.
TCCTACTACGTTTTCATGATGTAATCCGCTGACATGGATATCCAGTTTGTGCTGCTTGTTCTTAATCTCCGATTGCATCATAACGATCAGATCCTGTAGAAGTTCACCGATATTAAACTCATCCTCCGATAGTTTCAAACGTCCGCTCTCTATCTTCGACATATCCAGAATTTCATTTATCAGGCTAAGCAACAGGTTTGACGCGCTCGTTATCTTTTTCAGGCAATCATGTACGCGTTCGTGATCATCCACATGTGCTCCCGCAATAGCCGTCATACCCACGATCGCATTCATCGGCGTACGGATGTCATGACTCATCCGGGCAAGAAAATCAGACTTCGCCTGATTAGCCTTTTCGGCGAAATCGAGTGCATCCTTCAGAAGTTGAGACTGTTCCTCCAACTTCTTTTGTAACTCGCGTTGTTCCGTAATGTCCGTAATATCGATGTAAACGATAATATAGATGGATTCTCCGTTCACACAGCCGATACATTCGCCATTCAACTGAAACCAGGAATAGCTTCCGTTCTTATTTCTCGAACAGATGACAAAATGAACCGGCTCTCCTTTTTGCATCAAAGGAATATGTTCATCCAGAACCATCCTGCTTTTTTCCGTCAAATGAGAAAAAGTAGGGAAAGTGCTTACATTCTCTTTTTTGATACCGAAGAAACTCAAAAACTTATCATTCGCATCCAACAATCCCAGACTTCCATCCTTCCGTATTTTGTATTTAGCGATAAATCCGGGAATATTCTCATAAGCGATCGTCTGTTCGATACGTTTCTGCATCATATCATCCACATTCGTGATAACTGTGTATGCTATAGGGTGGCCGTTATAAACCTCTTCCGTAAAGGAGGCTGTTATTTTCGTCCAGATCAGGGAACCATCTTTACGTTCCATCTGGACAAATACATCATATCTGCTCTTGCCGGTTTCCAATGCATTTGTCACAGCCTCTACAATGGTATCCCATCCGGCTTTGTTCCTTGCAAAAAACAAATCGCATTGGTTATGGAATATTGCTTCATACTCTTCTTTCGGATATCCAATCAAATCATAATAGAAATCGTTGGCCCATAAGACCGTAAAATGTTCATCCACCAAATGTTTGCTGACACTGACTCCCATCGTACACATCAACAAATTATAATCCCCATCTATTTCCGGTTGCAAAAACTGTTCTTCCATGATACTTCTATCTCTCAATGATTTTTCTTTATTACGTCACATCTCTTTTCATACCGGAACCTTAATAATTGACTTTGGCGTCCGGCAGTTGCCGCTTATATTCGTCTGTCATATAAGTTTTGTGAGATGAATCGATACTTTTTACAAAGTAACAATTATTGGTATCAACTAACAAATCCATTTTTTCTTTTATATGTTCTATTCTTTCTCTCATAACATTTGTTTTTCAAATAATATTTATATTTGATGCAAAAACTAATCGACAAAAATGGATAAACAAATTATCAGCATCGATTCGCCAACCGATTTCATAGTCGGCAAATATGTATCCTCCGATGAACTCAAACCATATATGAATGCGCCTTACAAAATCAAAGCAGGGGTCTTTATTCTCTGCATGGAAGGATATATACGTACTACTATAAACCAATCCGAATATACATCGACACGCCATCATGTTACGACATTGATTCCCAATTCTTATTTACAGATCCACGAAATGTCAGAAGAGATATTAATCTATTTTGTGGCTTTTTCCTCTGATTTTATGGGATACGTTAACTTTGTGAGAAGTACAATGAGCTGCTTATCGGTGATCTATAAGAATCCGGTTATTCCTATTTCTCAGGAAATGTCTTGTCTTTTTGCTACTTTCTACGATCTCTTGTTCCAGTACGCCATATACCCCAATATTCTGAACAACAAAGAGATGATAAAAGCCATTTTTACAATGTGCAGCCAGGGTATTGTTGAATTATATAATAGTAATCAACTCCTGGAAAAAAGAGAATTGACCCGGTACACCGAAATATACCAGGATTTCATGAATCTGGTCCTAAAACATTATACGACGGAGCATAACGTCACATTCTATGCAGACCAACTTGGACTGACACCTCCTTATTTCTCCACATCGATCAAAAAGGCGATCGGACAAACACCTCTTGAAGTCATTACTCAAATAATTATCATGGATGCCAAAGCCCAACTGAAAGGGACAAACCAGGAAATCAAGAAAATAGCCATGGGACTTGGTTTCAACAATCTGTCTTTCTTTAACCGGTTCTTCCGGCAACATGTAGGAATGACTCCTCAGGAATACAGAGGAAAAACATATACTTATTCATATTATCAGAAAGATCCCGGCAAATAAATACGTTTACTGGCTATCCGCCTACTATAACATCTATTCCATAACGATTAAATATATCCGTACATCGCTGTACAGTTTCTTCTGAAGGTGTCGCCATCGGATACCGGTTCGGATTATATGTCGTACCTAATTTATCATGTTTATTTTTTCCGATATCATGGTATAACAATAAATTTACTGTACGGTGTTCCCAGGGTAAGGAAGAGAGAAAAGCGGCCGCTTGTACCATATTCTCTTCATCGGCATTGATACCTTCGATCAGTGGGATACGGATATGGAACTTATAACCGGCTTCTGCCATCAGGCGTAAGTTAGAAAGAATCAACTCATTAGGGACACCACAATAAAGCTTATGTTTAACCGTATCCATTTGTTTGAGATCTACCAGAAATAGTTCGGAATGCTCCATTACCTCCCTGACTATTTCCGGTCGGGCAAACAATGTCGTATCGACGGCACGGTGAATACCCAACTCTCCGCAACGCCTGAGCAATTCCAGCAGCATCTCCGGATGTAATAACGGTTCCCCACCACAGAAAGTAACACCTCCCTCCGACCGGTCCATGAAAACCGTTTCCTTCCCGATCTCTTTCATCAGGTAATCGATGGAATATTCTGTTCCGGATATCTCCATTGCCATCGCCGGACAGACTTCCGCACAAGTACCGCACAGGTCACAAAGAGACCGATCGGTCACGATTCCTTCAGAAGTCCATGTTAATGCCTTTTGCGGACAAGCTTTCACGCAAGTTTGGCATCCTATACATTTCTTCTTTGTATACAGTTTCTGTTTCCGGCAGGATAATCCCTCCGGGTTATGGCACCACACACAGGAAAGCGGGCATCCTTTCATAAAAATAGTTGTTCGGATGCCCGGCCCGTCATTTATTGCATAACGCTTTATGTCGAATATCAATCCCATTTTTCAGTTGACAATTGACAGTTGACAATTGACAGCTTTAAGGTGTTTTACCTGTCAACTGTCACTTGTCAACTATCAACTAATTAAAAGTTATCCTGCTCCGTACGGGCAATTACATCTGCCTGCAGGTCTGCATTCATATCATTAAAATAATCGCTATAACCGGCCACACGCACCAACAAGTCTCGATAATCTTCCGGACATTTCTGAGCGGCATATAACGTTTCCGTATCCACGATATTGAACTGGATATGATGTCCTCCCAAAGCAAAATAACTACGAATCAAGGATGCCAGTTTGGAAATATCCTCCTCCCGTTTCAAGAGGCTCGGGAGGAAACGCTGATTCAGGAGAGTTCCGCCACTCTTTACCTGGTCCAGTTTACCTAATGATTTGACAACGGCAGACGGTCCGTGCGTATCGGCACCATGAGAGGGAGATGTTCCGTCGGAGATCGCTTTCTCCGCCAAACGTCCGTTAGGAGTCGCTCCCATTACTTTTCCGAAATAAACATGACAAGTGGTCGACAGCATATTCAAATGGAAACATTCCCCCTTCGTATTCGGCTTTCCTTCAATAGTATCATACAGGTCATTAAAAACTTTAATAGCAATAGAGTCGGCATAATCATCATCGTTACCAAAGAAAGGCGTACGATTCAAAATCGTTTGACGCATCACTTCCGCACCGGCAAAATTGTTAGCTATCGCTTTCAGCATCTCGTCCATAGAGAAACGTTTATCTTCGAACACATGTTTCTTTAAGGAAGAAAGACTGTCGGTAATCGTTCCCAGACCAGTACATTGTATATAAGTAGTATTGTAACGCGGGCCACAATTATAGTAATCACGTCCCTTGGCAATACAATCGTCAATAAACAGAGAGAGGAAGGTTGCCGGAGCATATTTGGCAAACATACGGTCGATATAATTGCTGACACGCATCTTCATATCCACAAAGTACCGAAGCTGTTTCATAAAGGCAGCATACAGATCATCATAATCTGCGAAATTACGCGGATCACCGGTTTCCAGTCCTACTTTACGACCCGAAACCGGATCAACGCCATTATGAAGTGTTACTTCCAGTATTTTCGGCACATTCAGATATCCAGTCAATACATAGGCCTCTTTACCGAAAGCACCCACTTCAATACAACCACTGCAACCTCCTTCCCGGGCATCCTGCAACGACTTTCCCTGCCGCATCAATTCCTGGATATACACATCCGGATTAAATACGGAAGGATAACCATGCCCCTGACGGATCACTTTACATCCGGCACGCAGAAAACGTTCCGGCGTACGGGAGCTGATATGAATAGCACTACCCGGTTGCAGGATATGCAGTTCTTCGATCGTTTCCAGCATGATATAGGATACTTCGTTTACTCCGTCGCTACCATCGGCTTTCACGCCCCCGATATTCAGGTTGGTGAAATCGTTGTATGTTCCGCTTTCCTTTGCGGTTATACCGACTTTCGGGGGAGCCGTATGGTTGTTTACCTTGATAAAGAAACACGACATCAACTCTTTGGCTTCGGCACGGGTAAGTGTCCCGGCTGTTATTTCCTTCTCATAGAAAGGTGTCAGATGCTGATCGAAATGCCCCGGATTCATGGCATCCCACCCGTTTAGTTCGGTTATGGTTCCGAGATGGACAAACCAATACATCTGTATAGCTTCCCAATAAGTACGCGGAGCATGTGCCGGAACCCAACGACAGACATCTGCAATCTTACGCAATTCAGCCGCCCGTACCGGATCTTTCTCCGTCATTGCCATCTCATCAGCCAGGTCGGCATGACGTTCGGCAAATAAGATAGCGGCATCACAGGAAATAGACATCGCTGTCAGTTCTTCCTGTTTATCTGTCGCTTCCGGGTCGTTCATGAAATCCAGATCAGCCAATTCTCCGGCTATCCGTTCCTTCAGGTCAAGCAAACCATATTGATATACTTTACCGTCGAGTGCCGTATGTCCCGGAGCACGCTGTTCCATAAACTCAGTGAACATGCCGACCTCATAGGCTTCTTTCCATTCTTTCGGAACATGGCTGAAAATACGTTCCCGTTGTGTACGGCCTTTCCAATAGGGAATGACTTCACGTTCATATGTATCGATATCTTCCTGGCTGATCGTATAACGTTGCAAATCAAGGGTATTCAACACATGCAGATCCTCTACGCTATGGCAGGTCAGCTCCGGAAAAGTAGGAACAGCTTTCGGTGCCGGACCACGTTCACCCACGATCAGTTCGTCCTTACCGATATAAATAGTCTTATGCCTGCATATTTCCAGAAAGTTCAACGCCCGCAGTATCGGAATAGGATATTTGCCATAGTTTTCTTTATAGAAACGGGTCTCGATCAGTGCCCGTTCGATGGATAAAGATGGTTCGGCTTCAAAAGAAAGCCGGCGTAACCGTTTGATACGGTCGTTCATACCATAAGCATTTGCTTCCACTGCAGGAGCAAAATTAGAGGCACTCTTAGGTACACGCTGAGCTGTTGTCGTACTCATTTTGAATGGTTTATTTATTCGTGCATACACTATACATTATTACGTACAGAGACACACAGTATTTTTAAAGAAATAATTAAGAATAACAAAAGAATTTACCGCACCACAGGCGGCAATACCCGGGAGAGAGTAAATTGTTTAAAGATAGAACATCAAACAATTGAAAAGTTTTCTGTAACCTTTTATAACCATATTATTTACATAGTGTTACACTGACATCGCAAACATAAATACTTTTAAGGAATAAACAAAATTATTGCATCCGTATTTTTAGTATATTTGCAACAATCAATTTGTTTTCATGGTTATTCAATAAACATATCTTCATGGAAAATCGTTTCTTAGGACTTATCGAGAACAGCATCAAGGAACATTGGGACCTCCCCGCTTTCTCTGATTATAATGGACATACATACCATTATAAAGATGTGGCCCGTCGTATAGAAAAATTTCATATAATACTCGAACATGCAGGGATCAAGAAAGGAGACAAAGTCGCTTTGGTCGGGCGTAACTCGTCCAACTGGGCCATCTGTTTTTTCGGAATCCTGGCGTATGGAGCCGTAGCTGTTCCCATCCTGCACGAGTTCAAGCCGGACAACATCCATCATATCGTCAACCATTCGGGCGCCAAAGCTGTTTTGGCCGGTGCCAACAACTGGGAGAACATGAACGAACAGATGATGCCCGACGTCAAACTGTTCATGATGCTGGATAATTTTTCCATCATCAAAAGTAAGAACAAGGATGTACGGATGGTCCGTGACAGGATCAATGAATATTTCGGAAAGAAATATCCCCGCTCATTCACCTCCTCTGATGTAAAATATCATGCTGAACAACCGGAAGAACTGGCTGTTCTGAATTATACATCGGGAACAACAAGTTTCTCCAAAGGTGTTATGATCCCTTATCGTAGTTTATGGAGCAATACACAATTTGCTTACGATAACCTGCCGTTCATTCATCCGGGAGATAGCGTTGTCTGCATGCTACCGATGGCGCATATGTACGGACTGGCTTTCGAGATACTGAATTGTGTAAATAAAGGTTGTCATGTACATTTCCTGACACGTACGCCCAGTCCGAAAATCATTGCCGAAGCTTTTGCCCGCGTGAAGCCGACATTGATACTTGCCGTACCTCTTATTATTGAGAAAATCGTTAAGAATAAGATATTCCCTGAACTGGAAAAGCCTCTTATCAAGCTATTGCTTAAAGTCCCTTATCTCGATCAGAAAGTTCTCGACACGATTGCAAAGAAACTGAACGATTCGTTCGGCGGTAAATTCGGCGAAGTGGTTATTGGCGGTGCAGCTTTGAATAAAGAGGTGGAAGAGTTCCTGCGTTCGATTAAGTTCCGCTATACGGTAGGTTATGGTATGACGGAATGCGGACCGTTGGTTGCTTACGAGCAATGGGATACTTTCAAGAAAGGCTCCGTCGGCCGGATTGTCGACCGGATGGAAGCACGTATCGACTCTGCTAATCCTACTAATGAAGTTGGTGAAATCTTGGTTCGTGGCATGAATGTGATGTTGGGATATTATAAGAATCCGGAAGCAACCAAAGCCGTTATGATGCCCGACGGATGGATGCGGACCGGCGACCTCGGAACGATCGACTCCGATGGCTTTCTGTACATTCGCGGACGCAGTAAAACAATGATACTGGGTCCGAGCGGACAGAACATTTATCCGGAAGAGATTGAAGACCGGTTGAATAATATGTTATATGTAGCTGAATCACTGATCATCTCTCAGGGGGGTAAACTGGTTGCTTTGATCTATCCGGACTGGGAACAGGTCGATAAGGCAGGTATCCAGCATTCTGAAATAGAAAAACTGATGCAGCAGAATGTAGACCAACTGAATGCAGAAATGCCTTCGTACAGCAAAGTCTCCTGTTTCAAGTTATATCAGGAAGAATTTGAAAAGACACCGAAACGCAGTATAAAACGATATCTGTATCAGCCTGCGGAAGAAAATTAATTATTCCAAAGGTGATCAATGAAAAAGCGGTGACACCGGATTTATTTACCGGAGCCACCGCTTTTCCTTTATTTATCAACAGATTACTTTTTTTCAATCTTAAGACTATTTTCTGAAAATAATCAGCAATTCGACTTATCAGCATTTAATGCTTAATTCGCGTAATACGTCCCGAATCTTTTCAAAGGTCGTAATACGTGTCGGAACCAGCGGCAAACGCAATTTGTTTTCAATAAAGCCCATTGCATTCAGCATACTTTTAGCTCCGGCAGGATTACCATCTACAAACAGCAGTTCGAATAACTCGGTGAAGCGATGGTGTATAGTCCGGGCATGATCATAATCTCCGGCCAACGCCAAACGCACCATGCGGCTGAATTCACGCGGGAAAGCATTACCGATAACGGAAATAACGCCGATAGCTCCTAACGTGATCAACGGGAATGTGATACCATCGTCACCCGAAATAACATTGAAATTAGCTGGTTTATTTTTGATAATATCATCCATCTGCGTAATATTTCCGGAAGCCTCTTTCACAGCAATCACATTCTTGAACTCACGCGCAATGCGAAGCGTCGTGGCAGCAGTCATATTCACACCTGTTCTTCCCGGTACATTATATAACACGATCGGAAGTTTTGTTGCTTCGGCAATAGCCTTGTAATGCTGATAAATCCCTTCCTGTGAAGGTTTATTATAATAAGGCACGACAGACAGGATCGCGTCGATACCATCAAAGTTATCATTCTTTAATTTCTCAACAATCGTACGGGTACAGTTACCGCCGAGACCTAAAACAATAGGTATACGGCCATTTACTTTCGTTACGACAAGGCTGATAATTTTCTTTTTTTCTTCTTCAGTGAGGGTTGGAGTTTCCGCAGTAGTTCCTAACACTACCAGATAATCGGTTCCGTTCTGCACCTGGTAATCAACCAGTTTGCCTAACGCATCATAATCCACACTTTCGTCTTCTTTAAAGGGAGTGATCAAAGCCACACCCATTCCTTTCAAATTTATGTCTGCCATGGGGAAAATATTCCTTTTTTGTTATTTAGCACTGCAAAAATAACGAAATTATATCATTTGGAGCGGATTGTTTGCAAATAAAATAATATATGTCCGAATATATGCTTTATATCAGCGTTTTCTGTCACTGAAATAGTAAGATCGTATAAATCAAGTTCACTGCTCCTTGCCCCGACTTTGAAAGTCCCGGGATGCTTCAGCAACAAATACTGCATGGCATAATTATCCCCTCGTGTAAGGTCGATAAGTATATCCGCATCACATGAACAGAACTTCTTCTCTATTTCATCCACAGGCATATACCACATATCCAGATCTGTTTTTGCATGGATGACCATATAGGACGGATCCATTTCAGGAACCGTATCTCCGGAAACATAGACACAAGCTTTCGTATTCTTCTGCTGCGAGCGTAATGTTTCCAGGCAAGGCTCGACAATATCCTTATCCTCGACATTGAACAATACCAGGATATGGCGTGCATCCTTCAAAGTGCAGAAATGACTCTGACGCTTTCCGGCCTGCTCTGCCAGTCCTTTTACTTTTTTACGGATGAAATGGTTCGTCAGTCTCATTCTGCCAACATATTTAAGAATTCATTCTCATTGATAATCTTTACTCCCAGCTTGGCTGCTTTTTCCAGTTTTGCCGGACCCATATTTTCTCCGGCAAGGATATAATCCGTTTTGCCGGAAACAGAACCGCTGTTCTTGCCGCCATGCTGTTCAATCATCGCTTTATATTCATCACGCGAATGTTGTGAGAAAGTTCCGCTGATCACGATCGTCAAACCTTTCAACTTGTCAGAACGATTTGCCAGTACTTCTTCCGCCACCGCCATCTGTAATCCGGAAACCTGCAGACGGGCAACCAATATGCGATTATCCTCGTCGGCAAAATAATCCACTACACTGCGTGCGATACGTTCGCCGATCTCATCCACTTCCGTCAAGGTCTCCAACGATGCTTCCTGTAATTGCTGCATCGAATGAAATGCAGAAGCCAAACGTTTCGCTACCGTCTCACCTACATAACGAATACCTAATCCGAACAATACCCGTTCAAACGGAACCTGCTTGGATTCCTCCAGGCTGGTCATCAGATTACGGGCACTTTTCTCCGCCCAACGTTCCAAACGCAACAAATCTGTCATCTGCAATGTATACAAGTCTGCCACGTTTTTGACCAAGCCTGCATCATACAGATCCTCCACTGTCTCGGGTCCCATGTTTATATTCATTGCCCGGCGGGTAACGAAATGTTCGATACGACCTTTTATCTGGGGAGGACAACCGGATTCATTCGGACAGTAGTGAGCTGCCTCTCCTTCGGGACGGTACAAAGGTGTACCGCATTCCGGACAAGTCTTGATGAAAGTGACCTTCGCCCCCAACAACATCGAACGGGAATCGACATCGACACCCACGATCTTGGGGATGATCTCTCCTCCTTTCTCCACATATACATTATCTCCCAGATGCAAATCCAGACCTTCTATGATATCCGCATTATGCAAAGAGGCGCGTTTCACGGTCGTTCCGGCAAGCAATACAGGCTCCAGGTTGGCTACCGGAGTAACCGCTCCCGTTCGTCCTACCTGGAAAGAGACAGAGTTCAGACGGGTTACCGCCCGTTCTGCCTGAAATTTATAAGCGATCGCCCAACGAGGACTTTTAGCTGTGAATCCCAGATTCTTCTGCTGGCGAAGCGAATTTACTTTCAGAACGATGCCGTCTGTTGCTACCGGCAGGTTTTTCCGTTCCACATCCCAATAAGCAATGTAGTCGAAAATATCCTGCAAGCTATTGCACTTACGGATAACATCAGGTATTTTGAATCCCCAGGTACGGGCCATCTGTAAGTTTTCATAATGACCTTCGGCGAGAAGGTTTTCCCCCAGCAAATAATAGAAATAAGCATCCAGCTTACGTGAAGCCACAATAGCCGGATTCTGCTGTTTCAATGTTCCTGACGCGGCATTACGGGGATTGGCAAAAAGCGGTTCTTCCTGTTCTTCGCGTTCTTTGTTCAGACGGTCGAATTCCGCCCACGGAAGTAATATCTCTCCACGAATCTCAAAATTAGCAGGGTAATTCTCTCCGCGCAATTTTAAAGGGACAGAACGGATTGTCTTTACGTTCGCCGTCACATCATCTCCACGGGTTCCGTCACCACGGGTAACGGCACGCACCAGGCGTCCGTTCTCATAGATCAACGAGATGGAAGTTCCGTCATATTTCAGTTCGGCAACAATCTCAAAAGGCTCGTTCAAAGCACGTTCCGTCCGCTCATAGAAATCACGAATCTCTTCTTCGGAATAGGTATTCCCCAAAGAAAGCATCGGATACTGATGAACAACCTGTTCAAACTCTTTCGACAGGTCGCTTCCTACCCGTTGCGTAGGTGAATGCGGATCGGCAAATTCAGGATTAGCTTCCTCCAATGCCTGTAACTCTTTCATCTTCTCATCAAACTCACGGTCTGATATAGTCGGTGCGGAAAGCACATAATAATTGTAATTATGTTGCTCCAGCTCATCACGAAGTGCTTTAATCTTTGCCTCTACTTCCATATTTAATATACCAGTTTTACATTATCAATCCAGAACGTATTTCCGGGAGAACCGATATAGGCCCCTCCATGACTGGAAGTGAACTGCAGAACCATATGCGTCGGTTCTTCATTTTCTTCCGCCCAGCCGATCTCCTGGATAGGGACACTCTTTCCCTGGCTGTTCATCGTATAACGTTCTTCAACCTGTATGCGCATGTATGGTTTGTAATCGGAATGGGAAGAAATATCTCCATACATGATCGGATAAGTAGCATCGTTCACCCAACCGTCTGTCGACGATACATAACGCTGCACCATGGTTCCGACACGTTTGGCATATACATTTCCTTCCTTATCCTCCCAACGTTTCTGCAAAAACAAGATGGCAGCGATAGAATCCTGCCCCGCCACTTTCGACTTACGGCTGAATCCCGTACTACGGATACGATCTTTTTCAGGTGCCGCCTTGATCTTATAATCAAAACGGATTGCTTTCGGTTTTTTTGTAAAAGGAACACCACTTCCCAGCATACTCTGTGGATTCTTCGTTCCTTTGATCGGTTCATGCACTGCACCCAGAAAAACAGAACCGGCTGCAACCACCTCGATATCGACCAGACCGAGCACCTTCACACTTTCCATACGGGTCTCCAATCGGGCACACCAGCCATCATCTCTTCTTTCAGGGAAAACAGAAGTATTCGTCTTTACAACCCCGGCCACTTTCGCCATCACATTGGAGTTCGCCCACGGTGAACCTCCCCGGTTATGATAAGCGATATTACCGACAATCGTATCGGTCGGTCCCAGTTCATAAAGATACTTTTTGTTTCCACCGATGATTCCCGATTCCTGAATCTCACGGACAACCCATTGATCCATATCTCCAAACGCAAAAGGAACAACCTTTTCCTGTCCGGTCATCGTGGATAGCTGACTGCCCGCAAACAAAAATAATAATATATTCTTTATAGAATTCATAAGCTTTGCTTAAAAGTTGAAAGAATATTATAAAGAATATCCCCACTCTTTCAGAGCCATTCCCCAGTTCTCTTCCACGATCTTCACCGTACGGTCATCGTATTTGTACTGGTTCTTTTTATATCCCTTCTTCTTACCCAGATATTTTCCGATCTCGTCTTTTGACGCTTCAAAGCCCGGCAGGTTTAATTTACGGTAAATATCTTCGGTCATGGCATAAGCATCCTGTTCGAAATCCTCGAACTTAACTTCCACCAGATTTCCTTCAGGGATCAGCCCTTTCTGTTCTTCAAATTTGTAGAACAAGCGGCGGTATACTTCAATAAGATTGCTTTCAATCTGTTCATTAGTGATATCCTGCAAACGAAGCGGCTGTATTGTATTTGTAAAGAAACTGCGTGTACTTTCAAATACGGTATAAGGATTACGCTTCAAATAAATAAATTTAGCATTTGGAAACATCTCCAGCAATGTCTTTACGCGTCCGGTATGTGGCGGGTTCTTACTCAGAAACTGAGAACCGTGCGTATTCCAGAGCGATATCTTGACAAGCTTCAGGAATGTTTCCTTAAAGATTTCCAGTTCATGCGCTGTAACATTGTCAAACAAAAGATACCGGTCGCAATACTCCAGCATATGCTTCGGGAAAAACCAGAAATTATAATAAGTGTACGGCATCATATTTGCCAGTGCAAACTCTTCTTCCTGCGGAAGGTCGACCTTCAACTCCATATTGTCGGTAGGACGTTTGTCGGGCATCAGGAATGACATATTCTTCTTAAAGAAAGGCTGTCCCCAAAGCATCAGATTCGGAAATACCGTCTGATAAGTCGTATTGTAGCCGAAATGCTTGTCACACGAAAACACATTGTGTACAAATGTCGTACCACTTCGCCAATGGCCCAGAATAAATACCGGGTCCATTTCCAGCGGTTTGTCCGCGATCTTGTGATAACGGGCATCTTCGAAAGGTTGCAGTAAACTAAGCAGACGGCATACCGATTTTGTCAGATAATACTTGTTGCGAAAACCTTTATCGATCGTTTTATCGGCTGTCACAGCCTTGAATGTCTTCCAGTCCGCACCAACCAGCGTATTGATTGGCAATTTATCAAATTCCAGCAACCCCATAAGTTATTTCTTTTCAGTTATACATTTAACAGGAACGCCCTGGCGTCCTAATTCTTCACATATCGTACGAATGGCATCGTAATGCTCTTCACCTATACCCAATTCCGGCAGATCCAATACAGCCAAAGCATCTTCCGTAACCATGTCTTTGGCATCCACCCGGTCGATGATCATTCCGACAGCCGACGTGTTATTGGTTATCGGATCGATCAGGATAAATGCTCCTGTCTGCTTATTCTTCTGATAAGGATCGAAGAACAACTCTTTACCGGTAGTGAAAACGACACGGGCGATCTCGTTCAGTTTCATAGGCAAACTCTCAATAGTCAACTGTCCATTATCAACGGACAACTGTTCCATTGTATTGACATTCACCTTATAACGGATACTATCTACACGGGCACGTGTCAGATTCGTCGTGTGTTTGATATAGAATTGTTTGGACATGTCCATCGCTTCTTCATCCATCCATACGAGCATGGCTTCGAAGTTACGGTCTCCCATCGGCAAATTATCCGGATGTACCAGCATTTCGCCACGCGACACGTCTATTTCATCTTCCAGCGTAATGGTAACGCATTGGGGCGGGAAAGCATAATCCAGTTCGCCATCATACGTCACGATACTTTTTACTTTCGATGTTTTGCGTGAAGGCAAAGCCATAACCGTATCTCCTTTACGGATGATACCGCTGGATACTTTTCCACAGAACCCACGGAAATCCAGGTTCGGACGCAATACATACTGTACCGGATAGCGGAAATCCTCGAAGTTGCGATCCTGGTCGATAGGCACTGTTTCCAGAAAATCCAGTAAAGAAGGACCGTCATACCAGGGAGTACGGTCGCTCTTATCCACTACGTTATCACCGTCCAGGGCGGAAAGTGGAATACAAGTGATATCCGGGATATTCAGCGGAGCCACGAACTCTTTATAGTCAGATACGATCTGGTCGAATATCTGTTTGTCAAAATCGACCAGGTCCATTTTATTCACAGCCAATACAACATGCTTGATACCCAGCAAAGACACCAGATAAGTATGGCGACGTGTCTGTGTGATCACACCGGTACGGGCATCGACCAGAATAATAGCCAGGTTGGCTGTCGAACCGCCGGTTATCATGTTGCGGGTATATTGTTCATGCCCCGGAGTATCAGCAATGATGAACTTACGGTTATTCGTACTGAAATAACGGTAAGCCACATCGATCGTAATCCCCTGCTCACGCTCTGCTTTCAGGCCGTCCAGCAATAGAGCATAGTCGATATGATCGCCGGCATTTCCCATACGCTTACTGTCGCGTTCGAGTGCATCCAACTGATCCTCGTATATTTTTTTACTGTCAAACAACAGACGTCCGATCAAAGTCGATTTACCGTCGTCCACCGAACCTGCCGTAAGGAAACGAAGCAAATCCTTCTGCTCGTCCCTGTCCAGGAATTCTTTTATATTTAATGTTGCCATAGTTTTATGAGTTGACAATTGACAGTTGACAGTTGACAGATAAAAACAGCTCTTAAAACTGTCATCTGTTAATTGTCAACTGTTAACTAATTAAAAATATCCTTCTCTTTTCTTTTGTTCCATGCTGGCATCCTGGTCGAAGTCGATCACACGGGTCGTACGTTCGCTCTTGGTGGTTGTCATCATCTCTTCCACGATCTTTTCAATCGTATCGGCCTCACTCTCCACTGCCCCTGTCAACGGCCAGCAACCAAGTGTACGGAAACGAACCATACGCATCTTAATCTGATCGCGATACTGTTCCGGCAGACGGTCGTCATCAGCCATGATCAGGTTACCGTCAAGCTCGACGATAGGACGTTCTTTGGCATAATACAACGGAACGATAGGTATATTTTCCAGACGGATATATTGCCAGATATCCAGTTCTGTCCAGTTGGATAACGGAAATACACGGATACTTTCACCTTTATGGACACGGGCGTTATAGATATCCCATAATTCCGGACGCTGATTCTTCGGGTCCCACTGATGGAACTTGTCACGGAAGGAGTAGATACGCTCTTTCGCACGGCTCTTTTCCTCGTCACGACGGGCACCACCGAAAGCGGCATCAAATTTATATTTATCGAGGGCATGCAGTAAAGCCTGCGTTTTCATCAGGTCGGTATGCACTTTACTACCATGCGTAAAAGGCCCGACACCAGCGTGAAAGGCCTCCATATTCGACTCGACGATCAGGTTCCAACCGAACTTTTTCGCATACTCATCGCGAAACTGTACCATCTCCTTGAACTTCCATTTGGAGTCGATATGCATCAAAGGAAACGGCACTTTCCCCGGAGCAAAGGCTTTCTCTGCCAACCGGACCATCACAGACGAATCTTTACCGATAGAATAAAGCATCACAGGATTCTCAAATTCAGCAGCAACCTCCCGTATGATATGGATGGATTCTGCTTCCAGCTCCTGCAAATGGCTTAATTTGTAATCTGACATAGTTATATTTGTTATTATTATTATTTCTATACTTTTACTTTAGGTAATATCAACCCTAATAATTTATTTACCGACTCTTCCAGACTCAACACAGATGTGTCCAACGATAATGCCGGATGTTCCGGTGCTTCGAACGGAGCCGAAACACCTGTAAAATCTTTGATTTCCCCTCTACGGGCTTTTGCATATAATCCTTTCACATCGCGACGTTCACATTCTTCGATCGGTGTGTTCACATAGATTTCCAGGAAATTTTCTTTTCCTATAATAGACGAAGCCATCTCCCTCAAATCGTTGTTCGGACTGATAAAAGCCGCTATGGTTATAACACCGGTATCGATAAACAGTTTACTTACCTCTGCTATACGACGGATATTCTCGACACGGTCTTCCGGCGAGAATCCTAAATTGTTATTGATCCCGCTACGGATATTATCGCCGTCCAGAATACGGCATAACAAACCACGCTGATGCAACTCACGCTCCAACGCAATGGCAATCGTACTCTTCCCCGAACCGCTAAGCCCGGTAAACCAAACCATCACACTACGTTGTCTTAATAGAGATTCTTTATCCTCCCGCCCCATCATCCGGTCGAAGATCGGATAAATGTTATTTGATTGTGTATTACTCATTTTGTTTTTTATTTCCCCCTTTTACTAGAATTTCCAGATCATTGGTATCACAAACACAGAGATCAGGAATGTGATCAGGTTCAACGGCAATCCGATACGGACAAAGTCGGTGAACTTATAACTACCGATACCCTGCACGATCAGATTGGTCTGATAACCGATCGGAGAACTGAAGCTGGCGGATGCAGCCATACAAATCACTACAAAGAAAGGTGTCGGATTGACTCCCAACTGGGTAGCGACAGACAACGCGATCGGAAAACTCAAAGCCGCCGCCGCATTGTTTGTAATCAGTTCCGTGAATATATTCGTAATAATAAAAATAATGGCAAGTAAGGCATACGGTCCGAAGTTATCCGCCATGCTGATAATATAGCTGGCAACCAACGACGCAAAGCCGGAATTCTCCATCGCTTTACTGATCGCAAAAGCACAGGCGATCGTAATCAGGATATCCCATGAAATATATTTCGTATATTTTTTTGGTGGAAATATCTTTGTCCAGGCCATAATGATCGTCGTGATACAAACGAAGAAAAACATATCCAGCCTCATATTCGGAATAGCCTCTTTCACAGCCGGCAACTCACCGACCGTTGCACCGACGATCATAAAGATCAGCAAACCTAAAGCCAACCAACGCTTCTTTTTCGACACCGGTTCCGTATTCTCACTACCGTTTGCCAACATCAGGAAGACACTCGATTCTCCCCAGGTCGGAATAAACGTATCGTCAGCCCAAAGAACCAACGTATCTCCCTCATGCAAAGTAACTTTATCGAGATCGTGAGTAAAACGTTCTCCCCCGCTTTTCACCTCCTTCACGATCGCACCGTAATGACGGGTGAAATTAAACTCCCCCAATGTTTTATTAATACCGGGAAAACGGGAACCTAACACCGCTTCTACCCGGTGCAGATTGCCGGGACTACCTTCCTCTTCTTCTTCCGTATAATTGTCCTGACGGGAATCTGGTAATAATCTATTGGAAAAAGCAAACAAATATAACATACCGGCTATAGCGATAAAAACTCCGACTTTTCCCAATTCAAACATGGTGAAACCTTCATAACCGGCATCTATCACCATGCCATGAACAACCAGGTTGGTAGATGTTCCGATCAGCGTACAAATACCTCCCAATATGGTTACATAAGAAAGAGGGATAAGGAATTTAGTTGCCGGAAGTTTTACAGATTCTGCCCACCGTTTAATAATAGGAGCAAAAATAACAACTACAGGAGTATTATTAAGAAACGCAGACACAAATGCTATAGGAGGCAACATGCGAACCTGTGCTTTCAAAACCGTCGTTTTTCCTTCCGGAAGAAGTTTTTTGATCAATTGCCCCAAGGCTCCGCTTTGGCGTATCCCCTCACTCACCAGGAAGAGCATAGCAACCGTTATCATTCCCTTATTACTGAAACCCTCCAGCATTTCTTTGGGAGTCAATATACCGACGACCAGAAATAATACCACAACGGAAAGTAGTATCATTCCCGGTCGCATCCTGTCCCATACTAATGCCGCAACCATTCCGGCCAGGGCCATCAATACAAATAATATCTCGAAGTTCATTATGTACCTAATCTGTCTAATTTTCTCAGATAAGGTGCAAATGTAATAAGAAAATTAACGTTATTCGTACGTTAAAGATCTATTTTAGACTTATTGACCAAAATAATCAGCAAATGGAAGAAAGGGGTTTTACAATGAACCAGGGGTTATGCAAATCCTCTTTGTTGTATTTCAACGGAGTTCGCCCATCAATATGAAAGACATCGCATCCGGCTCCTCTTGCAATAGCGTGACCGGCAGCCGTATCCCACTCCATCGTCGGCGCAAAACGTGGATAAATATCGGCACTACCTTCTGCTACCAGGCAGATTTTCAAGCTACTGCCACTACTGATAAGCGTAACAGGCTGGCCTTGCTTCCGCAGGTTCTCAATAAAATCCGTTGTCTCCGGACTCTGGTGTGAACGGGAGGCAACAACGACAATTCCCTGATGTGCCATAGAAACGGGTAGACGGTTTGCATTTTGCATGATCTCATCCATAGAAGGCTGATGATCACAATCCGCCACCAGCTTATATGCGCCCAAGGAATCCGCCGAGAAATACAACTCTTTCCGTACCGGAACATAAATAACCCCCAGAACAGGTACACCCTTTTGGATCAAAGCGATATTCACAGTAAACTCACCGTTCTTTTTGATAAATTCCTTGGTTCCGTCCAGCGGATCCACCAGCCAGAATGTTTCCCACGAAGAACGTTCGGCATAAGGAATATCCTTTCCTTCTTCACTCAATATCGGATATGGAGTTACGGAAAGAACATTCATGATCAGTTTATGAGCTGCTTTGTCGGCTTTCGTCAAGGGAGAATTATCGGCTTTGCGTTCAATTTCAAAATCAGATGCAGGATCTGTATAAATATCCATGATAGCTTTCCCGGCGTCTATCGCTGCCCGGACAGCAATGTAAAGATTGTTCGAATAGTTCATCATCACTCATATCTATTAAGTTTGTAATAATACAAATATAATGTTTTTTCCGAACAAAACCATCTATGAAAGCTATTTTATTTCAAACGCTACAAACTATTCACGTATTCTCAGGCATCCAGTAGGACCAAATTGTATTTCTGGCTACCGACACCTATTGCCTCTGCATGCTCAAGGGTATGGATGCCGTGTCGCGACTCCATCCGTTCGATCAAGTGCTTGCGTCCTTCGTCCGGCGAGTTATATACCATATCCACACAGGCTTTATCCAATGCGACCGGGTCAAGAGAAGCCAGAATGCCAACATCTGCCATTTGCGGATCAGCCGGGTGGGAATCACAATCGCAATCTACCGACAACTTATTCATCACACTGATATAAAGTATTTTATCACCGCAATGGTCGGCAACAGCTTTGGCAGCTTCAGCCATCGATTCCAGAAAGAAATCCTGTTCGGGAAGATTTCCCCACATCTCCGAAGCATTCCGGGTCGTACCGGCAGAATGTATCCAGGCTTTACCGGAAGAAGAAGCAATACCGATAGATATATTCTTTATAGCACCACCGAAACCTCCCATCGCATGCCCTTTGAAATGAGAAAGAACAACCGTGAAATCGTAGTTTGCATAATGTGAACCGACAAAGTCTTCTTTCAGATGCGTCCCACCTTTTACCGGCAAACTAATCTCTCCTTCCTCATCCATGATATCCACCTTCGCGATAGAGGTAAACCCATGGTCCGCAGCCGCTTTCAAATGACTTTCCGTATCAGATCGTCCGCCGCCGTAAGCGGTATTACATTCGACAATGGTACCGTTTACTTTCCGTACCAGGTCGCCAATAAGCTCCGGTTTCAGGTAATTATTTCCACCAGGCTCTCCTGTGCTTAGTTTCACCGCTACTTTTCCTGTAACCGAACGTCCGAGTGCCTCATAAATACGCACCAGGCTCCTGGGAGAAATTTCACGCAACATATAAACTGTTGCTACTTCTCCGGACGGGTTATTTGTGTGTCCTTCTTCTCCCGCCTCTTCACCTGACCTGCCATTTGCCGAACAGGCTGATAACGGGACCAGATTCGATGTTAACAAAACGCCTCCGGCTGCTACCGAAGCCTTAATAAATCCACGCCGCGTAAATGACGACATCTTTCTTTTTCCACTCATAAGTAATACATTTTATTTTAATGCAAATGTATCTGTATTCCTACTTTTAACTTGTACCTATATTACATATATTTTTACCCAAATCACTGTTTTACTTTAAATCTTCGAATAACACAATAAACATCTATAAACCAACGTTTAATACATCAAGAAAGTAATTATTAACTTTAAACATATAAGAAATGAAATCATTAAAATCGGTATTTAAGTTTTGGCAAGAAATTATTTTTATAGTTTCAACCGGATCATTGCTTATTGGAAGTACAAGAGGCGTCATCAATTCGCAGTCAATGGATATATGGGATATTTTGCTCGTATGCTGGGTACTTCCTTTATTTATTTGCCTTATCGGACAATTTTTCTGGAAAAAGAAAAGCCTGGCTATCATCCTATCCGTACCTCTGGGATTAAGTTCCGTGATTACTATTTTTATGGCTTTGTATGGTATATTCAATAGTCCGTCTTACAAAACGGAAAGTATTGCGATGCTTATCATCGGAACAGTCTTAGTGCTAGCGGCGTTAAAAATGCCTTTTAAATATGATGTTAATAAAGTACATGTGGAATCCTAACGCAAGATAATAGACATACTCTTGATTATTTTTGCCGGCAAATAATTAGAGAGTAAACCTATTTCAAAAATAAACAACAAAAGGGACAACCCTTTTTATTACTAACTATAAACCGAGTCAACCCTTTTTATTGATAGGCAGAAAGTAGTCAACTAAAATCGTTAAACTACACCTTGAAAGTGTTTCATTGGGTAGAAACAAGTGTTTCACTTAGGAGAAACAACTGTTTCATTATATTGAAACAATAAATTCCCCCCTATGAAATAACCGGTATAACTTTATAAGGAATTCAATTTCCCTTCAGTCTTCTTTATTTGAAATACAAAGCATACACACAGATCGAAAGCTAAAACATAATATTAGTGTTAGCAGCGGCCGGTATACACAACACAGTTAATCCATCTCTACCACCCGATAAACTTAAATAAAGACACAACAGCAACACTACAAAATACCTTTATTTTATTATTTTTGTACAAGAGAATCATCATCCGGCTATCAAACGGATATAAACAACAAAATAATGGAAAAAGCAAACATCACGTTATACACAGTAATCGGCAACCCGGACCGTATCGTAACCTCTATCCGGGATCGGTTCAAAGAGATGACAAAAGAGCTTACATCAGAAAACGGGGCTATCATCCTGACACTTGCAGATGACTCTAACATCACTTTCAACATCAGCCATCAACAGGATAAACCGGACTTTATCGCATCGCATACAGCCGGTATGGCCAACTATTTCGCTTCCGCCCAGACACCATTGGTCGAACTGAAAGAAAATGTGCTGCGTCAAATCCGCGTATTCAACTGTATAACAGGTATTACATTCGAAGTCGATGATAACGAAGACCGGACGAACTATATCATCAATTGCCTTTTCGCCGTCGCCAACGATGTGAACGGCTTCCTGCTCTATCCTAGTATGCAGATATATACGAAAGAGGGGAAACTACTGTTCTCTATCCAGGGTGAAAGCCAACTGACGGAGTTTATCCCGATCGGCAACGCAGACCTGTTGGATGCGAACCGCCCGGAAGAGGCTCCGGCTGATGTGGAAAGACGTTTACGTTCTATAGCACTCCTTGAAGCAAGAAATATTCCTTATATGGAACATTTACACAGCGAGGCGCTGGAAAGCGAAGTTAAACTCAGAAGCCGCGAAGAAATGGTGAAACGGGCGGCGGCATTATTCGCCGTTGCGGTTTATTCGGAAGTGATGTTATCGGAAGACTCCGACCGGGAAGCAGCACTCTCCTATTTTAATAAAATGGATGAATTATACGGAGTAAAATCATATATTACACCCCATGAAGCAGCATATATCAATAACCCGGAACCGGAAGAACAAGAATGTATACAGTTCGGATGGCGATATGAATGTTGCGGCGTACTGCTTTGGGCGGCTGGTGTGGTAGACGATCTGTCTTATCCTTCCACTATCATCGACGTCCCCGTCCTTGCTGCCATTTTCTGGCAACACAAAGGTATCAAAGATCTACTTTCCAAAGGATTTGCACGTCCCGAAACTGAAATACTGGATGCCGCCGATATGACATTACGTTATGATTGGGCTTGCGTGGATGCACGTATTCATGGAAAAGAAGCGCCTGCCTCACTCGACGGAGGAGTCGTCATGGAACGTCATTATGCTTTCAACTGGATCATCGGAGCTAATAACGGAGCCGATTGGGATCATATTCAACCGAATACATAAGAAACAAGATTCTAATAATGCATAAAGAAACAACTATGGATAAGATAAAAACCGGATTAGCGGCCTACGGAATGTCAGGACAAGTTTTTCATGCGCCGTTTATCAGCACGAACCCCCACTTTGATTTAACGGCTATCACAGAACGCAGCAAAAACCTGGCAAAAGAGCGTTATCCCGAAACACATATTGCCCGTAGTTTTGATGAGTTGCTCGACATGAACGACCTGGAACTGATCGTTGTCAACACTCCCGACAGCTCCCATTACGACTATGCCCGTCGCGCACTCGAAGCCGGCAAGCATGTGATCGTAGAAAAGCCATTTACACAAACTGTAGAAGAGGCGAACGAGTTGGTAACCCTTGCCACAGAAAAAGGTCTGACATTAAGCGTCTACCAAAACAGACGCTGGGACAGTGATTTTCTAACGGTTAAGGAGATATTGGATAAAAAATTAACGGGCAGATTGGTTGAGTTCGAATCGACCTTTCCCCGTTTCCGTAATTTTATTAAACAAGGGACCTGGAAGGAAACAGGCGAAGCCGGAGGCGGAATAACTTATAATCTGGGAGCACATCTGATAGATCAGGCGGTACAGTTATTCGGTATGCCGGAAGCCGTCTTTGCCGATATTGCAGTTTTACGTGACAACGGGTTGGTCGATGATTATTTCATTATTCATTTATTAAGGCCATCAAAAGCACCGGACGTGAGAATTACCTTAAAAGCCAGCTACCTGATGTGCGAACGGGAGCCACGGTTCACGCTGCACGGGACAGACGGATCATTCGTCAAATATGGCCTCGACAGACAGGAAGCCGACCTGACAAACGGCCTAATGCCTGATACGCCGCATTGGGGAGAAGAAGATCCCGAAATCTGGGGATTGTTGCATACAGAAAAGAACGGTCTAAATATACAGGAGAGATATCCGAGTATTCCGGGTAATTACGGTGCCTTTTACGAGAACATTTACCAGCATATCCGTAAGGGAGAGACACTGCTAAGTGATGCCCGTGGAGTGATAAATGTAATACGCCTGATCGAGGCTGCCTGGGAAAGCAGCCGATCAGGGAATGTCTTAAATTTGAACCCGTAACAAAAGCGCACTTTACTCTTATACGATCCTCAATCCCATAAATATAATTTGCTCATTATTTCCAGATTATAATTATCTTTTGATAACAATTTAGCTATATATACAGATATTTATCGTAAATTTGCGACGATTCTCTCTAAAATAGCAAGTAGAGAGCTCATTGCAATAACCAATTTTACATGTAATGAAACAAGACAAGATCATTTTCGACATCATTGAGAAAGAACATCAGCGCCAGTTAAAAGGAATCGAGCTGATTGCTTCTGAAAACTTTGTGAGCGACCAGGTGATGCAAGCCATGGGTAGCTGTCTGACCAACAAATACGCCGAAGGTTATCCCGGCAAGCGCTATTATGGTGGTTGTGAGGTAGTAGACCAAAGCGAGACGATTGCTATCGAACGGTTGAAACAAATCTTCAATGCTGAATGGGCAAACGTTCAACCTCATTCAGGAGCACAGGCAAATGCTGCTGTATTCCTGGCAGTTCTTAATCCCGGGGACACATTCCTCGGTTTGAATCTGGCTCATGGCGGGCACCTTTCACATGGTTCTCCAGTAAATAGTTCAGGTATCTTATATAGAGCAACAGAATATAATGTAAAAGAAGAAACCGGTCGTGTCGATTACGACCAGATGGAAGAAGTAGCACTTCGTGAAAAACCGAAACTGATCGTCGGTGGCGGTTCTGCTTATTCACGTGAATGGGATTACAAACGTATGCGCGAAATCGCTGATAAAGTAGGCGCATTATTGATGATCGACATGGCCCACCCGGCCGGTCTGATTGCTGCAGGTTTGCTGAACAATCCGCTGGAATATGCTCACATCGTAACTTCAACGACACATAAGACATTACGTGGTCCGCGTGGCGGTATCATTCTTCTGGGTAAAGATTTCGAAAACCCATGGGGAAAGAAAACTCCCAAAGGCGAGATCAAGAAAATGTCTCAACTATTGGATTCTGCGGTATTCCCGGGTATCCAGGGAGGTCCTCTGGAGCACGTAATTGCAGCTAAAGCCGTTTCTTTCGGTGAAGCACTGGAACCTGAATACAAAACTTATCAGGCTCAGGTTAAAGCAAATGCTGCTGCTATGGCTAAGGCTTTTATCGACAAAGGATATAAAATCATTTCTGATGGTACGGATAACCACAGCATGCTGATCGACCTGCGCAAGAAGTTCCCCGAACTGACTGGTAAAGTAGCCGAAAAAGCATTGGTTGCTGCAGATATCACTGTAAACAAGAACATGGTTCCGTTCGACAGCCGCTCTGCTTTCCAGACTTCAGGTATCCGCGTAGGTACTCCGGCTATCACGACTCGTGGTGCCAAGGAGCCGTTAATGGCTGAAATTGTTGAATTGATCGACACAGTTCTTTCTGCACCGGAATGTGATAAAACAATCACTGCTGTTCGCGAAAAAGTAAACAGCATCATGAAAGAATATCCAATCTTCGCATGGTAAAACACAATGTATAGGAGTTGCGTTCACTCGCGCTCCTATACATTATATTATATATAAACCGTATAAGCGGCAAAAATATCTGTTTAACCGGGATAAATACCGGGACGACCGCTAGGGCCGCCCCTACGAAAAACAAAATTCACAATTATCAATAAACTTATTCTTGAACATGAAGAAGCTCATTTCAATGTGTGCCGGCGCAGCACTTTGTATACTTGCGTCATGCAGTGAAGGGCCAACTAAGCAGATGCCTTACAATCAGGGTATCAATGTTATTCCGACGCCTGTAAGTCTGACCCAGAATGAAGGGGTCTTTAAAGTAGGTAAGAATATGGCTTTCCAGGCTTCCACCCCGGAGGCAAAAGTCATTGCCGAGTATTTTGCTTCAAAGATCAACCAGGCAACAGGTTATAAGACCACTGTCGGAGACCAGGCTGTTTCTAACGGAATCTCGCTCGTACTCGACGATGCGTTAGACGTAAATAACGAAGGCTACACACTGGACGTTACCACCAACGGCGTAACCGTAAAAGCCAAAACTCCTCAAGGCTTATTCTATGGTATGCAGACTTTCATGCAGTTATTGCCTGCAGAGATCGAAAGTCCGGCTGTTGTAAACGGTATCGCATGGACAACTCCATGCGTAACGGTAAAAGACGAACCGCGCTTCGCTTATCGTGGTTTCATGCTGGATCCTTGCCGTCATTTTATCCCTGTCGAGAACGTAAAGAAACAAATCGATGTTTTGTCTTTATTCAAAGTAAATACAATGCACTGGCATTTGACCGACGATCAGGGCTGGCGTGTCGAAATCAAGAAATATCCGAAGCTGACAGAGATCGGTGCAAAACGTATCGAAGGTGAAGGAACCGAATACGGTGGTTTCTATACACAGGAAGAGATTAAGGATGTTGTAAAATATGCCGCAGACCGCTTTATCACCGTTATTCCTGAACTGGAACTCCCGGGACACGAAATGGCCGCTATCGCTGCTTATCCCGAATTATCCTGCAAAGGCGAACAAGGTACTCCCCGTATCATCTGGGGCGTTGAAGACATCGTTATGTGTGCAGGCAAAGAAGAACCATTCAAGTTCCTGGAAGATGTGATCGATGAGATCGCTCCGATGTTCCCCAGCGAATACTTCCATATCGGTGGTGATGAATGCCCGAAGATCAGCTGGAAAGAATGTCCGCTTTGTCAGAAAAGGATCCAGGAAGAAGGTCTGAAAGGGACTAAAGAACATAGCGCAGAAGAGCGTCTGCAAAGCTATTTCGTACAACGGATGGAAAAATATCTGGCCGAAAAACATGGCAAAAAAATCATTGGCTGGGATGAGATCCTGGAAGGCGGACTCGCTCCTTCTGCAACTGTCATGTCATGGCGTGGTGAAGCCGGAGGTATCGCTGCAGCTAACATGGGACATGATGTGATCATGACTCCGGGAAGTGCCGGTATGTATCTCGACCAATACCAGGGAGATTCCAAGATCGAGCCGGTTACTATCGGCGGATATGCCACAATCGAGAAAGTATATAACTACAATCCGGTTCCCGATACACTGGTCGCAACAGGTAAAGCACAACATATCAAAGGTGTTCAGTGTAATAACTGGTCTGAATACATGTATAATACAGACTTGATGGAATACCGTATGTATCCTCGTATGCTTGCTTTATCCGAAATCGGATGGAGTCCGCTGAATCGCAAAGATTACAAAGATTTTGAACGTAGACTGGACAATGCACTGGTTCGTCTGGATGAACACAACATCAACTACCAGATCCCGCAACCGGAACAACCGAACGGTTCTTCTAACTTTGTTGCATTCACAGATAAGGCTTCTCTTGAATTTAAGACTACACGCCCTGTCAAAGTGGTATATACGATCGACGGAACAGAACCGACTGCAGAATCTACGGTCTACTCAGCTCCTATCGAATTCACCGAATCAGGTATATTGAAGATCCGCTCTGTTTTGCCTTCCGGTAAAATGAGCAAGACTCGTACGATCACCGTAGAAAAACAGGCATTGGCTCCGGCCAAAGAAGTTGCTAAAACAACTCCGGGACTGGAAATGCAGGTTACTGACGGCATGTTCCTTGAATCATCGAAACTGGCTGATGTGAAGGAATGGAAGAAGTCTACAATGAAAGATCTTCGTGAACTTACCAGTGTCGTTAAGAGTAGCGAGTCGATGAGAGGTGTAAAACAGTATGCTGCCGTTGCTACCGGTTATGTAAATATTCCGGAAGATGGCGTTTATTATATTTCTTCAGACAATGAAGAAGTCTGGATCGACGGCAAACTGCTTATCAACAACGGCGGTGAAGTAAAACGCTTCTCCCGTCACGACACATCTGTTGCTTTAGCAGCCGGTTTACACGAGATCAAGGTTGTATTCCTTGGACATATCATCGGCGGATGGCCTTCTAACTGGAATGACGGTAGCGTAAAATTACGTAAAGCCGATGCAGAGAAATTCACTCGCATCACTCCGGAAATGCTGGTTCATTAATTGAAAATATCTTCCGGGGTCTCGAAAACCCCGGTCAAACGTTGAAAAATGCTTTCCGAGATCTCGGGAAGCATTTTTTAATGGTGAAAGTGACTTTCCGAAGTCTCGGGAGTCGACTTTAAACGTTTTTCAACCATCCGAGGACTCGAGAGGCCTATTTTTAATCAATCTTCAGCTTCATTATCGTGATCGAATTAGGCGGAAAGGAATAAACCATCGGTCCCCCTAATGAGAAAGATACATTTTTCGATACCGGGATAATCCTTGTAGGATCTTTAAATGTATTACGAGCCGAAGGATCTCCCGCTAACTGAAGGATCTCAGCATCATTCTTAACACCGGTACCTTTTATATTCAACTCTGTTTTTTCTTCATGCTGTGTCGTATTGACCACTTTCAGTATGATCGTATCAGTCTCTTTATCCAAAGTCGCTACGGATACAAGTGAAGGCAGAGGAGGCAATACAACCTCATGCAACAACACACCATCCACATAACAGCTAACTGTTTCATCTTTACAAACGACTTTCACATCATACCAGCGATTACTCTCAAAAGAATATGCTTTAGGAGAGCGCAACGTATCTTTAACAGCACCCGATGAGCGGTAGAACTCACAGGAACCCGGAGTGATGGAAACGGCAATATGGTCATTCGCTTCTCCATTCTTTCCATTATCCCGCACACGTAGCTGAACCGGTCCGCTCCCTTTATTCCTTCTTAGCTTCATAGAGAAAGTATAATCATGGGCTGTAGAATCCCCCATCAGAACATAGTTCCAACGGTTGGCATCAGGTGTTAAAGTTCCGTTATTCACTTTCCAGCCACCGGTCCGGACCATAGCTTCCGTTACCGGTTTTCCATCGATCCTCACATCATCAAAGTCATAACTATTATCAAACAAATCGATTCCGGTATATCCGAACGTCACCTGTGGCTTATTGTACGTATTAATTTCCGTTTTCAACAGATCATCACCCCGATTATCCGAAAACATCTTCAGCATATAATAAGAAGGCGACCCTATAGCACTGTTATTATTAAATGAAACAGCCGGATACCTCTGGAAGTCATAATTCACATTTCCCAATACAGGTGCATAAGCCAGATGTTTTACAACCTCCGGACTGTTCTCTACCCCCAGCAGAAAGCAAGCCTCTCCTATTGCAGCCCGTAACGTTCCCTGCAAAGAAGCATCTCCCATACTGAATTCTCCGATGAATACAGCAGGGAATCTTCTCAGATATTGTCCGGTTTCATACCTGTTATGATTCGCGATCAGAAAGTCCTCACCGGAATAGAAATGGTAATCCGTCCACTCTGTTCTGTTTTTCCCTGAAATAAAAGAACTTTTGATCACAGTAATTTCAGGATAAGCTTCATTGATTGCTTTTTTAAACAGATCAAAACGTTTGGAATATTCCTGTCCATAGTTTTCACTACCGACCTCTATGTATTTCAGATCAAAAGGTGCCGGATGCCCATTCTTTGCACGCATCGCACCAAATGTCGAATCTGCCGGTTGATTGGCATAAGCGATGGCATCCAATGCATCTTGTACTAACTTATTCATTGCCGTAATATCCTCATAACGCGGACGTCTGCTCTGACTGGTAACCCCACTGTTTATCACATAGAGCGGTTCTGCATTCAAATCTTCACACATCTGCAGATATTCATGATATCCCATCCCATTCGTCGAACCATAGGCCCAAATATTCCAGAAATTCCTACGCGTAGAGATATCACCTATCGTTTCATGCCAGACCGGATATGTCCCGGCTGTATATCCTTCAACAAAACTGCCTCCCGGAAAACGAATGAACTGAGGATTGAGCGCAGAGATCATCTCCATCAGATCAGGACGCAAACCATTAGGTCTGTCTTTCCATGTTTTTTGAGGAAATAAAGAAACCATATCCATCCAGAATACAATGGAAGTATCGGCTGTAATTGCTAAAACGGCATTATCGGTGTTTTCCGAAGCCGTGAACGTGTGTTTATATTTTCTCCATTCATATATCGGAGACACATTAAAAATATCACTTAACGGTGCCCCTATCACGGAATCTCCGATAAATATACTTACTTTTTTAGGAATCATCGAACCGCCTTTCAGGAATAAAGACAACTCATATTTTTCTCCCTTACGTATGGAAAGTCCATTATAACCCGTTGCAGCGACTCCTCCTCGTCCCGACTCCGAGGAGACAGCAACAGAGACCAGCAAAGATCGCTTATTCTTATCATTAATCAATTCCTGTCCATCAGGCCACATACTGGTATTGGATGAGATTTTTCGCCATCCGGGCAATGAATCGGAACGAATAAAAGGAATTGTCCATCCGTTCGGAGTACTTAAAACATTTCGTTTTGCATCATACGGACAGTTCAAAGGAGGCACTCCCTCTTCAAAGCTACGATTTTGTATCATCTCCGCATACAATCCACCGTCGATAGCATGATTTATCTCTTCTATTGTTACTCCATACAATTTTTTATTCACAGGAACAGAAAAACCGTCCATATCAATCACTATCGATGACGTAACAGGCATTTCCGGCTGGCATCCGGACAACAACAAAACAAGTATAGCGCTTATATTTAATGCTTTAAAAGGTATATTCATTTCTTTGTTTATCAATTCAAAATAATGACTACATTTCGCCTTGCAAACTTAAAGAATAATTTCCACATATATCATTCTTTGAGAAAAAGACTATTCCACATTAAAAACCTTTGATTTTTATACTCTTTATTAAATAATTATTTTAATTTTGTGCATTGAAGCATACAAAAAAAGCACTAGTATAAGAAAAAACATGAAACAGTCAATTTTATTGGTTGATGATAAGCCGGAAATAGCAAAGATTATAATGCTGTATTTGTCTTCATTGTATGAAGTCACATATAAAGAAAATCCGATAAAAGCTATAGCATGGCTTAATGAAGGTAATATTCCTGACGGAGTTATATCCGATTTGAATATGCCTGAGATGAGCGGAGAAGAATTTTTGTGCTATTTAAAGGCAAACGAACTTTTCAATCACATTCCGGTACTGATCCTCTCTAGCGTTGAAAGTAGCGCTAACAGAATCCGTCTTTTTGAAGAAGGAGCAGAAGATTTCATTCTGAAACCTTTTAATCCTGAAGAACTGAGAGTCAGGGTTAAGAGACTCTTGAGATAAGTACTTAAACACCAGGGTAAAAACGACATTAGTATGGAATATATCTTTTGGGGGAATAATATTCCTTTAGCAACTCACCTACGAGAAACTCTGCAATGCAAGATTTCCGAATGTCTCACTTTCCAACAGTTAAAATCAAATCTCACCCTTATCAATGAGGTTGATTTTTGCGTATTTGTGGAAAGACAGGATATATTAACGGATATACCGACCATCACCCAGCTTCATAAAATGTATCCGGCTCTCTATATCATTTTAATAAGCGAGCCATTACGTAAAGAAGAGAAAATACCTTATCTGAGAGCGGGTATCGATTGCATGATCTCAAAAAAGACCTCAAAAGAAGACATGCAAAAGTTGTTGTCCGTCGTCATCGATTTCAAAGAAAAAGAGAAATCCAGAAAAGATAACCCAATTTCATCTCTGGCTGAATTTCATTTGCCGGTATGGAAACGTTCATTCGATATTCTGGCTGCCGGATCAGCGATCCTTTGTTTGTCACCCATACTTATAACAACGGCATTAGCGATACTTTTTGAAAGTAGAGGAAAAGTTGTATACAAGTCGAAACGTGTAGGCAGTAATTATAAAATTTTCGATTTTTATAAGTTCCGCTCCATGTATGCGGATGCAGACAAAAGACTTGCAGAGTATCAGAAACTGAATCAATACACTAAAAAAATAGCGGACGAAGAGTTGTTTGACTCTTCGTCCGCTGCAGAGGATCCTCTGCAGGCCACTTCCGGCAATATTGAACAGGATATACTTTTATTCTCAGATAATCTAAGTACATCCGAAAACGATTATCTGAAAACCAAACGCACAGAGCGTTCGAACGCTTTTTTCAAGCTGGAAAACGATCCGCGAATCACCCGTGTGGGACATTTCATCAGAAAATATAGCATAGACGAACTCCCGCAGCTATTCAACATTTTAAAGGGCGACATGTCAGTTGTAGGAAACCGACCGCTTCCTTTATACGAAGCCGAATTACTCACGAGCGACGAATATGTAAACCGCTTTATGGCTCCTGCCGGCCTGACCGGCTTATGGCAGGTAGAAAAACGCGGAGGTGCAGGAAAAATGTCCGCTGAAGAACGAAAGCTTCTGGATATCAAGTATGCGAAAGAATTTTCTTTCCGTATGGATATGATGATCATTATCAAAACATTTACGGCATTCATTCAAAAGGAAGATGTATAGAGATTCAAAGCTAATGAAAAACATTTTCATTATATTATTACTGATAAATACTTCCTACTGTTTCTGCCAGAAAAATAAAAGCAACTATTTTAATAAGGCAACTACGGTAGAAGTCACTACTATGGTTAACAACGACTCCATACAAGCAATGCTGGACGATTATGAACGGATTCAGTTACCTCCTCTTTCTGTCTTTTTACAATCTGTTTACGATCATCCTTCTATTAAAATTTATGAAGCAAAACGAGAAGAAGCCAACGCTGAGATGAAAATATCAAGAAGGGAATGGCTGGACTATTTCAGAATATATGGACAATACCAATATGGAAGAATTGTCCAATTATCATCAACAGAAACAGTGGACGATCCTATGTTCACGACCAGTCTGGGCAGCAATCAAAGTACATACAGCGCAGGTTTCTCCGTTTCAGTTCCTTTTGGCGATCTATTTAGTCGTAAGCAAAAGATAAGAGCAAAAAAAGCACATTTTCGTCAACTGGATTATGAATATGAAATGTCGATCGAGGAACGAAAGTTGAAGATATTAGAAGCATACAATGATGTTCTACAATCTTTAGCAACTTTAAAAGCGAAGTCTGACGCAGCTGCACTATATAGCGCTCAAATGAAAATATCCGAGCAAGACTTCATCAATGGGAAAATTGGAATAGGCGAACTTTCTATAGAAAAAGGAAGACGAACAAATGCTATTATTCTTTATCAGGAAGGACGAACTACCTTGCATAATGCAGTCACTCTGTTAGAAATGCTTACAAACGTAAAGATCATAAATAGATAACTTATGGATATCACACTCTATATATCCCGTTTTCTACATCGTATCCGTTACCAACTAATACTGGGTTCACTTGTCGTGACAGCATTAGTTGCCTACTTTACGCAATTTATGCAAAAGAAATATACTGTAAATACATCTATATATACAGGTATTACATCAAATACAGGATTAGAAAGCGAAAGTAAACCGGATTGGATGAGTGTGAACAATACGTTCGATAATCTGGTAAATCTAACCAAATCAAAAGGTACTTTAGAAACTGTATCTATGAAATTACTGGCTACCAACCTGATTAACGGGGATGCTAATATCGATAATAAATATATATCAGCTAAAAACTACCAAAACTTGATTACACTTGTGCCCAAGGAAGTCCTGAACCTGGTCGACAAAGATTCATTTGAGAAAACAGTAAACAATCTTGAAAAATATAAACAAGGCGATACGCATAATTTCTTATACAGATTATTTAATGGGTTCGCCCCGTACTATAGCTACGGATCATTATCCCAAATCATTGTAAAACGTTTAGGTAACAGTGACTTAATCGATATTGCTTATACCTCTACAGACCCGGGAATCACATTAACAACCGTAAAACTGATCAGTGAGGAATTACGTATTTCATATAATCAACTGAAATATAAAACAGCTGATGACATCGTAAAATACTATGAGAATGAGCAAAAAAGGCTGCGCGAGCAATTGAATAAACTTGAAAACGAACTAACAGATTATAACATTCAAAATAGCGTAATCAATTATCAGGAACAAACAAAAGCAATTGCCGGTTCATTTGCTGATTTTGAAAATAGACACGAAGAAGTTATCCGCAGGATAAATAGTTCTTCACAGTTAATAGAAGGTCTTGAAGAATATATGAAAATCCGTATCAAACTGGTAAAAGCAAATGATGAATTTATCAAAGCATTAGAAGATATTTCAAAAATAAACGGTAAAATCACCGAAATTGAAATTTTCACTACGGAAGAAGCCCAAAACGATGATCTGGAACTATTGAAATACAAAGAAGAATTAAAAAATGCCGAGAAAAAAGTTGCAACATTAACAGAACAAATAAATAACTACAAAGAAAGTAAAGAAGGTCTTTCAATTGACGGTTTAGTCAACGAATGGCTCTCACAAACGATCATCAACATAAAAGCCAAAGCTGAATTAAAAATATTGGATCAAAGAAAAAAAGAATTTGCGGAACAATATAAAACATATTCTCCTGTCGGAACACAAATCAACAGGCAAGAACGTGAAATCCATGTTACCGAAGAATCTTATTTGCAAGTGTTACATGCTCTGAATATGGCAAAGATGAAACAAAAGAACCTGCAGCTTACCACTGCAACATTAAATACCATCTCGGAGCCTGCATTCCCTTTGTTTAGTGATAAAAGCAAACGAATGCTACTGATCATTGCTGCATTTGCCGGAAGCATAATATTCATTATTGGTCTTAATTTGATAGTCGAATTATTAGACAGAACTTTACGGGATGCAGAACGTGCCCGAAGACTTACCAAAATGATCGTTTTAGGAGCATTTACAGGCAATCAACAATTAAAATACAGAGGATTCATAAAAGCATGCAACAGAATTTCAGCTGCCTATACTTGTAACCGACTGATGCAATATATGAAAAAAGGTCATACGTTCCATATCAATATATTAAGTATAGATAGAAAAGAAGGTAAAAGTTTCGTCTGCCAGTATATAACAGAATATTGGAAGGAAATTGGATTCAATGTCAAGCACTTGGTTGCAGGAATAGATTTTCCGATTGACGCAACATATTTATCTTCAGGAGAAATCGATTCTTACATAAAAGATAACGACCATCCGGACATAATCTTATTAGAATACCCTGCAATTAAAGATAATAGCCTACCGGTTAATCTGTTAAACAAAGCAGATGTTAATCTCTTAATTGCCAATGCTCGCAGAGTATGGAAAAACAGTGATGAAGAGTTTGTGAAATATCTACATGATATGGCTCAGGACAAACCATTATATCTCTATTTGAATAATGCTTCACGTGAAGCTGTAGAAGACTTTACCGGTCAATTACCCCCGGAAACCTCTATTCGTTCACTTTCAAACCGTATTATTTATATGGGATTAACAGCAAAAAACTCTGCAATTGGAGAATAACATGGATAACAGTAATTACATACCTGGCGAAACTCGTTCCGTTAAACTTCTCTATCTTTTAATATTGGTAGGGTTAGTTGGTATTCTTATGGCTTTATTATCCATGAACATACCTCTGTTTGCAGTAATTATAACATTTCCTTTTATATGTACCGGAGGAATTTTAATTTTGAGATATCCTCAATTAATGCTATTCATCATCTTTACTATCAATTATTTCATACTTGGGATCACTCGTTATATACCGATAGAAGGAATAAGTATAATTATGGATATATTATATGTTTTGACCCTCATACTGATTATTATACAAAGCGCACTCTATCACAATATCGAATGGAAAAGATGTTTTCACCTATTAAGTGCATTTTCATTGCTATGGGCATCCTATTGTATTTTGGAAATTATGAATCCAAGTGCGCTATTGGATGGTTGGATTTTATCCAGAGGATTAATTATTAACGGATTAATCATCACAGTTATAACCTCTTTATTATGCACCAAATACAAAATATTGAAAGCCATCTTATTCACTTATTCACTTTTCACAGTATTAGCGATACTGAAAACTTTTATGCAAAAATATGTAGGCTTTGATACTTTTGAAACCCGATGGCTCAATAACGGAGGTGCAACCACTCATTTAATACATTCCGGAATACGCTATTTTTCATTTTTCACGGATGCCAGTAATATGGGATCAAATATGGGAGGTGCAGGTATTGTTTTAGGTATAGCATCTTTATATATAAGAAATAGAACACTCAAGATTTACTATGTAATTGTTGCTATTGTCTCTTTATATACTATGATGCTTTCCGGCACCCGGGGAGCCATAATTGTCCCTTTGGCTGGAATAGCACTCTATACTGTTGTGAGCAAACAAACGCGATCAATAATACTAGGAAGCATCTCTTTAGCCCTAGTTTATGTATTTTTCGCTTTTACGATGATCGGACAAAGTAATTCATCGATCAGAAGAATGAGAACAGCGTTTAAACCAAGTGAAGATGCTTCATACATCGTCCGTAAAGAAAACCAAAGGAAATTAAAGGAATATCTAAAATATAAACCATTTGGAGAGGGCCTGGGATTATCCGGTGATGGTTTGGGGGTAAAACTATCCAAACGCTTTACGACTTCTATACCTACAGACTCCTGGTATGTTAAGATATGGGTTGAAACAGGAATAATCGGTTTGATCATATATATGGGAATGGTTCTTATTACTATAGGCCGTGGATCATGGATTTTAATGTTCAATATACATGATCCGGAACTTAAAGGGATATTAACAGGCTGGCTATGTGCCATATTTGGTATGTTTATGAGCGCATATGGAAACTCATTTTGGGGACAATTTCCAACAATGGTCATTGCTTTCATGGGTATGAGTTTTATTTTAAATGGAAAGTATTTTGACAAAGAACTTAGTAATTATACAAACCTTTAGTTGATAGAAATATGATAGAATTATTATTTAATATAAAGAACAATTGGATAGATAAACAAGAATATATATTCCTGCTTATCGATGCCATCCTTTTTTTACTTTTTCTGATAGCGGTTTTATATCTATTCATATTTGCTGCTTATTCAAAAAAGAAAGCTCCTTATACTTACCCTAAAGCTAATAAACAATGCCGATATGCTATATTGTTTCCTGCTTATATGGAAGATGAAGTAATCATTGATTCTGTTCAATCATTTCTCAGACAAGATTATCCCAGAGAATTATATGATGTTATTGTTGTTTCAGATCAGATGCAGGAAAAAACAATTCTTAAATTAAAAGAAATAACTGCTAAAGTCACTCAAATATCGGATCCGATAAATACCAAAATCTATGCTTTGGAAAAAGCCATTGAATATATTGAACAAGAAAAACTATCATTTGATATGGTTGTAGTCCTTGATGCTGATAATATTGTAAAACCTGACTTCTTAGACAAAATCAATGATGCTTTTTATTCCGGATGTTTAGCTATACAGACACACCGAGTTGCCAAAAACCGGGATACAAATACAGCAGTCCTTGATGCTGTCAGCGAAGAAATCAATAATTCTATCTTTAGAAAAGGACATACACGTCTCGGTTTTTCTTCCGGATTAAGCGGATCCGGTATGGCTTTCGAATACACCTTATTCAAAAACCTAATCCAGGGTATTGATAAGGTAGGTGAAGATAAACATATGGAGCGTAAATTACTCTTACAAAATATATATATAGAGTATCTGGAAGATGTATATACTTTTGATGAAAAAGTGAGAGGTAAAAAGGAATTCTATAATCAACGGCGTCGGTGGTTAGCTACCCAATTTTATAATTTGTTTTCAGGAATGTCCCAATTACCGGGGGCTATATTAAGAGGGAAATGGGATTACTGTGATAAACTATTCCAATGGATGATGCCTCCCCGCATCCTACTATTAGGTTTTGTTATCCTTATCGCCTGTTTCTTAAGTGTTATCAATATATTTCTATCAATTAAATGGTGGGGGTTATTACTTTTTATTGGTATAACTTTCAGCTTGGCTGTTCCTGATTATTTAGTAGACAAACAATTCAAAAAGGCGATTATCAGTTTGCCGGTATTGTTTTTTTTAATGTTTCTCAATCTTTTTCGATTAAGGGGAGGTAATAAACATTTTATTCATACAAAACACACTGTTAGATATGAAAATAGCCATTGAAGCACAACGCATATTTCGTCCAAACAAACATGGGATGGACTTTGTTGCCTTAGAAAGCATACGGGAATTACAAAAAGTAGACAAAGAAAATGAGTATTATATTTTTGTAAGTCCTGGAGAAGACCGCTGTCTGGAGGAAACTCCCAACATGCATATTATAGAGGTAAACTACCCCACATATCCTCTTTGGGAACAGGTGGCTTTACCTCGTGCGGTAGCAAAAATAAAAGCAGATTTACTGCATTGTACAAGTAACACGGCTCCTATCTATTGCCCGGTTCCATTGATACTCACATTGCACGATATCATCTTTCTGGAACCACGGCAAAGCGGCAACAAATCATTCTATCAAAATATGGGGTGGTATTACCGCCGGTTAGTCGTTCCTCGCATTTTACCTAAATGCAAGAAGATTATTACAGTTTCTAATTTTGAACGTAACCGCATTCAAAGCGCATTGCTTCTACCCGATAGCCAAATAACATCGATATATAACGGATATAGCCGACACTTCCGCCCAATATCCGATGTGTCGTCCGTTACAGGAAAATATATAAAAGGGAACGAATATCTCTTTTTTCTTGGAAATACAGATCCTAAAAAGAATGTTCCACGCACATTAAAAGCCTATAGCCTGTATTTAAAGAGATCGGAAAAAAAACGTCCTCTCTTGATCGCTGATTTAAAAGAAGATAAATTGGATATTATATTGAAAGAACAAGGGATAGAAGATATCAAACCTTATCTATACTATCCGGGATATATTCCCAATAAAGATCTGGCGTACCTATATAACGGAGCATATGCATTTCTATATACTTCACTCAGAGAAAGTTTCGGCATTCCCATGCTTGAAGCTATGGCATGTGGAACACCCGTGATTACTGGAAACACATCCGCGATGCCGGAAATTGCGGGAGAAGAAGGCATACAGGCTGATCCATTCAATGAAGAAGATATTACTATTAAATTACTTCAACTGGAAAATGATCATTCCTACTACATCCGGCAGGTCGAATACGGATTACAACGAGTAAACAAATTTTCCTGGGAAAATACGGCTTTGTCATTATTGGAAATCTATCGGAATATTTTAAAATAACACCATGAATAATAGCCTTAAACAAAAGATAAAACAAAATGAGACATTAAAGCATTTCGTTTTATTTTTAATATCATCCCCCAAAAATCCTAAACCCAGATTCTGGGTAAAGTGGTTTGTAAATCCCTTTTTTCATAAGAAAGGAAAAGGAGCAACCATTCGGAAAAGCAAATCAAGGATCGATGTCTTTCCCTGGAATCAGTTCACAGTAGGAACTAATACACTAATAGAAGATTTCACCACCATTAACAATGGTGCTGGCGATGTCATCATTGGTAATAATGCAAGAATAGGCATAGGATCAGTTGTAATTGGTCCTGTTAAGTTAGGAAATAAGGTAGGTCTGGGACAACATGTATTCATTTCCGGTTTTAATCATGGATATGAAGACGGCAATCATGATTCTAATGAGCAGCCTTTGGTAAAAAAAGATGTTATCATCGAAGATGATTCTCATATAGGAGCAAACTCTGTTATAGTAGCAGGAGTACATATAGGAAAAAGATGTCAAATAGGAGCAGGTAGTGTTGTAACAAAAAATATTCCTGATTATTCGGTTGCTGTCGGTAATCCGGCTAAAGTTATAAAGCATTTTGATTCTCAATTAAATAAATGGATTAATACTGAAAAGTGATGAAAAGCATCAAAGAATATCTGTATTACTTTATAAAAGTGAATTCAGAAAAATCGCACCGAGATTATTATCGCAACTACTATACGAAATATTTAGATATGTATATGTCATGCGAAGAAAAAAAAAGTGCAAATACCATTAAGAATGAAATGAGAATACTAAAAAAATATTGGAACGTCTATCCTTTTCAATATTTCAGATACAATTTATACAAAAAAGATTGTACTTTAAGTATCGAAGAAATGAAAGACTACATACCTGATTTCTTTGCATATTATTTACTATTTCCTAAATCATTTAAAGATAGAAATATTTTATGTGAGGATAAAAAACTTATGCATATTGTAAATGTAGGATTAAAAATATCACAACCCAACACATTATTTTTCACTGAAAACAACACAATATTATCCAGTTCGTTAGATTTCATAAACACAACAAAATGCTATAACCTAATCCAAAAATCAAATGCAAATAAAATATTTGTAAAACCTACATTTGGTGTTGGGGGAAAAGGCATTAAAGTTTTCAACAAAAATAACAACATTTTTTTAGATAGTAGTAGCAATACACCTTTAGATGAAAATTACATATCAGAAATAGCAAAAAACAATTATATTGTTCAAGAAGGGGTAAATCAACATATGGATATAAACAAAATATATCCATACGCTATAAATACATTTCGTATAATAACAGAATATAATCAAGGCAAAGAGCCTAAAATTATTTTTTCTCTTTTACGTATGGGCTGTGGAGGCATGCAGATTGATAATGCCAGTTCAGGAGGTATCTACATTAAAATAAATTCAGAATCAGGATTATTAGGGGATGAAGCAATTGCCGACGATCGAAAAACATATATAAAACATCCAGATACCCTATTTTTATTTAGCAACTACAAAATTCCATTTTGGAATGAAATTATAAAATTTGCAAAAGATGTTGCATTAAAATATTCTCCTATAAAATACATTGGGTGGGATATTGCATATTCTGAGTCAGGTCCGGTTCTCATTGAGGGGAATAATGGACCAGGGATAGAAATCATACAAGATCATTTTGGAGGCGTCAGAAAAGAATTCAATATCAATAACCCTAATGATTTTTGGTTCTCAAAAAGTTATGGATTGAAAGATTTATAAAATCTACGATAAACATATGATCATGAAATCTCCCAAAGCAAGTGTTATAATTCCTGTCTACAATACAGAAAAATATGTAGAAGAGGCTGTGAGATCTATAATGAGCCAAACATTAAAGAATATAGAAATTATTATTATTAATGATGGTTCAACAGATAACAGTCTGTCTATAATCCAGGATTTATCTAAAGAAGATTATCGCATACAAGTTTATAACCAAGAAAATCGAGGTTTATCTGCCAGCCGTAATGTAGGTATTGACTTTGCAAAGGGGAAGTACTTATATTTCATGGACAGCGATGATTATCTCGAACCGGAAACATTAGAATCATGCTTACTCAAATGTGAAGAAAATTCATTAGATTTTATTTTTTTTGATGCAGACATTTTAAATCAAGATACAGAATTTGACTTCAACATCAATTATCAACATAAAGGTTGTACGAATTCGGATATAATATACAAGGGTATACAAATATTCAGTATTTTAACAGAGAGTGGAACATATACTCCGTCTGCATGTTTGAATATTATAAATACAGAATTTCTAAAAAGTATAAATCTTCGATTTCTACCTGGTATTATTCATGAAGACCAGTTATTTACGACCTTATTATATCTGCAGGCAGAAAGGGTAATGTGCATACATGAGGACTTTTTCAAGAGAAGACTTCGCCACGATTCAATTATGACGAGTAAATTCTCATTGAGAAACATGGATAGTTATTTCATCATTACTGATAAGTTATTACTTTATACATCCAATCATGTAGAAGCGCAGGAGATAATCAATAAGCATCTGTTTAAAATGCTCAATGCTGCAGTATGGCTATCTTATAAAATCTCATTTAAGGATCGTTTATATATAACTAAACGTTGTATTAAAGATTACACAAAGTATGTCTCTGGGAAAAATCTGGTGATTTTATTGTTTAAATCATTTTTCAAAAAATAAATCATATGTCTTCTACTAAAAAAGAACTT
Organism: Parabacteroides sp. AF14-59; assembly: GCF_003479515.1. Classification (NCBI taxonomy): domain Bacteria; kingdom Pseudomonadati; phylum Bacteroidota; class Bacteroidia; order Bacteroidales; family Tannerellaceae; genus Parabacteroides; species Parabacteroides sp. AF14-59. Next base: position 105,591 of record NZ_QUHH01000005.1, on the reverse strand, counting down.
TTATCCGGTGTTTTTTATACCGCGATAGCCAAATATTCGGGAATAATAGTATCCCTGGTGGTTGCAGGGATATTAGCTCGTCTTATAGAGCCAGAGGAGTTCGGGATAGTAGCGATTGCAACTGTGATCATTTCTTTCTTCAGCATATTCAGCGATCTCGGAATAGCACCGGCAATCATACAGAATAAGGAATTATCCCAAAAGGACCTCAGTAATATCTTTACTTTCACAATCTGGTTAGGTATCAGTATATCCATCCTGTTTTTTTTATGTTCATGGCCCATCTCTCATTTCTACAAGAACGGTACATTGTTAACGATATGCCAACTACTATCATTAAATCTATTCTTCGCATCAGCCAATATTGTACCCAATGCACTATTGTTTAAAGAAAAAGAGTTTAAATTCATTGCATACCGAAGTTTAACAATCCAAATATCCGGAGGTGTTATGGCCATTACAGCAGCTATCTTGGGAGCCGGATTATATGCATTGATCATCAACCCTATATTGTCAAGTATATTGTTATTTATCATTTCTTTCCGGAAAAAACCACAAGAATTAGCTCAAACATGGGGCATACAATCCATGAAAAAGATTCTTAGTTTCTCTGCCTACCAATTCATGTTTAACGTGATCAATTATTTCAGTCGCAATCTGGATAAACTATTGATCGGAAAATATATGGATATGGTTGCATTAGGATACTATGAAAAATCATATCGGCTGATGATGTTACCTCTTCAGAACATTACGCATGTTATTTCACCTGTAATGCATCCTATATTTTCTGACTTTCAGAATGATTTGACAAAACTATCAAATTCATACAATAAAGTAATTCGTTTTCTCGCATTTATTGGATTACCTTTATCGGTATTATTATGGTTTTGTTCCAAAGAGATCATATTGATCATTTTTGGAGAACAATGGATGCCTTCTGTTCCTATATTTCAAATCCTATCCATATCAGTCGGCATACAGATCATTTTATCGACCTCCGGGTCTATTTTTCAAGCGGCCAATGATACCAAAAGTTTATTTATATGTGGTGTATTCTCCACCCTGCTCAACGTTATCGGTATATTGACCGGTATATTTTTCTTCAAGACTTTAGAGGCCGTTGCATGGTGTATATGTATCACATTTACAATCAATTTTATACAATGCTATATCTGGATGTATAAGATCACTTTTAAGCAAAGTCTCTGGAAATTCTGGAAACAGTTTTTATCTCCTATTCTACTAACAGGCATATTAATCGTTTGCTTACTACCGACCTATTACCTATCAGATAAAAGCTCTATATACGCCACTCTGCTATTAAAAGGCAGTGTATTCATTATAATTTATGTTGCATATGTGCAAATAAGAGGAGAATATAATATTATTAACTTCATCAAATCCAAAATAAAAAAATGAAAGTATTATTCCTCATATACCATGGTTTCAGTGAAACAAATGGCATCAGTAAAAAAATATGTTATCAGGTAGATGCTTTAAAAAAATGTAATTTAGATGTATGTACCTGTTACTTATCAGAATCTGATGGAAACAAATACCGGATGATTGATAATAATATATTGAGTGATTATGGACATGGATTCAGTAGTAAAATTTTAAAACGAATTGAATTCAATTCTATTGCAGATTATGCGATTCGAGAAGGAATTCATTTTGTATATATCCGCTCAGATCATAATGCCAACCCTTTTACTATTAACATGGTAAAAAAAATGCGTAAAGCCAATATTTGTGTTGTAATGGAAATACCTACTTATCCATACGATAATGAATATTCCAGTATTTACGGAAAGATAATATTGTTTATAGACAAATGTTTTAGAAAAACCTTAGCTAAATCTTTATATCGTATTATTACTTTTTCTGATTATAAATCTATTTTTGGAACCCCTACAATTCAAATATCCAATGGTATAGATTTCGATAAAATAAAACTGAAGCAAAATATCAACGGCACATCCCATGAACTTCATTTGATCGGAGTAGCGGAAATACATTACTGGCACGGATTCGACCGTCTCGTACAAGGTCTCGTTAATTACTATAAGGGAAATCCAGACTATAAAGTATTTTTCCATATTGTTGGCGATTTCTTTGGGGAAAGGGAGCGTAATGATATATTACCCTTAATCAGCACTCACCATTTAGAGTCATATATAATTCTTCACGGGGCAAAACATGGTGAAGAGTTAGATCTGCTTTTCGAACAATCTGACATGGCAATCGGTAGCCTTGCCCGTCACCGCAGTGGTATAACGAACATAAAAACATTAAAAAACCGGGAATATGCTGCTCGTGGATTATCTTTTATCTACTCGGAACAAGATAGTGATTTTGAAAACAAACCCTATATCTTAAAAGTTCCGGCAGATGAAAGTCCTATTGATATCAATTTAATCATTGATTTTCATAGAAAATTAAATATTTCTCCCATAGATATACGAAATTCCATACAGTCTCTCTCCTGGGAAGAGCAAATGAAAAAAGTTATTACAACAGTACAAACAACACGTTAATATTATTCATTCACCACATAATAAAAACCTGTTGAATTTCAAAACATATAATAATTATACCTATTTTTGCACAAAAAGACTATGAGCCTTATTTTTAAACTAGATATACTACTGTTTATCATCACTGCAATATTTACAGGGTATAATCTTTTCTTTGTCCTAGCCGCTTTGTTCAGGCAGAGAAAAAAAGAGATCAATCATGTTGATACGCAAAACTTTGCAGTTATTTTTGCCGCTTATAAAGAGGACAGGGTGATAAAAGAATCTGTTGAAAGTTTTCTGAAGCAAAACTATCCACAAGATAAATATACAATAGTAGTAGTTTCCGACCATATGGAAGAGGCTACCAATCTGGCACTCTCTCAGATGCCCATAACACTTTTCGTGGTCGACTTCAAAGATAGTATGAAGCATAAATCCATCTCTTATGCACTGGACCACCTCGATGGTTTTGACCGGGCGATCATTATGGATGCCGATAATATTACCGATACAGACTTTCTGACCCGGATTAATGAAGCGACACAAACTGTAAAAGTCCTCCAGGCGCACAGGACCCAGAAAAATAAAAATACCTCTGTCGCTATTTGGGATGGCATCTCTGAAGAAATAAATAACACTATATTCAGGAAAGGACGCGTTAATATAGGATTATCATCCGCTTTGATCGGTTCCGGAATGGTTTTCGATTTCGAATGGTTGAAAAAACACATGCACGAATGTAAAACTTTTGCAGAAGATAAAGAACTGGAGGCTATTCTGGCAAGAGACAATGTATTTGTAGATTATAGTGATGATATATATGTATATGATGAGAAAACCGCCAGGCAAGATATCCTAATCAGGCAAAGATCGAGATGGTTCCATGCCCAAATCCTTGCCTTTTCTTTAATAATCAAGGATTTTAATCCGCGAAAGCTAAATCCTTCATACATCGATAAGATTATCCAATGGATCCCATTTCCCAGAACTGTCAGATTCTTATTGATATTCCTGATGATACTTTTCTGGTCTGTAGTGGCATTCCCCGTTGCTATTAAATGGTATATTCTGCTATTTGTCAAGATAGTAACTTATTTTTTGGCAATACCTCGAAAGATGTACACACGCGATTTTTGGAGCAGTATCATTCAATTACCATCCATGATGATTGCTTTGTTACGTAGTTATGTCGAATCGATCTGCCGCGTAAAGAAAAAAGATATGAGATTCAACAATACTCCCCATCACATAACTAAAGAGAATAATCATGGATAAGAAGGTTTCCATCATCACCGTTAATTATAATGGTGCTCCCGATACATGTGAAATGATTGAATCATTAAAGCGGCACGAGAGCTATCCCTATGAACTGATCGTCGTAGATAATGGTTCTGCAAACCTGGAGGGTTATACCCTGCTGAAAGATAAATATCCGGATGTAATAGTGATAAGAAGCGATCAGAACCTCGGATTCGCAGGTGGAAACAACATCGGGATCCAATATGCAACGGGAGATTATTTATTTTTTCTGAATAATGATACAATTATTACCTGCCCCATTCTGGAGATACTTGTAAACCGGCTGGATAGTGACAGAAAAATCGGATGTATTTCCCCTAAAACGACTTTTTGGCCACAAAGAAGCAAATTACAATATGCCGGTGCCACCCCCATGAGCTATATTACTCTGCGTAACGAATTTACAGGATATATGCAGGAAGACGACGGAAGATTCGACACCCCGCAGGAAACAGCATTTGCCAACGGGGCAGCCATGATGATACGGACCGCAGACATTCAAAAATTCGGCCTTATGGCTGAATTCTATTTTCTGTATTATGAAGAACTGGATTGGTGTGCCTATATGCAGAAAGCCGGATTCTGTATTTGGTATGAACCCGGAGCTGTTGTCGGACATAAAGAAAGTGCCAGTGTCGGATTGCAAAGTCCGTTACAGGTATATTATCACACGCGCAACCGTCTGATATTTGCTCAAAGAACCTTATCCGCCCCTTTCGAAAGGAGATGTTCTTACCTCTATCAAACTTTTGTTGCCTTACCTAAACGTTTTCTGACTTATTTATGCAAAGGAAAACTCAACCTGATAGCTCCTTTGGTTAAAGGAGGAAAAGACGGAATAGCTTTTATTATGAACAAATAAATATAAAAAACCATGCAAGAAGGACTTTATACAGTAGCCGAATGGTTATTCTGGATCGGAATTTTTATAGTATTCTACACCTACCTGGGATACGGTATCTTATTATATCTATTGGTCAGGATAAAAGAACTTTTCCGGAAACCTATGCCCATCGCATTGCCGGAACCACTCCCCGAAGTCACCCTCTTCATCGCAGCATACAACGAAGAGGAAATTGTTGCTGACAAAATGAAGAATTGTTATACTCTCGCCTACCCTGCCGACAAACTAAAAATCGTTTGGGTAACAGATGGTTCTAACGACCGGACGAATGAACTCCTGAAGCAATATCCGGATGTAACCGTGCTTTTCCATCCGGAGCGCAGAGGTAAAACGGCTGCCCTCAACCGGGGTATACAATATATAACAACTCCCTATGTCATTTTTACAGATGCAAACACGATGCTCAACAAAGAAGCCGTGCATGAGATCGTCCGCCAATTCTCGAACCCGAAAGTTGGCTGCGTGGCAGGTGAAAAAAGAGTAGAAACAAATACCGCACAGGGAGCGACAGCAGGAGAAGGCATTTACTGGAAATATGAATCAGCCTTAAAAGCGCTGGATTTTCGTTTATATTCGGCAGTCGGAGCAGCTGGTGAGTTATTTGCCGTACGGACCGAGCTGTTTGAACAAATGCCGTCCGACACGCTTCTCGACGATTTTATCTTATCACTCCGTATCGCACAGAAAGGATATACGATAGCCTATTGTAAAGAAGCTTATGCCACTGAAACAGCATCACTTAACATGAAAGAAGAAGAAAAACGCAAAATACGTATAGCAGCAGGAGGCTTACAATCGGTCTGGCGCCTGCGTAGCCTATTCAATATCTTCCGATACGGTACGCTTAGCTTTCAATTTGTGAGCCACCGTGTCTTACGATGGACCATTACCCCTATCATGTTATTCTTATTAGTACCATTAAATACATTATTAACATGTAAGGGAGGGTTTACGTATATATTTTTACTACTTTTACAAGTCTCCTTTTATATGATGGCTTATGCCGGCTATATGATGGAGCAGAAAAATGTACGAAACAAGTTGTTTTTTATACCCTACTACTTTTCTTTTATGAATTTGAATGTAATAAGAGGATTTTTCTATTTAGCTGGAAATAAAGGGAATGGAGCCTGGGAAAAAGCAAAAAGAAGTCAACAGCAAAAATAATTACAAAATGAAACAATGAAAATCTCTGTAAATTCAAAGTTTATTAATATTTTTGCGTACGCATAGTGATTGAATATCAAGAAAAGTTTATATTTGATATGGATAATTTAGCAGCAGGATATACAGTATTGATCGTTGACGATGTTCCCACCAACGTCATGTTAGTACAAGCTATATTAAAAAAAGAAGGTTACAGGTTACTCACCTGTGACAGCGGTGCCAAGGCTCTCCGTCTGGCACACGACAAGCACCCTAATCTCATTCTATTAGATATTATGATGCCGGAGATGGATGGATACGAAGTATTACAGCATCTGAAAAGTAACCCGGATACCAACGATATACCTGTTATTATTATGTCTGCATTAAGCGATATGCAGAGTATAGTAAAGGGGTACCAATTGGGAGCAACGGAATATGTTACCAAGCCTTTTCAAAGAGAAGAACTGGTAAAACGAGTAGCTCACCGTTTTGAGTTATTCAGTATAAAACGGATCAAGCAGGAACTGGAAAATACGATCGAATCGAGGGATACTTTGTATTCAGTTATCGCCCATGACTTACGTTCACCTCTCGGATCTTTAAAAATGATGAATAATGCCATCCTTATGATGGTAGATAAAGATCAGGTAAGCCCCGAAGTATTTGAAATGCTTCAGATGATGAATAAAACATCAGAAGAAATTTTCTTGTTGCTGGATAATCTGCTTAAATGGGCTAAGAATCGCCTGAAGAAACAAAATGTATACAAACAGGAGACCGATATCAATAGCCTGGTTTCCAGCACAGCCGAAATATATATTCCGATGGCCGCTCAGAAGGGATTGACTATCCAGTTACAAGATATGGATAAAGAACTATCCGGTTTTGTAGACATAGATATGATTAAAACAGTCATCAGGAATCTCATTTCAAATGCTATCAAGTTTAGTTTTGAAGGAGGTACAATCTCGATCGCATCTAAGATTGAAGGTGATTTTGTTATTGTCAGCGTGAAAGATTCAGGCAAGGGGATCAAGAAAGAAGACCAGGAAAAGTTATTAAAGCAAAATACTCACTTTACCTCTTACGGAACAAATAATGAAAAGGGTTCCGGCTTAGGATTAATGCTTTGTAAAGATTTTGTCGAGCAACATGACGGAAAACTTTGGTTTGAATCGGAAGAAGGCAAAGGATCTACATTCTTCATTTCATTGAAAGCATTTAAGTAAAAAATAAACGAAAATATAGGATTTTATATATCCCTGACATCAGACCTATATCTTTCTGATGTCAGGGATTCTTTATTTATTCAAAATATCCAACAAACGCTTGCCGAGTTTGAACCTGACACAGTTACCTTTATAAAGAAATGACGCTTAAATACTATATACACAGCATTTAAGCGTCAAATTATTTTTATATGTTCCGTACAGAAAACAGTACGGCGGTTCTACACCTACTCTATTGCATGCGACGGATACCGATCGCTTTATTGTATTGTGCCAGAGATGTTTTTTGCTGATACCATGTCTGTATCAGGCTGCTATAAGATTGTATCCATGAAAGCTGAGCTGAAAGCACATCGACAATCGGGAGTTTACCTTCGTTATAGCTGAAAGTATTCAAATCAAGATTTTCTTCAGCTATTTTACAGGCTTCTTCGGCAACATCGATCTGTTTGGTATTCTCAGTCAGGCTAGTCCAGGTATTTGCCACTTCCTGTGTGATTTGATCGCGTGTATTATCCATAGCATACTCTTTGCTTCGGAGGATTGCTTTCTGTGAATTGACTTCCTTAAAGCGTGCTCCCCAACGGAACAATGGAATTTTCAGAGAAGCAAAGACAGCCGGAGTCCATAAGTTGTCAGAGCCTTTTACGTTCAGCATAGAAGTACCCCATGATCCCTGAAAGCCGACAGATAAAGTCGGATTGTATTTAGCCTTCGAGAGGTTGATCTGTCTTTTCTGATATTCGATATTCAATTTAGAAATCAGATAGTCCGGACGATTTTCCAGAGCTGCAGATTCACCGATCTGCATAGGTAGCGGCAGAACCATCGTGATAGAATCGGCAATCGTGATCGGTTCCATCGGAGGAACACCCATCAGCACATTCAGGTTCTGCAAGGCAATCTGATAATCTTTATAAGCCGAACTTTTGTTCAGCTCAGCCTCTTTCAAACGTGCCTGGACCTGTAACAAGTCTGTTTTACTGATCTGTCCATCCTGAAAACGGAGAGTCAGCACATTCGCCAGTTCCTGTACAATATCGACATATTGAGTCATAACATCGTACATACCTTTGCGGGCTGCCACAGACCAATAATTCATATCGGCTGCATACACGATATTATCCGTCGTCAGTTCTTCTGCTTCGTCAGCAATCTGTCCCTGGATCTCTGCAGCTTTATAATTGTTATAGATTTGTCCGCCAGCATAGATCGGCTGGCTTACAGTAGCACCAAGACTATAGGTATTATGGTCCATTTCGATGCCAGGGATACCTTCACCCATTCCCAATTCATACTTGTTGATACGGTATTGGTAACTACCTGAGAAATCCACAGCCGGAAAGAATGCCGTCTTTGCCGCTTTTATAGCATGTTGCATAGCGATCCGCTCTTCCGAGCTCTGCTTTATCTGACGGCTGTATTCCAATACTTTCTCTTTATATTCGGCTGCTGAGATGGGCTGCACCTGTGCTTTCACAGACAGGGCACCCAATAACATACAACCTATTATCAGTTTACTTTTCATATCTTATTCAGATTTAATCTTAAAGAATATACAATAGGTAACCGGAAGCACGAAGATGGTCAGGATCGTTGAAACGAATAGACCTCCCATGATCGTCGCTGCCATACCGGCAAACATCGCATCCCCTAACAACGGGAGCATACCCAGGATCGTCGTCCCCGATGCCATTGTGACGGGGACAATACGTGTTTTAGTTGCTTCTACTACAGCTTTAACCGGTTCCAGGCCGCTATCCATCTGCAATCCGATCTCATCGACGAGCACAATTGCATTCTTGATATTCATACCGATCAACCCCAGTAAGCCAAGCATTGCAAAGAAGTCGAGCGATTTTCCGAACACAAGCAATCCCAAAACAACACCTATAAAAATAAGTGGCAGCATAGCCATGATCAAAACCGGTTTTCTGTAATATTTCGGGAACAAAAATAATAAAGTCACATAAATCAGCCCGAACATCAAAGGAATATTGGCAGCAATCGCCTTATTTCCTTTATCCTGTTCATTCTGTTCTCCAAAATACTGTAGTTTATAACCTTCCGGCACCTTCACCTGTTGCTGGACCTCTTCCCACAGATGACTGAAAGCAGCCATTGTATTGGCACCACGCTTCGGTTCACATTGCATCATCATATAAGGCTGGCGATTAAAACGCTTCACCACAGCATAATCATAATCCAATGAGAAATCATCGATTACCTGTTCCACTTTCACAGACCGGCCTTTGGCACTATAAACAGGCAAACTCTTCAAATCGTTCAGACTGATCGAATCTTTATCCGCATCTTTCAATAAGATAGGCATGAAAACATCCCCTTCACGATATTCACCTAAAGGTACACCATTCGTTGCCGAACGTAATGAATAAGCGACTTGTTGCCGGGTAATTCCCAAGCGCAAACCTTTTTCCTGTGAGAACAGAGGTTTCCATACCGGGACCTTATTTCCCCAGCTGTCACGCACCTCCATGACCTGATCATATTTTCTCGCAATTTCTTTCACCTGTTCCGTCAATGCTGCCAGCGTATCCACATTATCCCCGATAAAGCCAATCTCAATGGCGGCATCTGGTACAGGAGACAACGCAAATAGAGCAGAACGAGTCAGGATACTCGGATAATTGGCAACCATATAATCGTAGAATTTACCTTCTTCGACAGGTGCATCCTCTGCATTCTTCGTTTCGATAAGCACATTGGCAAAGTTCGGTTTCGGTCCTACCGACGAACTTGCCAGATAGTAACGAACCGGAGAACCTCCTAATGTAAACGAATATGATTTGATGTTTTCATTCTTGCTCAGGTATTCTTCTATCGATTTCACATTCCGTTCCACATCACGGATACTATAGCCTTCCGGGAAGATAAGATCAGCACGGAAATAGGGCTTGTTCATGATCGGGAAGAAACTCTGCGGCATAATCGCCATAATGAACAAAGACAGGAACAGCATTGCAACCACAGAAGTAATCGTTATATATCTGCGTTTGATCAAACGTCCGAGGATGTTTTCAAACTTATGGTACAATTTTGTATCGTAGGGATCCTGTGATTCACCCGGTTTGGCTTCTTTCAGAATAAAGCTACCGAATGTAGTAGTCTGTGTCAACGCCAAAACCCAACTCAATCCCAACGATACAGCTAATACAATAAACAGCGGTTTAACGATTTCGGCTACTGACGCCGGAGCCAGATACATCGGTAAGAAAGAGCAGACTGCAATAAAGGTGGCTCCCAACAATGCCCACTGCGGTTTTGTAGCCCCTTCGATCAGCGCCTGATAGCGGGACAATCCACGTTTTATACCGACTTGAGCATTATCCGTCACCACGATCGCATTATCCACCAACATACCCATAGCAATGATAAATGCCGCCAATGATGTTCGGTTCAGGCCGACACCCCAGATCAACATTAATAATAATGTACCACCGACGGAGAACAGCAAGGAACTACCCACCAGCATACCGGCACGTGATCCCATGACAAGGAAGATAACCACAATCACGATCAGCAACGATTCCATCAAATTCAGGATAAAGCCGTTGTTGGCTTCATCGGCAATCTTGTTCTCCGGATAAATCGTTTTCAAGTCCATTCCGACAGGAAAGAGTTCCTGCATTTCATCCAGGTGGCTGGCAACATCATTACCGACAGCCACAACATCGTCTTTCGCTCCTGTTGCCACACCGATGCCAATCGCACGCTTACCATCCACACGCATCAAATTAGACGGGGGATCCATATATCCCCGTTCCACAACGGCAATATCGCCCAGACGAACTTCACCTCCGCTTTTTGTAACGATCAGTTGATCGCGGATATCCTGAATATCTTTATAGGTTCCTTCAGCTCTGACACGCAGATCATACTCACCGGTATTGATCTCTCCCGTATTGACCAGCAGGTTCTGTGTTTGTAATACTTGCTGGATCGAGTTAGGATCGATCCCAAGGTTCGCCAGTTTGGGAACGGAAATCTTTACGTTTATCACTTGTGTCTGTTCACCGAACAGATAGACTTTCTGAACACCCGGTACAGGAGACAGCTCTGTTTTAATCTTCTGTGCCCAATCCCTTAGTTCATCATATGTATAACCGTCATCGGCAGTCAAGGCATAGTAAATGCCGAATACATCACCGAAGTCATCACTCACGGATATAGAGGATGCTCCGCTCGGAAGGCGCGGTTGTATGTTGTTTACTTTACGACGAAGTTCATCCCACTTGACAGGCATATAGTCCGGATCCAAGGTAGGTTGCAGTTCAATAGAAATCTTTGACATACCAAAATAGGATTCCGACTTGATCTGATACACATCAGTCATAGACTGGATCTCCCTTTCAATCGGTTCTGTAATCAGCTTTTCCACTTCAAAAGGCGTTGCTCCCGGATATTGCGTAACCAATACAGCCTGTTTGATCACAAAAGGAGCATCTTCTTTTTTCGGCAATTTGAAGAAAGAGTATATACCTCCTATCAGCATGACAGCCAAGAAGAAGTATATGATCTTACTATTCTCTAAAGAATATTTTGGAATATTCATTGCTTATCTTCTTAATCTGTTAATACTTTTACTTGTTGTCCTTCTACCAGGCGGGTTACTCCGGCAGTAACGATCTGTTCGCCGGCCTTCAAGCCTTCCGTAACAACAACACCGTCTTTACCGACTAACTCTTTTTCCGTAATCTTACGGCGTTCTACTTTCTGTGTCTGAGGGTTGTAAACAAATACGAATTTATTGTCGCTGTTCACTTCGTCAGCTACAACAGCGGACAGAGGTATTAATACAGCTCCTTCATTGAAGCTCTGACTCTCGATGTTCAGGATCACACGACAAGAGAAACCGACAGCAATCTTATACTTCTCCAGGTTAAATTCAGGATCATCGATATACAGGAAGACAGGTACCCCCGAGCCATCAGGAGAAGCTTCCACATACTCCTTTACTTTTGCCTTGAAACGGACACCTTTATAATTGTCGAACTCTACATATATCGTATAGGGTGTCGAAAAATAAGTGATATTGGTTTCAGGCATCGTGAACTGAACCTGCAACTTGTTCGGATTGATCAGGCAAACAATCCCCTGTCCCATCTGAACCTTCTGATAATTCTCTACGTATTTCTTCTGAATAAATCCGTCGAAAGGTGCTCTTAGCTTAGTCTGTTCCAACGTATTCTGGGAGTTTTCGAAAGCTGCCTGTGCATTGGAATAAGCAGCTTTTGTCGATTCATATTCCTGTTGGGAGATAGCTTGTTTTGCCAATAGTCTTTCAGCACGCTGTAGCTGTGCCTGTGCAGTCTGGAACGAAGCTTTCTTCGCTTCATAATCCCATTTAAAATCCTGTGGATCTATTTCTGCCACCACTTGTCCGGTGCGAACTTTCTGCCCTTCTTCCACGTTCAAAGAAATAAGTGGTCCGGACATTTTAAATGCCAGGTCGCTGAACTGGTCAGGAGAGACAACGCCGCTGAACGACTTTTCCACTACATTCAAAGATGTTACTTCCGCCAACTTTACCGGACGAGGCCCCTGCTCTTTTACCGGTGGTTGACTACAAGACATCAATGCTGCCAACACAAAAACGGGAATTAATTTACCATTCATGATAACTTGCATTTTCTTATTGATTTTTTGTTAATTATATGCTCATACAAAGCCATATAAACTACGCGTTAAGTCATAGCTATACAACATTCATTTTCTACTAATTGTTCTAATTCTGCCGATCCTTCAGTACCGACCGGCAACACATTACATTTGCTTATATCACTAATATTTGCTTGTATCAAAAGGACCAACTGTCCCAATCTATTTTCGATTCCATTGTTTTTTCCTGTTCATCAGGTATTGCAGGGAAAAAGTCTATTCCTGTTACTTTTTCTACGCTATCCACCGGAATGGCCATCGATTTCAAAGATGTCTTTTTGTAATCACGGTTCTCCAGGATAAATGCAATTGCCTTATATTCATTTCCCGAAACGTAACAAATCACTTTGTAAAATGCTCCGGAAACCCCAACTCTGTTCTTCCCCATTTGTTTCATACTGTCCGTGATCACAGGACCTGTTGCAATCAATAAAGCCCCGTAATCTCTCGCCCACAAACGACTCTGTTCCTCCAGATCTTTCCAGATACCTCGGTTCAGCCCCGGTTTTTGCGGACAGATATTACTAAAATAAAAAGATTCACGCATTGCTTTTGCCGACCATTTCATATCACCGGCAGGAGCCAGATGTCCCCGGTCATAACCCGTACGTGTATAATCTTCGTTGGTTGCTGTCGCGCCTTTAACTGCCGGATCAGGAACGAACTTATTCGAACGTTCCGTCTTTTTGCTTTTAGCTTCTTCGGCTGTCAATTCATAGGCAACCCAATTAGCTATTTTGTAATCGGAATTATAGGAAACGGTATACCCTTCATGACGGATCACCTGTTCGGAACGTTTTGCCTGTAACTTAGGGATCTCGGCATTCGCCGGTATTTTAAATGTTGTTGTCTTCGGAATGGAAGGAATAATAGGTTTGGATTTCTTTTCAGCCGGTTTCTCCTTCGCAGGAGTGGATGTTTTCTTCTGCTCCACGACTACGGTTTTCGTTTCGGATACAGGATATAAATAATTGAATACATACAAAACCCCAATAAAGCAGATCACTACCAGAGCTGCAAGAACAAATATACGTCGGATCGTAGAAATCAAAGATGAGCCTTGATTCTTCTTTTTCCGCGATTTTGCTTTACTTCTCCTTTTTGCCATTGATTAATAATCGTTTTATTCTCGGGGGCAAAAGTAGATAATGTGATGTTATGAAACAATATATAAACCTTAAATCTATTCGTCAGAATTAATACAAAAAGTGCCCCGATTAAAAGGGGCACTTTAAATTATAAGTTCCGGAGCCTATTTGCTGTATCTTCCCTTTAGGAGAAACAACTTCCGCATTCGTCTGTTCCGGAACCTCTATTTCCATCAATATATTACGTCCTGACTTACGTAATTTTACTTTGATATCCCCGTAAAGAGTAGGAACTGTTGCCGAGGCTTCGGTAAGGGAACCCATCTGAGGTTTCACACGGAATGTACGGAAACCGGGGGATGTCGGTTCGATTCCACAGACCTTCTGACTCAGCAATGTTAACGGACCACCACTCCATGCATGGTTGATCGTTCCGCCTCCGAAACCTTCGGCACCGACACCCCAGCCTTCAAATAAAGTCGTATATCCCTTATAACCCAACATACCGGCATATCGATCTCTCATCCTTTGCATGGCAACATCCGGGGCATTCATACGGAAAAGAGCTTCCAATACATACTTCTCCATGTAAGGACTCGCATGATATTCTTTTTTCAGCACTTTCAAAAGGGCGGGATATTTCTCTTTCGGAGCCAACCCGGATAAAACGGCCATCGCCTGCGAACGGTCGTCGTCCTCGCCACGATATCCCGGAGAACGATAAGCCGTTCCTGTCCAGAACTTCGTATTGAAACATTGTTCGATGCTATACATCATACGGGATATATCTTCCGCGTCTTCTTTCTTTCCCAATTGGAGAGCAAATTCTTTCTCTGCTTTCAGAGCCAGGTAATACCAACAGTTCGTCAGTACACCCATATCGATCTGTTCACCCCAGTCTCCCCAACTCCATTCACCACCGCGTTCGATAGGCAAACCGCTCTTATCGACCTTCCATGTTTCATGCAGGTAACGATGCAGACGATCATAAATGACAGGGACAAACGTACTGTCTCCACTATAATAATATTGAGTATAAAAACCATACCATCCCACCGATGCCAACATCTGCAAAGGCAACTCCTTCGACCAGTTACCGGCAGGGACCGGGGCAAATAAAGAGCCGTCGGGACGTTGCCAGTTCATCAACTCGTAAATACCTTTCAATGCCAACTTATGTGAAGAAGGAGAAAGTGCATAAAACGCTTCGCCCAATTCATTCACTTCGTCCCCCCACCACTGGGCACGTTCGCGTTCGGGACAATCCATATAGTTATCACGCATCGTGATATACAATGTTCTTGCCGAGCGTTTCCAGAGTTCGTTCAGGAAAGGATCGTTACACTGGAACGATCCGGCGAATTCGGTATCATAACCAGTCTCACGATATTTAACCTCCAGAACTTTCACACCTTCGGGAAGGATATACCACATCTCATGGCCACTCATCCAACCATAACTTTCATACTCTTGTACTCCGTTCCGGGTAATATATTCGGCACGGACATTCTCCGGACCTCCACCGCGGTAATTATCCGTCTGCATATGGATAGTAGCACCATCTGCCGCTTCGACTTTCAGATATGGTGTAAACTGGCAGTTGTAAGGCAAACGGCAGAACAATGTATCGCCATTTGCCGACTGACGTACACCCGGATAGTCCTTCAGTCCATAATCCTTAAACAGTGGGATCGGACGTTCAACCAACTCCCCTAAAGGAGCCTTTCCAACTATCGAAGCGATCTCTGCCCCGGGAAACGAGTTCTTATATCCGGGTTGGTTCCACCCTTCCATCGCCCTGCGAGCATCGAAACGGATATTACTCTCCGACAACCGGTAATTCGGATACGGAGCCTCCGTATCCTGATACGCGTCATAAACCCTACAGTTCCAGCTTTTATCCGATACAATCTCTATACCGGGAGCTATCGCTTCAAACAATAAGGCAGCCAACCCACTGTTCACATGGCTGAACCCATTCTTTCCAAAATGCCATACCAGGACAGCGATCGTATTCTCCCCGGAAGTGAGATAAGGAGCGATCTCTACCGAATCATAGTAAGTATCATAAGGAGAAGGCCCTCGTTTCAGCCCACCCTCAAATACGACCATCCGTCCGTTGATCCATAACCAATATTTACTGTCGGCGGCAATATGTGCCGTCAGTGTCCGGGGAACTTCGGCCAAACTAACCGTTTTACGATAAGCCAGCCAGGTATTGCTTGCACTCTGGCATTGTTCCGTATTTATCCAGTGCGCTTTCCAGTCCGTTTTATTTTTAGCTTCTGCTGAAACCAAAAATCCGACACACGCACACAGTAAAAGATATTTTCTCATAATATGACATTTTATACAGGTTACAACTCTATCCGGCTATCAATTTTCCAGATATACTTTTACTCCGTCCGGAGCTTTTACATCAGTTTTTACTTTACCGTCCGGGCCTTTCTCATGACGGATCGTCAGAATCCCCTGCGGGGTCGGGAACGTTCCTTCCACCCATTCCAGGTCACCCAGATGCGGAGTAATACGAACGGCACGGCATCCCGGTTCCACTACCTGAACACCCAATACATATTCACTTAACCACGGGGTCGGACCGGAAGCCCAGCCATGACACAAACTATGGCGGAAACCTTTATAGCAATAGTCGCCATAATCGCCGTGAATATCTTTTTTCCCTGCCGGAACAAGTTCGTCGATACGACTGGCATTCGGCAACCAATCCATATTGAAATCTTCCCAGAACGTAGTAGCGCCCAAGTCGATCATGGCTCCCCAATACTGGCGGATCACATCGATCGCTCCCTGGTAATTACCGGCTGCTGCCATTGCACGTAACATATAATAACCATAGAACGTTGAAAAACCGCGTGCACCGCCTACCGAGAGATATTTCTTATTAGCATCTTCCGGCTTCATCAAACCAGCCAGGGCTAGTAACGCAGCCCCTTGCTTTGAGCCCGGAGCATCCGGTGCAACCTTCGACTTCAACAATGTTTTAGTTACTTTCGAAGCTGTTTTCTCCATTTTCTTTGCCGTTTCACGACACTGGCCAGCCAGCACATCATCACCAAGCGTAGTACATAGTTCATCACCTGCCCTCATTGCCATCAAGACCAAAGATTGCAGACCGGCATCGATAGCTACGGAATTCTCGCTCGACGGCCAATCCATGAAACGCCAGCCATCCAGCTTCTCATGCCCTTCGGCATCCACTTTAGAGATCAGCACGCGCAAAAGATCACTCAAATAAGTTTGCTGTTCTTTCAGATACGCCTTATCTCCATGATAGTAATACCAGTCACGCTGGATCAGCAGCCACCATATCGAATAGGCACTGATACCGTTCATCCAACCGGGAAGAGGCGTCACATCGCGAACCAGGTCGAGACTTTTCGGAACAACCTCGTTATAGCCGAAAACAGTATTGACAGTCATCACCTCCGGGTGCATATCTCCCAGCCAAACCAAACGGTCACGCTTGATGCCGTCCCACAGGTATTCCTGCATATTCAAATGAACGGTATAAGCACCGGTCTGCCAGATTTTATTCAACCGTTCGTCATTGCACCGGAAAGAACCTTTATACGGGATATCACGGAAAGCAGAAACGGCACGAACCACTTTCAGGGATACCTCCGTTGAATCACTGATCAGGTCGATACGGGCAAAACGGAAACCGGAATTTCCCACTTCCAATACGCCTAACCAGGGTAAGGTAACGATAAAGTCGCGCATCGCATGATCATTGCTGGCTCCGTTCTTACCGTCGATATCACACATTGCCTCACTTACGGATTCACCGAAACGGACACGCAGAGTGATCGGCTTATTAGCTGTAAAAGCCCCGGTTACAAACTGGATGCCCCCCTGTAGCTCTTTCCCGAAATCAAATAAAAGAGCCGGATGTTCCTGTGCCGTACTTGCTAGTTTACAAAGAGGACGGTCAGATAGTTCCGCCTGTCCGTTACCCGGCAAAAGCAGCCTGTCCGCATCCTTTATCAGTTCACTATGTTGTTGCCAGACGATACGCTTGGGGGAAAGATATTCACGTACCCGGCTGTCCCTCTGTTGGGCTGTTGCCGACAAAGAACAAAGAAAAGTAAGAAGTATAAGTATCTTTTTCATGGTCGTTTTCAATGGTAATTCTGTTGGTCTTAAAAACAGAAGATGTGTCAAAAACAATAGTCATTTTGGCACATCTTCTTAATCAAAAACCAACCCTGTTATTATAATCCAAATGCCGGAACCAGATCATCCAGTTGCTGATCGGTCATACCTGCCGGCTCAAATCCCGCCATGCGGGCACTCAGATAGATCTTCGATGATTTACTCAATGTATCGATCGCATCAAAACATTCGATCAGGTCCTCACCTACTGCCAGTATTCCATGTTTCTCCCAGAACACCACATCATGCTTTTCAAGCTGTTTGATCGTAGCATGAGCCAGATCCATCGTACCGGGTATTTCATAAGGAACGATACCTACACCTTTCGGAACGATGATACGGCATTCCGGAATCATCCCCCATAAAGTCCGCGTGATCACTTCCGAATCGAGGAAAGGTTTACAATGCGTCATACCGATCAGTTCGGTCGGATGCGTATGCAAAACAACTTTATTATCGCGTCCTAACGAGCGGAGATAGTTATGCATCAGCAAATGAGACGGCAGTTCCGATGTCGGGGCAACCGGCTGTTCGGCTATGATCTCATAACTTTTCCCATCCGGTGCGATCCGGATCAACGAACCATTTGCAAACGGTTCCTGTGCAACATAACGCATGCGCTTTCCTGTTCCGGTCACATAAAAAACATGTCCTCCCAAGGCTGTCATCGCTTCCTGCAACTGAGTAGCAGGCGCAAGAGCAGGCAATGCCATTTCTTCCGGTGTCAGTAAACCGGTCAGGTTTACTGATATATTTCCTCCATTCCGTTCAGCCCATCCATTTGTCCAGAGATAGCCTGCCACCTCTGCGATACGGCCGATTTCAGCCATCAAACGGCTGTTGTTTCTAACTGTTGTCATTTTCTTTTTATTGTAATTCAACTATTTGTACTCTTTTACCCGAACAAGTTCGGCAGTAATAAAGAGAATATCAGTATACACATGCCGGAGATCAAAACAACGATCGTTTTCCGACTAACGCCTTTCCACTCATTCAACACAATTCCCCACACATTACTGAATATAACATTCAGTGACATCAGGATACTCCAGGAAAAGGCGAGCATCACAGGAGAATCGGCAAAATAGCTTTTCCCCATCCCCAATCCGAAGAACTGCGAATACCAGAGTACGCCGGCCAGCGCACAAAATAAGACATTATTCAATAAAACCGAACCGGAAACAGAAAAATAATCTTTCCCGGTTTTATTTTTTACATTCTGGAAGATACAATAGACTGCATTTGTAACGAATCCACCCATTGTAACAAGCAGGATCACCGGATTCAGGGCGAACAATTCGCTGGCACCGGAAGCTTTCGCTTTTTCCAGTATCGGAGTTCCGGATTCAAGCCCCAGATTAAAACAGGCACTCATCACACCCGCCAACAGCGCGACCAGCAAACCTTTTGTCAGGGCAAAATCTTTCACAGCAGCTTTCTTCTCCTCTTCCGTCATATTGCGGGCACGCAAGCTCCCGGCATAACCGATCACTGCGATACCGGCCAACGTCACGCAAACGCCCAGAAGAAGGATCAATCCGTCACCGTGAAACAAATCCGTACCTCCGAACACTGCCGGAAAAAGCGTACCGAATCCTGCACAAGTGCCCAGTGCAATACTCTGTCCTAATGCAATTCCCAGATAACGCATGCTCAGTCCGAAAGTCAGACCTCCGACACCCCATAACATTCCATAGACCAAAGCACCGGTACTTCCTCCGGCACTCCAAAGCTCAGTCAGGCTACTCCCATCGGGAATAGCCAACTGTGCACCAAGAAAAGGAAAAACAAGCCAGGCAAAAATGCCCTGTATCAGCCAAAAGCTTTCCCAACTCCAGCTTTTCACCTTATTGATCGGCACATAAGAGCTACTTTGCCCAAAACTACCGATCGCGATGATTAATAAACCTATTAGTATATTCATACTCGTTTGCTTGTTACTGCAGCTTCGTATTTTTCGATTTCACCGATATAATCTTCCCCGACAGGAACATTATTCTTCAAGCAGAACATATCCCAAACGGCTGTCCACGGCAGGCTCTTCAGTTCTTCCTGTAACGCCAGACGCTGGAACAACTTATCTTCCGATTCATACTGCTGCAAGGTTGCGGACGGTTCCAACAACGCTTGCAGGAATGCCTTTAATGTAGCACGGCAACCGATCACATAAGCACCAATACGATTGATCGTAGCATCGAAATAATCCAGGCCGATATGTACGCGGTCCAATGCATCGCAACGGATGATCTCACGGGAAAGATCCAGCAGGTCGTCGCTCAGGATCACCACATGGTCACTATCCCAACGGATAGGGCGACTTACATGGAGCATGATCTCCGGAGTAAACAACAGCATGGAGGAGATCTTATCGGCAATACTTTCCGTCAGATGGAAGTGTCCGGTATCCAACGTCACAATCTTGTTATTCTTTGCGCCGTAACCCAGATAGAAGTCATACGAACCTACTGTATAGCTTTCCAGTCCGATACCGAACAATTTAGCTTCGATACAATCTTTCATATTCTTATATTCCGTAGCAAAGATCTCATCCAGAGAATTCTTCAGCAACTGACGATATTTGATACGGCTTGCAGGAACCTCTTTAGAACCATCATGTATCCAAAGGTTCATCATACACGGGTCATTCTGGTAAACACCCATCGCTTCACTGATCGCACGGCAACGTTTTGTATGTTCGATCCAGAAGTTACGGATCGAATCGTCCGGATTTGCCAATGTCAGGTTTCCGCTTTTAGGATGTGAGAAAGAGGTCGAGTTGAAGTCCAGCTTCATATTGTTCTCCTTCGCCCATTCCATCCAGCTCTGGAAATGTGCAGGTTCCACTTCATCGCGATCAACCTTCTTACCACCGAAATCGCCATAGATCTCATGCAGGTTCAGGCGGTGCGTTCCCGGAATAAAGGAATTTGCTGTCAGGATATCAGCCCGTACTTCATCGATATTACGTGCCTTACCCGGATAATTACCCGTCACCTGGATACCACCGGAGAGAGAGCCGTCCGGATTCTCGAATCCCGTTACATCATCGGCCTGCCAGCAATGGAGTGAAAGACTTACTTTCTGCAACTTTTCCAGTGCACTATTTACATCAACGTTTAAAGCAGCGAAACGCTCTGCTGCCAGATCAAATGCTTCTTTTACTTTCTTTTCAGTATTCATGGTATATTCTTTAATTGTTTATATTGATAATTTATTTTTTACTAATTCACTGAATAATGTTTATTTATCTGATTCAAAATGCAGGAGGCCGCGGGTATAGGCCAGGTACCGGCCGACCTAACCCACTGAACCACTACATGCATCTTCACATGCCTGCTTTTTACACTGGTCTTATATCTTTTCTGATTTATAAAAATAAACCAACTTCCTCCTATCAACGTTTTACAATCTTCTTATAGCGACCGTAAACATCTTTCCAGTTCTTTTCATCCTGTGGAAGGAACGTTTCTGTCCCGATCGATTCGGCGATCAACCGGCGCATCTCCCAACGGGTAGAAACGATACCTGCAGAACGGGCCTGTACCATTGCATTTCCGATCGCAGTCGCCTCCGACGGTCCGGCTATCACCGGCATACCGATAGCATTCGCAGTAAACTGATTCAGCAAGTTATTCTTAGAACCGCCCCCGATCACATGCAATCTCTCGATCGGGAAAGGAGCCATCCCTTCCAACATCCGGATCACTTCGTTATAACGGAGCGCCAGGCTTTCGAAGATACAACGGACAAAATCGGCATCCGTCACCGGCACAGGTTGTCCGGTCTCTTCACAATATCCGGCAATGGCTTTTGTCATGCAAGAAGGATTGGCAAAACGCGGATCGTCCGGATCGACGAAACGGACGAAAGGAACAGCTTGCTCTGCCATTTCCACGATCTCCGGATACGTATACTTACGTCCTGCTTTCTCCCACTCTTTCCGGCATTGCTCCAACAGCCACATACCGGTAATATTTTTCAGAAAGCGGGTCGTACCTTCGATACCGCCTTCGTTTGTAAAATTATTCTTATAAGATTCTTCCGTTATGATAGGTTCTTCCGTTTCAATCCCCATCAAACTCCAGGTACCGCTACTCAGATAAGCAAAGTTCTGATCCTGTGCAGGAACAGCAGCCACGGCAGAAGCCGTATCATGTCCGGCAACAGCAATAACAGGAATTTTTCCTATACCTGTCTCTTCTGCCAACGCATCTGTCAGTTCTCCGACAAGCGTCCCCGGCATCACAACCTGCCGTACGATAGAAGGAGGTACACCGGCTGCCTCCAGAAGTGACGATTCAAACTGTTTCGTTACAGGATTCAGCAACTGCGATGTAGAAACATCCGTATATTCGCAGACTTTCTTACCTGTTAATAAATAGGATAGTAAATCCGGAATAAAAAGTATCTCTTTCGCATTCTTCAACGGAGCAAAATCCTCTTTCCGGGCACGGAACAACTGAAAAAGACTATTGAAGTTCATAAACTGGATACCGGTCAACCGATAGACTTCTTCACGCGGCACCAGTTGGAAATATTCTTCCAACGCTCCTTCTGTATACGGATCACGATAAGCACGCGGTAACCCCAGCAAAGAACCGTCCGGTGCTATATAGCCGAAATCGACTCCCCAGGTATCGATACCGATCGAATCGAGCGAGATATTTTCCTTCGCACAAATCGAAAGACCTTTTTTCAACTCCTCATACAGATTATATATATTCCAATAGTATTTCCCGTGTAACTCCAACAGGTTATTAGGGAAACGATGCAATTCCTGCATTTCAAATTTGCCATTAACAAGCGTCGCCAAAACAGCCCGTCCGCTCGTTGCACCTATATCAAATGCTAAAAAGTTATGTTTCTTCATGGGAACAACAAAGTTATTTGTTTAACAATGGCAAAAGTAACAGGTAAATTACTACATTTGCTTACGAAAATGATTTTAAACCTTTCAATTCTGACATGAATAAACACGCTAACAACCAGATTCGCTATCTGACTATCGGAGCCTCAGATGAAGAGTGGGGAATCACGGTTACCACTATCGGAAACCAGTTCATTCCTCCCCAGAGTCAATATCCGCTATCCGGTCACCCGGATAGTTACAATTTCAAGCCGCAGACAGGACGTATCCTGAATGAATATCAACTTGTTTATATAACGAAAGGAAGCGGTTACTTCTCTTCCCAATCCTGCAAAAAACAAAAGATAGAGGCTGGTACCATGATCCTGCTCTTTCCGGGTGAATGGCACAGT
Source organism: Parabacteroides sp. AF14-59 (assembly GCF_003479515.1). Lineage (NCBI taxonomy): Bacteria > Pseudomonadati > Bacteroidota > Bacteroidia > Bacteroidales > Tannerellaceae > Parabacteroides > Parabacteroides sp. AF14-59. The sequence continues at coordinate 82,289 of NZ_QUHH01000005.1, read as the reverse complement.
TACTATCCGGATAAAGAGACAGGCTGGGATGAATACTGGGTAGGATTTCGCGGGATACATATCGACAAACGGGTGGAAAAACGTTTCTTCATCAAAGAAGAGCCGCTTCACAAAATCGGATTAAGTGCCACTATCGTAGGATTGTATGAAGATATACTGAAGTTTGCTTTGCAGGAAAAATCCGGATACCAACAGATGATATCGAGCATCGTACTTCATATATTGGGTACCGTTTACTACAAGAAAAAGAACGGTGCCTTTACAAATACATATGTAGTAGATAAGATCAACGAGGCGCGTATCCTGATGAAAGAACAGGTGGAAAACCCGCTGTCGCCGGAAGAAATAGCCAGCCAGTTAGGACTAGGCTATTCCTGGTTCCGCCGTATGTTCAAAGAATATACCGGAGTCTCCCCTGCTCAATACCAGCTACAACAGAAACTCCTCCGTGCCAAAGAACTTCTTACAGGAAGCAATCTGAACATATCAGAGATCGCCTACAGCCTGAAATTTGAGAACGCAGGCCAGTTCTCGACCTTCTTCAAAAAGAAAGAGGGCGTAACGCCCTCCGAATTCAGGGAAAGAGCACATTAATACGGTTTATAAGGAGCATGCATCACATTCAATGTCCTGGGCAGCCATACACGGTAACGTTGTGACCTGTCCCAGGTATTGCCTGCCGATGCAAAGTCACAGAAATGAATGGGACGTGCGGCACTATTGCCTTCCAGGTCAGTACCTAAGATCAATGGTGCCGTAAATGCCATCCATGCAAAGTCGGGAGCTTTGACCGGAGTAAGTTCCACATAACCATCTTTATTTACAACAACAGTCGTTTCGTCTATAAACCCGTCATTAAAACGACTGTCACGTGCCAACACCAATGGCCCCCTGACAATCGCCTGCGCCTGATTCATTTCGACCAGACAGGCACGCAGGTCTAACCGGACCGTTATCTTATCTCCGGCTTTCCATTTCCGGGTAACAGGCAGATAAGCCCCTTGCAATACACCATCTTCCGGCTCTCCATTGACCAGTACCATAGTCTGGCGGCTCCATGCCGGGATGCGCAATGCAATCGTAAACGGACTGTCTTTTGCCGGATCTACCTGAAGTGTTATTTCATCTGTTACCGGATAATCTGTTATCTGTCTTATCCTTACATTCTTTTTACCTGGCAACATTACCTCTGCTTCCGATTTTCCATAGAAATTCACCCGGATACAATCATCCTTCACCTGGTAGGCAAATTGGGGTATCATGGCAAATGCCCGCGGACCGTTCGCATTGCAACAATTGATATGCATACCGCACTGCTCCTCCCCTTCATGGCGGCAACCTTCCAGCGGACTGTACTTGGCTATTTGTGAAGCATCCGCCTTCAAAGAAGCCATCAAAGCATTATAGATTGCGCTTTCCATATAATCGGCATATAAGGAATTGCCGGTCATTTGCAATAAACGGTTACATAGCTGCATCCAGGTAAAGGTCACACAGGTTTCCATCGTATGGTAAGTAGGGATTGTTTGGCGTGCTTTCCCGCTGTACCAGCATTCAAACGCACTTCCTGACCCGGCTATGTTAATTTCTTCCTGTACAATATGTCCTACGGTCTTTTCCACAACAGACAGATAGAGCGGATTGCCCGTTACTTTATATAATTCCAGCAAACCTTCATAACACGACATCATCTCATAGGCTTTCTGTCCGTTTTCCCGGGAAAACCATGTTTTAGGATGCGGGAAACGGTTCGCTACAGGAATACCGGCAATTGCCTTACTGATAAGTTGCGGTCCATCCGGTGTCTCCCATTGTTCCACTATATATTTTGCGTAATCCAGATAACGTGCTTCTTTTGTCCGGTTATACAAATACATGACCGGTTCCAGGATCGAGGAACTCGGCATTCCTATATAATTACCGGTCGAGACTATATTTACTTTACCGGGTCCCACCTGTGTCATCAAATGGTCCACAACGCGACAGGCGGCATCCAACGCCTTTTTATCGCCGGAAAGGTCATACCAGGCGATCAATCCCAATGTAGTGTATTTCCTGCCCCAGATATCCCATTGTTGTAGCTGTGCATCCGGTGCATAATTGCCGATATATCCGTCAACCGTCTGAGTACTCATCAACGATTCTGCCGCATTCTTTATGATCTGGTAAAGTTCCGGATCCTGATTATAACGATAGGAAGCGATTGCCCCCTGTATCCATTTTCCCCAGAACTCCGATTGCCAGCGTGTTTTTTCTTCCCTATGCCGGAACGGTTCCACCAGATGGTCAACATCCTGAGCTTTCACACGATGTTTGATACAATCGTCGATACGCTCTCCGACATAACCGGAAATCTTGATATGTGTTACTGGTGATTGGGCCGGATTCTGCGCCAAAACAGGTATAGTTGCCAGACATAACAAAAAAGAAGGGATAACTAATTTTGTTTTCATAATAACCGATCTAAAGATGAATGAAAGCAAAAATAATTATCCTTCTATTATTCAGACTTATAAAAGTGACAAAATATGTTTCAGTTTTGATAGAGCCACTCTCCTATATTTCTTGTATCAGCATCAAAAGAAACGCCGACTTTAAGAAGTTTACGTCCGTCTACAGCATAAGGGAGTAAATAACCTTTTTCGTTTATTTGCTTCAAAGCAGCTTCAGCCGAACCATCCAACTTAAATTCAAAAACATAAATACAGTCTCTTGTTTTTACTACAGCATCAGCACGTCCCCGGGCACTTCGAACTTCTGCATCACAAAACTGCCCCATTAATTTAAAGACCAGATAAAAAACAATCTGATAATGACGTTCTTTCTTCTCATTCAACTCATAGGGAAAATCGGCAAAGAAAGCTTTTAAACGATTCAGGAAAGCATCCACATCGCCACTTTCCAATTCACGAACAAATTTCCCAATATAGAAACCATTATCTTCATCACCTACTGAAGTATAGAAAGGAGTTATAAAATCCAGAAAACCATATTTAACTTCATCATTGGGAAATTGTAATGTATATAAATGAAAACGCTCATCATAATCCTTAATGGTCAGATATCCACTCTGATAAATTAAAGGAATTGGATTATTTTCAGCTACTCTATATTCAGAAAAAGCAGCTTCTTTCATTTCCACCCCGTCAATCAACGTTCGCAAATCGTATTCACTATCTTTCAGCAATTCCACCAAAAAAGTAGGAGTACCAGTCTGAAACCAATAACTTCCAAACCTGCTAAAGTTTAATGTGTTCAATAAACTAAACGGATTAAAGACTCCCTCCGATCGTTCACTGAAATGATAACCATCATACATCTGCATCAATCGGTCCAGTGCTTCCTCTTCTGAAATATTATATTGCTTTTCCAAAGCATAAATTTCGGGTTTAAAGTCTCTGGTCAATTCTTCATGCGTAATACCACATAAGGTTGCATACTGAGGTAACATACTCAAATCTGTCAGTTGGTTTAAATCACTGAATACACTGACATGAGCAAATTTAGTTACGCCGGTAAAAAAAACAAACCTTAAATAACGATCGGCACTCTTTAGTACGCCATAAAAAGCTTTTAAGGTTTTTAGGTATTCTGTTTGAAGCCTTTCTTCACCAAACGATTGTAACAAAGGTTTATCATATTCATCTATCAAAACTACGATCTGACGACCAGCTTTTTCATAAGCACGAGTTATTACACCTATAAAACGGTCAGACAAAGTGTTCTCCCGTGTATCTTTTCCCCACACATCTTCCCATCCATTAATATGACGTTCCAATATATAAACTAACGCCTCAGGAGAAGTATATTTTTCTGCATTCAAATCCAGATGAAATACCGGATATTCCAGCCAATCCGTTTCCAACTGCTCAATGGTCAGTCCCTTAAACAATTCCTTTTTCCCTTGAAAATAAGCCTCAAAGGTAGAAAGTAAGAGACTCTTGCCAAACCGACGAGGACGGCTCAGGAAACAGGGCTTTCCACTTACAGCCAGCTCATAAACAAAAGCAGTTTTATCTACATACAAGAAATTATCCTGACGCAGTTTTTCAAAACTCTGTATACCGATCGGCAATTTTCTTATGGATGCATTCATGATTTCATTTTTTTATTACAAATATAAGATATAATATGAAGCAAGAGTCGTTAAACCATGTAAAATTAGCATCTAACCCCGACACTGTACTGCGTCTCGGTGAGACGTAACGTTGCGTCGGGGTTAGATGTAGGGTTGCGTCACGACGAGACGTAAGGCGGCGTCTCATCGCGACGGAGAATAGTTACTCGATTTCGGGACGGTCGCTGCCACCGCCTCCGTTACCGACAGTGAGGAGACGTTCGTATTCGATAGTACGGGGCTCTTTCAACAGAGTGGTCGTGTTCGAAAAACGGGTGACGATACGCAGGGTGTACTGTCCGTCGGTCAGGTTGGAAGGGACACGGGCAAGCAGGCACTTCGGATCGTTAGTCGTCAGACGGCGGGTAACGGGATATTCCTTACCGTCGGTATCGATAAAGAACACACCGATACCGACTCCGTCACCGGCTATACGGATCTTCTCTCCGTCGATACGGATATCGTCACCCGGGGTGATCGTTCCGTCAGAAAGGCCAGTAGCCGTATCCGTAACAAGACCGATACGTGCACCGCTGTCTTTTACCTCCAATACCTCTACCCCGACATGACTCAATGATTCACGCATCTCGGAAGAAAGGGTGATATCGAGCGTCACCTTATGTTTCTCCGGGTCAAATTTGGCACTCGAACCAATCCAGGTTCCTGCCACACGCGGAGTGTACTGGCAGGTTTTCGTTAAGACACTGTAACCGTCTGCAACCGCTTCACGGATGATACGGTCGTGCTGGTTGATGATCGAGAGTAAGGTGTCGTACTTGATTTCAGAACCTTCATCGACTATTCGCTGCGCAATGTCTTCGTTACGCAACGAGTTCTTCATCGTGGATACTTCGGCTGTATAGTCGTTATCCACATCTTTGGTCAGAAGGTTCAGACGAAGCCAGACCTTCCAGAATTTGGTGTAATTTGCCATGTTTAAAATTGTTTAATTAATGAATATACTCGTTCGAGTAGGTTAGGTATATTTATTGATCATCTTTTACACAACGAACTGCAGCAGTAGCACCCTCCTGCCAACTATAGAATCCCCATCCATCTTTAGTACGTACCCGGAAAACATAAACAATATCGTCTGAACACCATATATTTCTATCACCAGGATAAGCTGCCTTAATTTGCGCACCAAGTGTACCAGACCAGGGTATCATAGCTGTGTTGGTTATATTAAAATCTTCTCTCTTTACCATCTTTTTAAAATCGGTGGAAGAAGGTTTTTTCCAAGGAGAAGGACATGGATATTTATTACGCATATCCTGATAATTCATATAACCTCCACCTTGCTCAACAGGAGCCACATAATAAACTGCATTTCCATCTATTCTATTAGCTGGCACTTTACTTCCTGGAAATACAACTGATTTCTGTGAAACAATAATTGTCTTAGCGGCTTGTCCGGGATATATATTAGAAAATGTAACCGTCATATTGCTCTGTCTCAAATCATCATAATAAGTATCATTGTTTGTTCTGGTTATCTTTACTACACTCTGCCTATTCCCCGATGAAAGAGTTGTAGTAGAGGTAATTGTTGCATTAGCCCACGATTGATTTGTGCCCACAGTGACTCCTTTCGGCGAAATGACTGTAAATTGACAATAAGAATCAGCACATGGAAAATATGTAATTATAGGTGTTGAATTATTTATATTATCTATTGAAGAATAAGAGGAATTATCATCATAATTGCTAAATATTATTGCACTCTTGCTATTTGAATATACTGTAAATTCTTTACTCACAATCGTATTATCGACTTTATTCCGAAAAGTAACTTTCTGATTCACTCCTGTCGTTCCATTATTAGCAACAAAAAATGTATATTTTCCATCATTTTTATTACTGTCGTCAGTTACTGTCAGCCAATCCGGTTTATTAACCAACTCTGTTCCCCCTATTGAATTGACATTCAGAGTCACCTTAGCATTTTCATCATTATATAATCGAATAGCATTACTATTTGTGTCGTATTCCGCCTGCCCCGCAGCAGCACAGGAAACAGTTACATTCGACTTCATTTTTATGGTTATATCCTGAGTCTTGCTTTTGTCTCCTGTATTTTTAACAGTAATCGTAACGCCATCTGCCGGGAATGGGTTGGGGAAACTTGCATTCGAAACATCTGCAGTAAATACATATGGAGCATTAGATAAAGTTTGCGAACTAGCCGGAGAGACTTTCAACCAATCAGGTATATTTTCCAATTCACTTCCGCCCGATGCAAAAACACTTACTGTTACACTGGGGTCAGTAACTGTACTCGTCTTATTTAGTAAGACTTCATTGTCATTGAAACTACTACCTTCGGTGTGAGTTACACCTTTGACTACGGGATTCGCTATCGGCTGAACAATCACAATCGTTTCTTTCGCCGTAATCTTGTCGGTAAAACGAATTGTTGCGATTGGGAATTTTGTCCCTTTATAGGCAGCATTTTTCTTTACAGTGAATGTAGATGGAACAACATCTGCTTTTGTCATATTATCTGCTTTCGGGTCCATTTCCAACCATTGATGCGCCAAGTCCCCATTTTCATAATACATCGTGGTATAATAACCGGTCGGAGAGTTTCCTTCTATAGTAAACTGCGTTCCGTCCACAATAGACATGGTTACAGTACGGGATGGTTTATCATAAGTCATATCACCTGTTACCGGAGTGATCGTGAAACCATCTTTATCCGTATCTCCCCCCGGCTCATAATTGTCGATATTGCCCTCGTCTGTCCAGTCGGCAACATCGATAGTGAAGTCTAGTTTGTACTCGTCAGCTTTTGTGATCTCAACAGTATAACGGTGGTTTTGGGAAACCTCGATATAATTACCGGTTTCATTCGCTGCAGGTTTGAATGGAATTTTATAAGTGACAGGGATATTCTCCGTCTGGTTGGCGGCATATATTCCGCTCAGGATCAGGTAACCACCGTCCGCGGCGGGACTCGGCCAGGTGTAGAAAGCACCCGTACAGACACCTTCATTGGCTTTCTCTCCATCGAACTTACGGGCAGGATAAGTGATCAGGTCGCCTGCATCAGCATCCGGCAGTTTACCCGTTACCGTCAGCGGGAAAAAGCTCACCCCCTTACGACCATTCGCCATGCTAACCGACTCGATTGTAAACTTTGAAGTCGACGCTTCGTTCACCACATCGAAACGGGCAACCGAGCGGGTCAGGCGGAAACCCAGTTGTAAACGCGCCGAAACAGAAAAGTCCGTCAAGTCGAGAGGTGTGGCATAAGAACCGGTCATTGGTAATGGTGTCAGCAACACATCGGTTGGCGAAGCCGGGTCGAGCTGTACACTTTGAAGTAACTTGAAATCGTCTTCCTTCGGTACTCCTGCCGTCACCGTATTATTCGTCTGTCCCGGATTAGACTGAATCAAAGGACTAAAACCGGCATATGCCAGGTTTGTTGCCGGATCGATCAGTTCACGCTGATTGGCAATGCAATAGAGTTTAACGAAGAGGCCTTTTTTCAGGGAGATCAAGGCTGTTGTTTCTTTTCCGTCAGCATCTTTGGCGTTCAGGTCTAATGCCGTCACATCATCACCGACAGGTATCTCACTACTATTCTCACGGTAACAGAAACGTTCCTGATAGGTATAGACACCGTCTTCGGTTTTACTGCCGAAGACGTAGATATCGAGTGACGAGATTTTATTCTCAGCGGCTGTCGCAATGGCATCACCGGCTTTTGTCCGGGGTACCGAAAGTTTGTTTTTCAGTGTCAGTAATACCTCCCGACGGGGAGTGCCGTCCTGAATTCCGCCACTATCCGGCTTTCCACCCGGTTCTTCCGTCTCACTGGTGCACGCGGCAACAGATAATAGAAGCGACAGAAGAGGGATTCCGTATAACTTATTGAATGTTCTCATTGTTGTTGCTTTTTAATATTCATTACTTGTCTTCTTCCGGATTCAGTGCCTGTAGCAGGTACTTACCCGGTCTAAACTTTACGCTGATGCGCGGGGCGATCACGTAGGGTTCGCCCGTACGGGGATTACGACCATCGCGCTCCACCTGTACCCACGGACTAAACGTGCCGAAACCCTGCAGGATGATCCTGTCGTTTTCTACGAGTCTTTCCTCAATCACTTGCTGCCATGCATTGACGATGCGCAGGCACTCCGTCTGTGGCAACGATAACCGCTCGGAAAGAGCGATGATGAGATCGTGTTTGTTCATTGTTATTGTATTCTGATTGTTTATTTCTATCTGTTTAAAGGAGCCGGTTGTAACTCCCTCCCTTCTCCGGTGGGAAAAGGTTACAACCGGCACGAAAGTAAGAACCTTAGTGACTTTCACTTTACGGAGTTACCGGTTCTGCCAGGGCGACATGTACAACTGTTGTTCCATTTGTGGCTGTCGAAGTGAATGTCAGCGTGTTCGTTGTTCCGGGACTTTGTACCGATCCCAGAGTGAACGTGTAAATGCCCTCGGCCTCCGTTTTACCGGCTTCATCCACTGTTAGCCAGGAAGGTGTTCCGATAACAACACTGCTGCCCGTCGTCTTCCCTTCATCACCCAACGTCACAGCAGACACTTTCAGTTTGAAGCTCTGATCGTTCGTGTTGGTGATCGTAACTGTTCCGGTGGCAGGATCATACGAACTGCCTTCTACTGCTTCCAGCGTAATCTCAGGGCCCGACAAATCGGTGGGTATCACCCGGATATCCAGGTTCTTTCCACTGGCCTTATTACTCAAACGGATCGTTACCGCACGGAAATCATCCATATCGGCTATACCGTCAGACATCTTATATTTGAACGTAGTCAGTGTCGAGGCTTTCGTCACAGTCGTCCTCTCACCGTCTATCACCAGCCATTCATTTCCACCGGCATAATCCAGCTTTTCGACAATTGCAGAAGGGGCCGTATGGTTACCGGCAATAGTAAAGGACAATGTTCCCGTTGACGATGTACTTGCATCCATCACAATATTTCCATCGGAAAGGAGTTTGACATCCGCCGTGTTACCTGCTCCTGACAGTGCCAGAGCATCTTTCGTAAAGTCGTTTTCCGGTTTATAGTCGTCTATATCGCCCTCATCCGTCCAATCGGAAACCTTCAGGGTGAAGTCGAGGTGGTACTCGTCGGCTTCTGTGATATTGACCGTATAACGGTGGTTGTAGGCTACTTCGATATAATTACCTGTCGCATCCGCTGCAGGTTTAAAAGGAACTTTGTAGGTGACGGGAATTTCCTCCGTTTTGTTGGCGGCATAGGTTCCTGACAGGATCAGATAACCACCATCCTCTACAGGGCTGGGGTAAGAATAGAAGATACCCGTGCCTTTGGGTTGGGCAGTAGTCTGGTCGGCGGTGTATTCGCGTTCCGGGTAAGTGATCAGGTCACCTCCAACAGCGGGAGTCGAACCCAATACCTTCACTGGGAAATAGCTCGCTCCGGTACGTCCGTTACCCATACTCACCGACTGGATCGTGAACTTCGATTTCTCCGCATCGTTCGTCACATCGAAGCGGGCAACCATACGGGTCAGTTTGAAGCCCAGTTGCGTACGGGCAGAGACAGAGAAGTCAGTCAAGTCGAGAGGCGTGGTGTAGGCTCCCGTCATTGGCAGCGGCGTGAGCAGCACATCATCGGCGACATCTGCCTGCAAGGCCGGTGTATGGAAAGTTTTGAAATCACTTTCAGTAGGCACACCATCGGTAATGGTGTTGCCCGCCTGGCCCGGATTACTCTGTATCAATCCCTTGAAAGCATCGAATTCGGTTCCACCAGTCTGGATCAGTTTCGTACTGTTGGCGATGCAGTAAACCTTCACAAAAAGACCTTTCTTCATGCGTAGCAGGGCGGTCGAGTTGTCGGCGCCCGTATTCAGGGTGAAGCTGGTGGCATAATCGCCGGAAACGGTTTGGCGGGCATCTTCCCGGTAATAGAACTGTTGCTGGAATGTGTAATCGCCGTCTTCCGTTTTAGAGCCGAAGACGTAGACATCGAGACTATAGATATGGTTCTCGGCTGTCGTGGCGATAGGATCACCGGCAGCTTTGGTTTCGACCGGAATCACTTGAAGCTTGTTCTTAAGTGACAGCAAGACTTCACGGGTGTTACCGTCCGACGTTCCACCCTCGTCCGGCGGAGTCGTGGTTTCCAGCGTATTCTCGCTGGTGCAGGCGGCCAAAAGAAGGCTGGCGGCGAGCAAGGGAATATGTTTGAATAAGTTCATTATATACTTGTTTTAATATTTATGTTTGAGCTAGATTTTCTTCTTCAGGGTTACTGTCAGGTCTCCACCGCCGGAAACGGTGTTGGTGAAGGTTAAAACAACATCATCATTGGACGAAGTATCCCCGGCAGCTTTCAGCATATATGTTTCAGAAGCACCTGCCGTGATCGTTGTTTTACCGGTATCACCACTGTCTAACTCCAACCACTTGCCGGTAAGCGGGGTTGTCAGATCCACCGTTGCTCCTTTAGGGGCAGTAACGGTAAGGGTGAAAGTATTCGTTGACAATGATCCCAAATCAACCGTACAGGTACCATCTAACTCTGTTACGGCACCGGATGCGTTATCTGTTAAACTTACTGTCGGTTTGGCACTTTTAGGAGTGATTTCCAACGTAGAGGTGACCGTCTCGTCCGTTGCATTCTTGAACGTAACTGTTACCGCCGTTCCGGCTATCAGGGATGCCGCTGTCGGTATTTCGATCTTAAATATTCCGGGGACAGCCGTTTCTTCTGTTACCGTAACACCTGCAGGGGCAGCCACCGTCACCGCACCGGCTGCCACACTTTCCGTACAAGTTGCCTTGACGTAAATCGTACTTCCGTCGATCAGGTACATATCCGCTGTCACGGCACCGACTGTTCCGCCAAGCGTGCCGTCATTATATGAACTATTCGTATAACTTCCGTTATCGTTTGCTACAATCGAAGGTTGGGAAGCCTTTTTATGCTTGATGGTCAATGTAACCATGTTGCTATCGGCTGCTTTGTTCTTGAATTCGATTGTTGCATTGTCGGCTGCTGTACCGGCATCTGTTATAGCCACACGATAAGTAGTCGTAAAGCCTTCGGTTGCGACCTCAGTTACAGAATAACCCGTCGGAGAGGTTATATCGGCTATACCGTCCACACAGAAGACGTTCAATGAGATGTAGCTGCCCACCGCTTTGACCATGGTGGCTTCGGGAGCATCCGGCGACGTTACATCCACAGAATTGCCCTCACTATGCCCTTCGACAACTTCGCTTACTACAGGAGCGGCTTCCGGACCGACGAAAGTCAACGTTGTCTGCAAGTCGGGATCGTAAGAGGCTGCCTGATTGATGAAGGTAAGCGAGACAGGACGCTTGCCGGTAGCATCGGCTATAGTGACCGGGAAGGTCGTTATCGTCAGTCCGTCTTTCTGTTCAGTGGTCGGTGTCCCGACGGTCAGCCAGTCTATTTCATCACCGGCTTTCGTTACCAGTGAACGGCTGTATTCCAGTTCTCCGGTCGAGGTCATCACAATGTCGAATGTTCCGTCAGCCAAGGTGCGGTAGTAACCTCCCGTAAGATCTGTCGGCGGGTTAGTTCCTGCAAACTTGTTAAATTCAGGCTTCGTATTATCCGGTTTGATGATGATACCACCACCCGATGTCCAGTCTTCCACCTCGAAAGTGGAATAGATATTTGATTCGGTTACATCGGTAATACGGAGCTTATAACGGCTGTTGGCATTGATAGCGATATAGTTCGCAGGATCATCCGGCTGGGCATCAGCAGGCGTTTTAACAACCGGGATATTGTAAGTGACGGCTATCTGTTCACCGGTAGACGGACTTTTGTATTTACCCTTGATGATCAGGAAACTCTCATCGCCGGGAATATTCGGATATACGTAGATGGCACTTTCAAGGGTTCCCTGATTGGCGTTCTCACCTGTGAAATCGACATCCTTATAAGTAACCAGATCACCGGCTGCTGCATCCGTCAGTGTCGCTCCGAAAAGTGAACCGTTCGAACGGCCTTTCCCCATCGACACCTGTTCGATAGTCAACTGCGAAGTCGACGTCGTGTTGTCGATGTCGAAACGGGCAACAATTCGTTTCAACGTAATGGCGACTTTCGAGACACTGCCGCTGATCTTTGTCGTTCCCGTTCCGGTCATTGCCAGCGGGGTTTTGATAAAATCAGTTGCAGGATCTGCCATCTTAGCCGTATAAGCGGCTTTGAATGCATCCAAGGTCGTACCGGCTGCAGTGATATCACCAGTTACAGCATCCGTCGTAACCGCGCCCAAGGTTGCAAAATCAGTACCATCCGCATTGAAGAGTTTATCCTGGTTAGCCACACAAACCAATGTCAGATACGGAAGCCCTTTCAGTTCGTTCGGCTTGATGGAGGCTGTCCACGACGAACCGGAAGGCTGCAATATAAACTGGTTACCAGTCGGTGTTGCTTCCGTCATTTTCCAGGTTTCAATGTAATGGTAGTCTGCATCATTGGTAGATGCTGATGCGGCACCAAACAGGTACACATCTAATTTGCTGATCTTGTTCTCACTGTCAGAGGCTATCGCTTTCGTATATTCCTCTTCTTCTCCGCTTCCGCTGAATACCAACTGAATCTCACCGGGATCGCCCGAAGGGGTTACACCCTCAGTCCCGTCTTCATTCGTACAACTGCTTCCCAACCCAGCCAGGGCCAAAAGCAACATCAAATACGTCTTTTTCATAACTACTTTTTTAAGTGAATACTATATGTTTATAAATCTCTTTTATCCTATCGCCCCACCCTCGTCCCAATCGGAATCGGTTATTTCCGAGACGATGATTTTGTCTTCGTAGACCGTTACCAGGATTTCGAATTCCTGCTCCACATTACGATCCATGTTCATCGGTTTTTTCGAAAAAAAACGATGTAGATCGAGGTCACCGATGATACACTCGTCATTCCGCCACAGGCTCCATAGCTGGTGAGTGTCGGAAGTGTACCGGAAAGTGACGAAATCGCCTATCACTTCACCATCGTAACTCATTGCGGCACGTGTCTCGTGGCTGATCTCGGAAGTTCCGATATACGGCACCGTATAGCTACCTCCCGAAGTGAACGGCTCACTCTCCCAGCCCTTCATGAAACCATACTCCGATGCCAGCCCTTTCATACGCATCCGGTAAGTGCCTCCCTCCGGCGGGGCATCCGCCATCCATTGTACCGTCACATGCAATGATGCATGCGCATGCGAGAGATAGACACGTCGGCGAAACATTTTCCCTTCCTCTACATGGAAAGACAGATAGCCGTAATAGAGTCGACCCGTATTGCGGCGGTAGGCCGGTGGAGCCTCGGCTGTAACAGCGCTAAGTGTCATATCTGCAAGGTGACGATCGGTCAGCGGCTGTACATCCAGGTCATCACTGCCGTCTTCTGCCAGGTTGCCCCAGAGAACGACGGTATAGTCACCCTCTTCCAGATTTCCCTGCCAACTGCGGATTGTGTCACCCCGCAAAGTAACCACACTGAGAAGATCACCTCTTTCATCAAAAAGATACTGGCGGAGATTGTCTACATAGACCGGAAGCATATTTTCACTGCTGTTGCCTGCATACCAGTAATCAAGCCGTGTCGTATACGGACAGACACCCGGTTCATCGCCAAATGTGCAACCGCATAAGACCACCGCCAGCAACAGGTATGCTATCTCCACCATCTTATTCATTCCACCTCCGTTTTATCCTCTTCATAACGAACGATCACCTCGATGCGCCGCAGCTTCGGAAAAAAATGTCTCAGCATATCTTTATAGGGAGAACCTCCCTGCAATTCCATTAAATACTTTTCCCGTCCGTTGAAAATACCATAGCGGGATATTACGCGCAAGGCGGCATCACGGTAAGGAGGATTATCACGCATCAAAAGATCCACCAACCCCTCCCAGTCTTCCGCCACCGATGAGACCTTGACAAGTCCGCGGGGAACGCCGTACATACTACGCAGGTAAATGGAGAAGAAACGCGAACGGGCTTCAGCAAGACGTTCGTTATCCCCATAATTACCGTCAGGCGAGCAATAACCGCAGATACGGATGGACTTGACAGATGTAAAATGCGTTCTCTGTAGGGGGGCAATCAACCGGTCAATCTTGTCGATCTCATAACGGTTGTTTTTTAGGTCGGGATGAATATCGTCCTTTCCAATCGGGTAATCAAAATAGAGTACCACACTCTCAGTAGTTGCAGATGCTACTTTTGACGTTGAAACCATTGTTGACTTTGGTCTTGTAACAGCTGCCGGTTCCGGTTTTACGACTTTCGGTTTCACTGCTTCTTCCGGATGCGGTTTCATCTTTACAACAGGCAATTGAGGAATACCTGCCACAGCAGACAAACCCAAATCGCATTGCAGCGTATCTACCGCCAAGAGTTCATTGCCGCAACATTCACGACTTTCCTGTTTCAATAGCAACATGGCATGCCGCATCCATGAGGCATAAGGTATGGAAATATGGTAAGTGATATTTTTAGAAACATTCCGGCTGTCACGGATACGAAGATAAGGAACAGTACATTCTTTACAGAGAGAAAGTGCTGCCTCCCGACGATCCTGACGATCGCGTATCGAGCCGCTGATTACAACGGCAGGTAAAGAAAGCTGTTGCTTCCCCTCTCCCAATAATTGCGGCGTAAAGATAAAGGCCCTGCTACGCCCCACCCTCACCTCGTTCAAATCCATTCGGAGTTGTACATGCAGGCTGTCGTTCTTCACTGATATCCGTTGCGGAACGATACGGATACCCTGCGCTTTCATGCAACCGGCAGGCAGCAGGAAAAGGTAAACGATATATACATATATATTATATAGTAGAACTTGTTTCATCAGCTAAAAGATTTAACGTAAGAAATAGATCACGGAGAAACCAAGACGGGTAGGCCCGAAATAATTACGGGTATAAGCTCCGACAGGTTCGGCACATTCCGAGCACCGATATTTGGTGTACTTCATCGAAACATAACCACAACCGAGAAAGGCTTCCACGCCCCAACGGTCACCGAACGCCCAGTGGTAGCCGTAGGTGAGACCACCGCCATACAGGTCTCCCCTCAATACATTATCCCTCAACCCCGAAATGAACGGGAGCATTCCAATGTTAAAGTGACCGTAATGACCATGTACACCCACAAAATGACCCTCGAACTTACGGCAGGGCCAGAAACGGATTTCTGGTTGTACCAGATAAAGATTCAATTTCATTTCATTGGAAAACTTCCATGCATTATAGGCGCCCCACAAGTCGACGGAGAAACGACGTCCCAATCCCAGCTCCACTCCACCATTGGGCGTAGTCGTTGCCCAATACAGCACATTCGTTTTCAATACGCTCTGCTGTCCCCATAAACTTGGGACAGAGGAGAGAAGAAATATGATAGATAATAGCGGTAAATAAAGAGCCCTATACATTATATTAATACCAGATTAGGTTACCATCTGCACCGGGGCCGTCTCTTGGTAAGAGACGGAACGGTAGAAACAACAACCTGCTACCGGCAACACTTTTAGCTATTTACCCCCGGGCTCTTTATACATAAAAAGCATCCCCGGACAACATTCAAAAAACAAAAATTGGTAAAAGGATTGGACGGACTATTGAAAAGTGATTGTTTTTCATGGGAAAGAAAAGATAATCCGACATTCAATGCAGGAGGAAAAGAAGACAACAATTCATAAACAACAGATTATCAGAAAGAAACAGACCGAGAACAACAAAAAAGAATAGATACAGCCAGCTGAGAGAGAAGCTAAAGCAACCGGCTTTCTTTCTTAATTTTTGTAATGATATTCATAAACACAATGAATATTAAGGCTGGTTATGCGAAAAAACATAGGTGCCAATAACGTATATATAAAAAAGAGTTAGTACATTTGCGAAGTTTTAACACAAACTGCCTTCACCGTTCCGTCTCTTACCAAGAGACAGAATTCCCCTTACAGGACAACTCCACGGGGTAGCCTTGATTTACAATTTCTTCCTAATATAACTATCTCATTGGCACGGTCGATCTGCGAGGTATTCCGGTAGGCTATATAAATACGTGTCGTTTTAACAGACTCATGGCCCATGCCTTTCGAGATCAGTTCTTCGGATATACCTTTTTCCAGGGCCACGCTTGCCCAGCTATGCCGTGCTGTATAAGTGGATAGGTCCGACCCGACCAAACTTCCCAACTTTTTCAGACGCTTATTCTGAAGACGGAGCGCACTTTCATACTCCTTTCGGGAGGGAGTGGCACTTTTCAGTACCGGAAACAGATAGGGACTCGAAGCATCCCGGTAACGCGACAGAAGCTGTTTCATCACAGGTAACAATTGTATTTGTAGTTCCTGACCGGTTTTACGCCGGACATAAACGATCTTACCGCCACGGATATTCTCACGCCTTAAGTGGGCCAGGTCGACAAAAGCCATTCCACGGGCATAGTAAGAGAAAAGGAATAGGTCGCGGCAAAGGGACAGTCCCGGAGACGGCAGTGGCAGGGCGGCAAGTTCAAGGATTACTTTTTCCTCCACCGCACGTTTACGCGTTTTCTCAATACGGGTATGAACATGGCTGAAAAGCATCGGAACCGCTTCCACCAGACCTTCCCTGACCGCACGGTTCAGGACGGAACGCAGCACGCGAAGATAAAAAGAGACCGTATTGGCACAAAGTCCCGTACCGAACAAATAAGATTCATATTCTTTCACGAGAACAGGGTCCAGTTCATCCAGGCGCAAGTCACTGCCTTGACGGAAACGGAGAAAAGAATTCAGTGTGCTCCGGTAATGACGGGCCGTTTGATCCTTACCTACGGCAAACAGTTCCCCAATCAGTTTCTCCACATATTTTGTCAGGTTGGAAACCGTGAACCGTTCCTTACACGCTGCCACGATATCGTCCAGCGTAAACACTTTCTTCTTCTCCATCGAGCAGACCACCTGACGGACCGTACGGCAATCACGGACCAGATGTTCGCGCATGACGCGCAACTCTTCACTCCGTTCCACCTCACTTCCGACAGGAGTATGCACCTCTTCCCTTTCACTTAGCCATTCACCAGCGGAGACGCGGTAGGGTAACCGGATCTTCCGCGTTTCACGACGGTAAATCAGCTGCACGTAAAGCGGCATGCGCTTTTCTTCGGATACGGATATACCTCTTTTAATTTTTACTGAGACTGTATACATAGACTTCTTTCATTTAGTTGTTCAATATAACAAAATGAAAGAAGCTTTGATCAATGATTCGTTCCTTCAAACAGATCGTGATCCTCTTTCCGCTGAGTAGTCTTGGCTTTGAAGTTATTGAATGTATAACTCAAAGTCAAGGTGATAAGCGGATAATTCGGACGGATACGGGTGATGGATTGTAAGTCTGAAGTAGTTATCTTACTTACATAACGGGCAGAATTGAATACGTCGCGGAAGGCAAGTGTAGCCGACAGTTTACGATTCATCAATTGCTGGCGGAGAGCAAGATTCACATACCAGAAAGCATCCGTTCGCCCCTGTGTGGTAACCGACGGGCCAACAAAATTCCCATCCAACTGGATACGGGTCGATTTTCCCAGATCGAAAGCATTATTCCAGATAATATCGTAATTAGTACTTTTCTCGTTCGTTCCATCCTGTTTGTATTGGTTCTTTACCTTATAATGATATAAACTACCATTCAGGTTCATGTTCCACCAGCGGGTCAGCTGAACTTGACCGCTCAACTCCAGTCCGGTTGAATAATCATGTCCCACATTTGCCATAGAATCCAATGTCACGCCAGCCTGATAAGGAACACGTAACCGTTCTATCTTATCTTTCCGGCTACGGTGAAACACAGTGGCGGAAACCGTATGGTCGCCGATATTCTTCTTATAGTTTAGCTCAAAAGAGTTGATATATTCCGAACGGATATCCGGGTTACCGATCTCGGCCGAATAATAGTCACGATACGTAATATAAGGCTCCATAAAGAAAAGCTCCGGACGCGTGATACGGCGTGAATAGGATGCCATCAGTTTATGATCTTTCGGGAAAGTATATCCCAGGTGAACCGAAGGGAAAAACTCGAATTTATTATATTCACGGTTCTTTCCGGGAATCGAACTGCGGAGAACACGATGTGTATGTTCCCCTCTTACACCAGCCTGGAAATCGAACGACTTATAACTGTCGCCGACAATGGCATAGATCGAATTGATGCCGTGCTGAAAATAAAAAGTATTGTAGATATCATCCCTCCAGTAAAACTCCTGCTTCTCGGGACTCCAGAACTGCATACTGTAATCGCCGTCCTCCAGATAGGAGAAATACTGATAACCGGCCTCGATATGTCCGGTTTTACTATACGGATACAGGTAATCGAGATTTCCACGTACTGTCCAGCGGTGTTCGTCTTCCCAGGCACGATGCCCCTGCTCGCGCTCATTATTCTTATTGAAGAGGTCGCTCTGGAAATATTCCATCGCATTGCCACCGTATTTCAGATAAAAACTTCCTGTAAGTTGATGTCCCTGGTCATTGAATTTATGGTCGAAACCGACACTTCCCTGGAAATATGTTTCATGCAGGTCGTAATCGTCGCGGCTGTAATAATCTCCGTTCTCGAAAGGCTTCTTATCGACAACACGTTCTTCCGTATAGTCCAGGTCACCGTTACGGGTACGGCCCCCGTAGCCACCTTCCAGGTCGGCATTGAATGTTGTATGAGGCAAAGTATACATCCAACCGGCTTTCAACGAGTAATTGAAATTATTACTCTCACGCGGTCCGTTCGAATGGGAGGTCGTTGCCGTATCGGCTACGATCGTCGTCTTTTCCTGGTCGAAATCACTCTTTCGCAAACGGTCGGTCCAGCCTCCGCCGAAATACCATCGGGAAGATTTATTCTGTTGGGTAAGCAGGAAATCGACTCCTCTTGAAAGGAAAGTACTTCCCGTCAGGTTCACCATTCCGCTGAATCCGTGTTGCGCATGCTTCTTGGTAATGATATTGATAATCCCGACATCGCCTCCCGTATCGTGGCGGGCAGACGGGGTGGTGATGATCTCTATATTTTCGATATGTCCGGAAGGAATCTGTTCCAAAGCCTGAGTTCCGCTGAAAACACTCGGCTTACCGTCCACATAAACGGTAAAGCCTGTACTTCCACGGAAAGAGACTTCCCCCTCTGCATCCACACGGATAGAAGGTGTATTTTCGAGGATATCGACCGCCGTCCCTCCGCTCGCCAGCATATTCGAAGAGGCTTCGATCACTTTTTTGTCGAGTTTATATATCACCTGCTTCTTCTGTGCCACGACCTCTACTTCCGCCAGTCCGACTTCCAGCGGCTTCATAGCGATCGTTCCCAGATCGACAGTAGCCGACGACGATGCCAGCACAATATCCGGACGGGTAAACAAATCATATCCTACCAGCCGGATCATCAGGCTATATTCTCCGTTCTTCACATCTGCGATACCAAAACTTCCGTCCCTGTCAGGCAAAGCATGGAACACAGGATTACTGTCTCCCTTTTTAAACAGGAGCACATCCGCAAAATCTAATGGCTGATTTGTTCCGGCATCCACAATTTTCCCTTTGATACGGGATATCGGAGCAGCGGAAACAGACAGACTAAAACACAATAAGGCCACAATGAGATAAAAACACTTCTTCATTCTCTTCACATCAGTCGTTGTTAACAATCCCGCGAAGATAATATATTCATTGCAGCCATGCAATTATTTATGTGTTTTCTCTAATAAAGAAAGATATTCACCATATCCTTCCGCTTTCATCTTATCTTTAGGGATGAAACGTAGCGAAGCACTATTTATGCAATAACGCAAGCCCCCTGACTCTGCCGGACCATCGGTAAAAACATGCCCCAGGTGCGCGTCACCTGTATGGCTGCGCACTTCCACACGCGTCATACCATGCGAAGTATCCAGTTTTTCCTTTACCAGTTTTTTGTCGATCGGTTTCGAGAAACTGGGCCAACCGCAGTCAGAATCGAATTTATCGGTAGAGATGAATAAAGGTTCACCTGTCGTAATGTCGACATAAATACCTTCACGAAATTCATTCCAATATTCGTTACGGAAAGGATGTTCGGTTGCATTCTTCTGGGTTACTGCATACTGTTCATCGGTCAATATATTCCGTAAGGCTGCATCGTCCGGCTTTTGATAAGTTGTCTTTTCCATTGTCACTTTCTCCTTTTTATTAGAATTCATATTTTTTCTGTCTTGAGCAAAACCTGGCAACTGATATAAAAACATATATATAATAATCAAATACTTCATATCCCTATCCACTATATCTTTATTTTACAGGAAACAATCCATACCAGTATTTGGTTGATGACCAAACTCGGATTTGGCAGGCGGATATGTATTATAGTATCAATGTTTCTACTATTTTTGTACTAAAATCAGGTATTAGGTAAACATATAAACAAACTTTCCGGTTTATATTACAGTGGGATTTTGTGTTTAGTAAAAACCATCTTAATAACTTTTTATGATAACAACTCTTATTATTCTGGCCTTGTCGGCAGTTTTTTTTGTTAATGGGAAAATACGTTCAGACCTCGTTGCACTATGTGCCCTGGTCTTATTAATGGTGTTCAATATCCTGACTCCTGAAGAGGCACTTTCAGGTTTTTCCAACTCCGTCGTTATTATGATGGTCGGTCTGTTTGTGGTAGGCGGTGCGATCTTCAAGACCGGCCTGGCCAAAATGATCGGCAGTAAAATATTGCAGCTGGCAGGTACCAGCGAGATTAAACTTTTCATTCTGATCATGTTGGTAACAGCCTTTATCGGGGCGTTCGTCAGCAACACAGGAACCGTTGCCCTTATGCTACCTATCGTTGTTAGTATGGCTGTAAATGCCAATATCAGCCCGAGCCGTTTCCTGATGCCTTTAGCATTCGCAAGTAGTATGGGAGGTATGGCGACTCTGATCGGTACCCCTCCCAACCTCGTTGTACAGGAAGCACTTTCCAATGCAGGCTATAAAGACCTGTCCTTCTTTTCGTTCACTCCAATCGGTATCGTCTGTATAACTGTCGGTGTCATTATTCTGATCCCGCTCAGCAAATGGTTCCTCTCCAAAAAAGAAGATACTAAAAAGAACGATGCGTCTACCGGACGTTCACCGCAGGAACTGGCAAACAAGTATAGCCTTTCCGATAATCTGTACCGTGTACGTGTCCATAAAGATTCACGAATACGGAACAAGAAACTACAGGAATTGAATATCACCAGTCTATACAATCTGACAATTCTGGAGATCAGGCGTAAATCTTCCTCACAGAGCCGTTTCATGAAAACAGTCGACCAGAAACTGGCCGGTCCCGACACAGAAATACAGGAAGAAGATATATTATATGTATTCGGCAGCTTCGATAATATTAATAAGTTCGTTGAAGAAAACCATTTGGACCTAACCGAATCCAAGGTCTCCGAATTTACCGGTGATAATGAAAAACTAAGTGTCCGTGAAATCGGGATTGCAGAAGTTTTATTGATGCCCGATTCCAAGCTGATCAACAGGGCTGTCAAAGATTCCGGTTTCCGCGATAAATATTCCGTCAATATCCTGGGAATAGAACGGGGTAACGAATATATCCTATCCGATGTAAAGGATGTAAAGATGCACGCGGGAGATCTTCTGCTGATACAAGGGAACTGGGATGATATTGCCCGCATGAGCAAAAAACAATCGCAATGGGTAGTATTGGGACAACCTGTCGAAGAAGCATCCAAAGTCACACTCGACTACAAAGCACCTGTTGCTGCCGGTATCATGATCCTGATGATCGCTGCCATGGTTTTCGATTTTATACCTATTCCACCTGTCGCAGCCGTACTGATAGCTGCTATATTAATGGTACTGACCGGTTGTTTTCGGAACGTAGAAGATGCATATAAAACGATCAATTGGGAAAGCATTGTCCTGATTGCCGCCATGTTACCGATGTCGCTGGCACTGGAAAAGACAGGAGCCTCGTCGCTGATCTCTGAAAAGCTGGTTGGCGGCCTGGGTAATTACGGACCACTTGTCCTGATGGCGGGTATCTATTTCACAACTTCACTACTGACGATGTTTATCAGTAATACCGCAACGGCCGTACTGGTAGCACCTATTGCTTTACAGTCAGCCCTTTCTATAGGCGTAAGTCCTTATCCGTTCCTGCTTGCCGTAACGGTCGGAGCCAGTATGTGTTTTGCCTCGCCATTCTCTACACCGCCCAATGCGCTTGTGATGTCGGCAGGTAAGTATACATTTATGGATTATGTAAAAGTCGGATTACCTCTGCAGATTATTATGGGAATTATTATGATCTTTGTGCTGCCTTTAATATTTCCGTTTTAAACATTAGCGGACACTTATTAGTTTTATATTTGTACGACAAAAAGAAAAGTATGAAGATTCCTTTTAAACCAATTAAAATAGAGGATAAAGAACTTATAACATCATTTATTTATCCTCATAACTATCGTAATTGCGATTATTCGTTTGCCAACATTTGCAGCTGGCGCTTTCTGTATGAAACCGAATTTGCCATTGTCGATGGTTTTCTGCTGATCCGTTTTTGGATAGAAGATAAAAGCCGTCTCGTTTACATGACACCTGCCGGAAAGGGAGACCTGAAGCACGCGCTGGAATTACTCGAAGCAGACTCCCTGGCACATGGACACCCGCTTTGCATGTTGGGAGTCACACCGGATGCCAAAGATATACTGGAGCAAGCATTGCCCGGCGGGTTCTTCTATATTCCCGAACGCGATTATTTCGATTATATCTACCTGCGTGAAGATCTGGCATTGCTGAAAGGTAAAAAGTATCAATCGAAGCGCAATCATATTAATAATTTCAAAAAAAGATATGAATACGAATATGCGCCTATCACTCCCGATCTGATCCAACAATG
This sequence comes from Parabacteroides sp. AF14-59, assembly GCF_003479515.1. Taxonomy (NCBI): domain Bacteria; kingdom Pseudomonadati; phylum Bacteroidota; class Bacteroidia; order Bacteroidales; family Tannerellaceae; genus Parabacteroides; species Parabacteroides sp. AF14-59. The sequence continues at coordinate 59,253 of NZ_QUHH01000005.1, read as the reverse complement.
CCTGAAACTGGAATGTACCTGGTATAAGGCCAACAAAACGGAAGACGATGCCGAAGATCTGAACTACGAACGTATTTCCATGACGTATGCGCTTAATCACTTCGACGAACTGGGACTACTCGGAGGCGCATTGCTGGTAGACGGAAAAGTGATCGCCTTCACCTTCGGAGCACCGATCAACCATGATACATTCGGAGTTCATGTAGAAAAAGCGGATGTGAACTATGAGGGTGCTTACACTGTTATCAATCAGGAATTCGCATCGCGCCTGCCGGAAAAATTCATCTACGTTAACCGCGAAGAGGACCTCGGTATCCCGGGATTGCGGAAAGCAAAACTTTCTTATAACCCGGTCATACTATTAGAAAAGAGTGCCGCGATTAAGAAAACGCAAAATAATAAACAAGATGAACAAGCAGCAAATAATCGATCTATGGCGTCTCTCGTTCAATGATTCAGAAGAGTTCATTCGCCTTTATTTCGACCGGGTGTACAAAGAAGAGAATACACTGGTCATCGAAAAGAACGGACAGGTGGTATCTGCCTTACAGATGCTGCCTTACACAATGACTTATTATGGTACAGAGATATCCGTAGCTTATATCTCCGGCGCCTGTACCCTCCCCTCCATGCGGGGTAAAGGACTGATGCGGGAACTCCTGCAGAATGCATTTGAGGAAATGAAATACCGTTCGGTTGCCGTAACGGCTCTGATCCCTGCTGATCCCTGGTTGTTCGACTACTACCGTGTACAAGGATATACGGAAGCGTTCGATTATTCCGAAGAAGTTTACACACGCCCGGAAACTCCCGTTTATGCACCCGAGATCACGGTCGTTCCGCCGGAAGTTCCTTCCATCGATAAATTATATGCGTATTTCAACCGGAAACTCCGTGAAAGAAAATGTTGTGTACTGCATACCCAGGATGATTTTATAACAATACTGCGCGATTTGCAACTGGACGGAGGACAAATGCTTACCGCATTGAATGAAAAAGACCAGCCGATCGGCATGGCTTTCGTTCTTTCACCGGACAACACACTTCCGGAAGAGAAAAAGCAGGTGTATGTAAAAGAATTCTTCTACGATGACGACCGGGTGGCAAATCTTTTGTTGCAGGAAGCGACCCTACAAAACAATGTAAATCGGGCAACCTACAAAACCCCTCCGGTCATACCGGCAACCCGTCCTTTCGGGATGGCCCGAGTTATCGACACCGAAAGGTTAAGACATCACTGGCTGTCTACACATAAGGATAGTCCCTTAACGGAGCAGAATCTGAAGGATATGGATATTCAAACATTTACCCGGATCGTCATGGGATACCCGAACCGGGAAGCATATATGAGTCTGATGCTGGATTAATCCGGCATCAGACTTCAATCAATCATAAGCGACTTCAAAAATATCACCTTTTTGCATGTCCACTCTTACGATACCGTAAGGGAGAGTGATCGGATCGAAGTATCTTCTTATTCTTATAATACTTCTCATGTCCGGTCCGTTCGGGTAACTTCAACTTCAAGGTATTATCGGTTGTTGCAGTAATCTGCGCATGCTTAACAGCCCCATTGTTCCAAGACAGATCAACCTGAAAACCACCGCGGGCACATAAACCTTTATAACTGCCCGTATTCCATTCTTCCGGCAAGCATGGAAGGAGTTCCACATATTCTTCGTGGCTCTGGAGCAACATCTCCATAATACCGGCTGCACCGGCTTCGTTACCGTCGAAAACGAATATATCCGTCGGAGCACCGGCAATACCTTTCGGAGAGATCGTCAGCATGTTCTCGCGACTCAGGTCGTTTATTAATCCCAACACACTTTCACTGGCTTTTTTGCTATCCTTCAGGCGGGCAAAGAAATTGATCATATTGGCCCTGCTCCATTCCACGTCCTCCCAATCGGCTGCATTCAGACGGCGGTCGATAGTCACAGCAGCGGCTTTCGCCCATTCGGGCGTTTCTTCCGGCGTTATCTGTGCATAAGGATACAAAGCAAGCAGATGGCTGGTATGCCGGTGATTAGGGACGGCCTCCTCATAGTCTTCCTGCCACTCCTGAAGCTGACCGTATTTCCCTATTTTAAAAGGAGGCAACCGGTCGATTGCATCGATCACACGTCCTCTTAATTCTTCATCTACCTGTAATAACTCGGCTGCACTCTGGCAGGCATTCAATATCTCATAAACGATCACCCTGTCACAAGTCGGCATCATGGAAAGCGGCAACTGTTTGCCGTTCCAAAGGAATGCATTTTCGGGTGAAGTAGACGGACCGGTGACCAGATAACCGCTATTTGGGTCTTCTATCATATAGTCGAGGAAGAATAATGCCGACTGTTTCAGAATCGGATAGGCTCTCAACAGGAACACTTCATCGTTTGTAAAGCGGTAATAATCCCACAGGTGAGTTGCCAGCCATGCACCACCCGTAGGATGAAGCCCCCAGCCTGTTCCCCAGCCCGGAGCCGTAAATCCCCAGACATTCGCCATCGTATGAGCTACCCAGCCGTCACAACCATAAACCGTCTTAGCCGTTTTTGCCCCGGCTTCGGCCAATGTACCTATATAATTGAACAGGGGAACATTACATTCACCAAGGTTACCGATATTGGCAGCCCAGTAATTCTGTTGTGTATTGATATCCAGATGGTAGTCGCAACTCCATTCCATGTTACAAGCCAGATTATCGTTCCATATTCCCTGAAGATTGGCTGGTAACGGAGAATTTTCCCGTGATGCGGAGATCAGCAGATAACGTCCGTACTGGCAAAACAGGGCAATCAGATCCGGGTCGTTATTCCCTTCTTTCAGTAACTTCAGGCGTTCATCTGTAGCTATATCATTTTTAGCTGTGCCCAAAGAAAGACTGACACGGTTGAACAGACGGCCAAAATCCGCTTCATGTTCTTGCATTAATGCTTCAACTCCTTTCTTTCCGGCATTTTCCACTGTAGATAAAACCACTTCCTTCATATCTCCCGGCACAAAATCCGTACGAAGGTCTGCTATAAGGACTACTTCATCGGCATTTTCCACAGACAGGCTTTCCTTATTCTGTCTGATAATCCCTCCTTCCGTCAGGACTTTCACTTTCCCGTAGAAGTTTACACCACCGGGACCAAAAGTTGGAAAATCGACCTGGCCGGAAAAAGAAATGGCATCTCCTTCCGTCGTTACAACGGATTTCCTTAACGGATTCAAACCGACTTCCAGATTCTGTTTTCCTTTCTCCGAGGCTCTAAGACGTACCACCAGGACATTAGCCGGATTAGAACAAAAATATTCACGAATATAGGTCACGCCATCCTGCTGATAGGTTACGGATGCAACACCCCTGGCAAGATCAAGCGAACGGATATAACTTTCTGTTGCTCCGCCACTTTGCCTGAAAGTCAGTTCTATATCACCGAAAGGGACATGCGTTCCGAAAGAATTGCGAACGCCGACCAGCTTTTCTGAAGCCAGGGCGTTCCCTTCCTCCAGTTTACCATCCAGAAACATCTGCTGTATATCCCGCCATGCCTCTTTTCCGAAAGGCTTCTCCTGTTCCGGGTCAGGCTGTCCGGACCAGAGCGTGATCTCATTGAAGGCTATATTGTCTTTTTCTATGCCCCCGAATACCATTCCGCTCAACCGCCCGTTACCGATGGGCAACGACCTCATCCAGTCGTCCGAAGGTTCGTCATACCACATCTTCACAGGGCTTTCCTGTGCGGACAGACCTTGCACCAGTAGTCCGAAACTAAAAACCAGACACAACCATTTCTTTTTCATAATAATACTCTTAACACGATTCGTTCCTTTTCTTTTCCAATGCCAGTTTATAAAGCTCATCCTGAAGAACAACATATTGCCCTAAATAACTTTCTTCCATCATTCCGCCGGATTCGCTCGCTCCGTTTGTTTCAATAAACAGGCTGATCCGTTTACTCATTTCTATATACTCATCGAAACCTTCACAGGATGAGTTCAATACGCTGATGATCGTTTTGTATCTCGGGGTATCCATAATAATCTAATTTATTTTAATTCAACAATACACAAAGATACTATTTTCTCTAAACCAAAGCCGATTCAGTCTTGTTTTTATCGAGCTTATGAAGGTAAACTGGAGGATATTAAAGCTGAAACTGGTGGATGCCAGGCTCTATTTCGTGAGCCTTATTGTAGGGTTGCTTACCGGGTTGGTAGCAGTTCCTTACCATTATTTATTACAACTTTTCTACAACTACCGGAAAGATTTCTTTGAATCGTCGCCTCCCTGGTATCTTCACGTTATCGCATTTTTCGTTTTCTGGGGTGTACTTATTTTCGTCTCCTGGCTGGTGAAACGCTGGCCTTATATATCAGGCGGAGGTATTTCGCAGACGCGAGGGGCAATCAACGGCAGGATCGTTTACAAACATTCCCTACGGCAGTTACTGGCTAAGTTTGCCGGTGGAGTACTGACGCTGAGCAGCGGTCTTTCCATGGGACGTGAGGGGCCGTCCGTCCAGATGGGATCGTACATTGGGGACCTGGTCGGTAAATGGGGACATATCCTGAGTGGCGAACGGAAGCAATTGCTGGCAGCAGGCGCAGGTGCGGGATTGGCGGCTGCTTTTGCCGCTCCATTAGCTGCGGCTACCCTGGTTATCGAATCGATAGAACGTTTCGATGCTCCCAAGACAGCCATCACAACCATTCTGGCAGGGGTCGTTGCCGGAGGCATCGCCAATATGATATTCCCTATCAACCCTTATCACGAAATAAATGCGGTCGCCCCGGACCTTTCGTTCGAAGTACAGCTCAAACTATTTCTGTTGTTTGCCGTTATCGTATCCGTTTTCGGTAAGTTCTACTCATTGCTAATGCTTTATGTCAAAAGGTTGTATCCTGCCGTAAAGCAGCCTGAATATATTAAGCTACTGGGATTACTGATCATGGCTTATACCATCTCACTGACATTGACAGACCTGACCGGCGGCGGTGAACAGTTCCTGATGCAACAGGCATTAGGTGGAAAAGAGAGCATCTTATGGATTACCGGAATGATGTTGCTGCATATGGTGTTCACTGTCTACTCGTTTTCATCCGGACTGCCGGGAGGTAGTTTTATTCCGACATTGGTCACCGGCGGACTATTAGGAAAAATCTGTGCTTTGTTACTGGTACAACAGGGGGTTATAGCGCCGGAAAATATCAGCTATGTCATGCTGATCGGGATGGCAGCCTTTCTGGTTGCCGTCGTGCGCACCCCTATCACTGCCATTATTCTGATCACGGAGATTACCGGACATTTCGAGGTATTCTACCCTTCGATCGTTGTCGGAGGACTAACTTATTATTTCACGGAACTTCTGGAGATAAAACCTTTCAACGTCATGTTTTACGAAGAGATGATCAAAAAGCCGATCTTCCAGGAAGAAAAACGGCTAAAGCTCGATGTTGAAGTGATGGCAGGTTCTTATTTCGACGGGAAACAAGTAAACACACTGCACCTACCAAACAACTGTATCATCATTAACATCCACCGTGACCGCAAGGACTTCCCTCCTGCCGGCCAAACTATCCTGCCCGGCGACCAGCTTACGCTCGAGATCGACGCGCAGGATATTGAAAAATTATACGAGCCGTTGGTGAGTATGGCGAATATTTATTGAATTTATTCGTTTATGCAAAGAACAATATCAGTAACTGTGCAGTCAATACACGCAGGAACATTGTCAGCGGATAGACTGTTGCATAGCCTACAGAAGGAGCATCATTTCCGGCCGTTGCATTAGAATAAGCCAATGCAGGCGGGTCGGTCGTACTACCGGCAATCAGCCCCATTAACGTGAAATAATTCACTTTGCAGAAATAACGGCCGATGCAACCGATGATAAGCAAAGGCACAGTAGTAATAATAAACCCATAACCAATCCAGGCGAAACCTCCATTGTTTACGATCGTATCGACAAAACCGTCTCCTGCACTGATACCGACACAGGCAAGGAATAGAGTAATACCGATCTCACGCAACATCAGGTTGGCACTTTGGGTTGTATAGGTGATTAACTTATACTTATATCCGAAACGGCTGATCAGAATAGCTACGATCAGCGGACCGCCTGCCAATCCAAGTTTTACCGGCTGGGGAATACCAGGGAAAGTGATAGGAATACTTCCCAGAATAATACCTAAAGCAATTCCGACAAAGATAGTGATCAGGTTCGGTTCGTTCAGGCGTTTCATAGAGTTACCTAACACCTTTTCTACATTCGTTACAGCAGTTTCAGTACCCACAACATTCACACGGTCGCCTACCTGAAGCGTCAAAGCCGGAGTTGCCACTAGATCCACACCGGCACGATTAATACGCGTTATATTGATACCGTATAACTGGCGCAGCTTCAACTGACCTAATCGTTTTCCATTCAGTTCCGGCTTCGTGACCAGGATACGACGGTTGATAAACTGGCTTTCCATGCGGATCCACTGTTTACGTTCCATATCGATCTCTTCACCGATAAATGTTTTAATGGTCTGAGCATCCTGTTCGGTCGTAATGACAAAGACTTTATCGTTCTCTCTTAACAAAACATTGGCCGAAGCAATCTCGATCTGCTTATTATCGTCATGCCAGATACGAGATATAACGAAGTCGCGGTGTTCCAGCAAAGAGGACAACTCGCCGACAGATTTATTGAAAACAGCCGGATTCTTAACAATCAATGAAATAGGTTTAGCTTCATTGGTATGAGAAGCATCCGTTTTGTTCAGATCCTCATTTTCCTTATCGAAAGAAACCCGGAATACATAGCGGATAAAGATAAGAGACAAGATAATCCCGATAACACCCAACGGATAAGCAACCGCATATCCTAATGCAATTGTATTATCTGTAAAGCCGTGCATATCGGAAAAGGCCTGCTGCGCAGCTCCCAGACCTGGTGTATTCGTTACTGCTCCGGATAAAATACCAACCATAGTCGGCATCGGAATACCCGTCACATAATGCAGGATAATAGCTGTCAGTACTCCCAGGAAGACGATTCCGCAGGCTAACATATTCAATGTAATACCACCTTTCTTGAACGAAGAAAAGAATCCCGGACCAACCTGCATACCTACGGAATAGACAAACAAGATCAAACCGAACTCTTTAAAAAAGTGAATCACATTATGATTGATCGTAAAACCAAAATGGCCCAATACAATCCCCACGAACAGAACCAGTGTAATCCCCAGCGATACACCAAACACTTTAATTTTTCCTAACTGAATACCCGCCGCAATAACAAACGACAGCAGCAGGATGGAGTGCCCAATGCCTTCTCCCCATAACAAATCATTGATCCAATTCATAATATTCTATTAAAAAATCTTTTCGCCATTAAATAAAGTTCGCAAAGGTAGCCATTAAGTTTGTGTTTAACAACATAAACACTATCTTTACCCGAGAAAAAATAAATGTTCATGAAAAGATTATACAGCTTGACACTGGCTTTCTTACTGGCAGCTGCAAGTCTTAACGCTCAAAGCTCAGAAAAAGCAGTGACTATCAAAACGAATGTCGGGACCATGAAGGCCCGGCTATACGACGATGTACCGAACCATGTACGTACATTTATCAACCGCGCCCAACAGGGAGAGTTCAACGGTACACTTTTTACCCGTGTTATCAAAGAGTTCATGATCCAGGGAGGAGCACCCGATTCAAAGAACGCACCTGCCGGAGCACGTTGCGGTTTCGGTGATTCGTCGGCAGAGATTATGCCGGAACTGAAAGATAAATATTTCCACAAGAGAGGTGCCCTTGCTGCCCCGCGCCAGAATGACGATGTCAATCCGGAAAAGAAATCGGATATGTCGCAATTCTTTATCGTACAGGGAAAAGTATATCGTAACGGGGAACTGGATACACTGGAACTGATCGCCAACCAGGATATACGGAAAAAGGCGCTGGATAAGTACTATCGTCCTATTGCCGTAGACCTGAAAATGTTGAAACAAAGCAACAAACGGGAATATAACAAACGAGTGTCTGCTGTAAATGCCCAAATAGATTCCATGATTCTGGCAACGCCAGGTCACCTGATCTTTACAGAAGAAGAGCGGAAGGCATACACAACAGTCGGCGGATGCCATCATCTGGATGGTATTTATACGATTTTCGGTGAACTGACAGAAGGGTTCGATGTGTTGGATGTTATTGCCAACCAGCCGAAAGACCAATATGACCGTCCCCAAAAAGATATCCGGATTATTAGTGTTACAATAGAATAAAATTCATCCAATATGCTGAAAAGAGATTTAATCATGGTACAGATAGAAGAACTGGGCAAGATGGTTGCCCAGGTAATCTTCAATCGTAATAACAATGCTGCTGCGAAGAATCCGGAGCTGATACAGACCGTTTTCGAGAACCTGAAACTGGATCAGGATTTCCTGATGACAACAGCTCCCGACGACATCCTCCGTTTTCTCGACAACGAAGAGAAAAGTGGTATCTTACGTCTTGAAATAGCGATCAAAACTTTGATCGAAAGCAGCTATCAGCAACCGAAGAACCAACCGGATATACTCCGCCGGGCAAAAGAATTGCTGGAATATCTACAGACACATGACACCACATTCTCGCTGGAAAGGGTTAATCTGCTGAATGAGATCGAAGAACAGATAAATAGCTGAGTCTTGATTTCAGGAAACCGAGTTCAATAACTCGGCTACTCCTTCCGCACAACGTTCTCCATCGATCGCTGCGGAGACAATGCCGCCTGCATAACCAGCTCCTTCCCCGCAAGGGAAAAGTCCTTTTATGGTTATATGCTGATAAGTGTCCCGATCACGAAGAATGCGAACGGGAGAAGACGTACGTGTCTCCACTCCTATCATCAGAGCTTCGTTGGTCAGAAAGCCTTTCGATGTCTTGCCGAAATGACGGAAGCCATCCCGCAAGCGACTGGTTACAAATTCAGGCATCCAAAAATGAAGCGGTGAGGCCAACAACCCAGGCGTATAAGAAGAAACAGGCAGGTCAAATGAATTCTTCTTATTGACGAAATCGTTCATACGCTGGGCAGGAGCTGTCTGTTTCATGCCCCCGTTTAACCAGCAGACTTCCTCCAAACGTTCCTGAAAAGCCATCAGGGCCAATGGAGAATCGGCAGGAACTGTTATCTCTTCGTGTTTCATCAGTTCTGTATAGTCTTCCGGACGGATCTCGACCACCATGCCGGAATTGGACCAGCGGGAACCACGATTGGACGGAGACATACCATTGACAACGACCTGTCTGGGACCACTTGCTGCCGGCACTACGAATCCCCCCGGGCACATACAGAAAGAATAGACTCCCCGACCGCTTGCCTGGGTTACAAAACTGTACTCGGCTGCCGGAAGATACTTGCCTCTTCCTTCTTTCCGGTGATACTGAATCTGGTCGATCAATTCTTGCGGATGTTCCAGACGTACACCTACGGCAATACCTTTTGCTTCGATAGGAATCTGTTTCTCATAAAGATAGCGGTAGACATCACGAGCAGAATGGCCTGTAGCCAGAATTACCGGACCATAGAAGCTTCTGCCCGTATTAGTCTCCACTCCGATCACTTCATCTTTTTCGATGATCAGTCTGTCCATACGGGTTTCAAAATGGACTTCTCCGCCACAACGGATGATCTGTTCACGGATATTTTCTATCACGCGGGGCAGTTTGTCTGTTCCTATATGAGGATGGGCATCAGCAAGAATAGATGTGCTCGCTCCATGCTGGCAGAAGACATTCAATATCTTATCTACCGATCCGCGTTTCTTGCTGCGGGTATATAATTTGCCATCGGAATAAGCTCCGGCACCACCTTCACCGAAACTGTAATTCGATTCACTGTTTACAGTATGTTCACGGCTGATCAGGGCTATATCCTTTTTACGTTCCCGCACATTCTTTCCTCTTTCGAGGATGACCGGACGCAAACCCAATTCGATCAGGCGAAGGGCAGCGAACAATCCTCCCGGACCGGCACCGACAACAACGACCTGTTTTCCACCCGACACATCCTTGTATTCCACAGACTGAAATTCCGGTTCTTCCGGCTGTTCACCGATGAATGCACGTAGCTTGACGTTCACATAGATCGTACGCTGGCGGGCATCGATAGAACGTTTTAGAACCCGGACAGCCTGTATATCTTTCGGAGCAGCACCGGTCTCACGGGCCACCACCTGTTTTAATAACTGTTCATTTACTGCTTCTTCCGGCAAGATGCGGAGTTGTAATTCTTGTATCATTATTTTAATCCTTTATGCTTAATTATTTAGTACAGGGGTATATAAAAAATAAGACCTCCCTGTGCCCGAAAGCCACTCCAGTCAGCATTCTTCGTCAATTTTTTGCTTTTATCTCCATCCATATACAGCTTCTTTACCGCATCCCATTCATAACCTATACTTAGGTTTACAGCAACAAAACTACATAACTTTAAACGGGCACCGATTGCAGGAGCCAGGAAAAAGTTAGGTCCGGTAAACTTTAACTGCTCTTCCATTCCCGGAACGTTTTCCGGTGCCGGATTACCTGATATATTATAATGTAATGATTCTTTCAGATTCACATTATTAAATATCATCCCAGAAGACATTTCCAGGTAAGGTCGCAAATGTAATTCACCTAAAAGAACATCGGTCAGCGTGTAACGGTAAAAGATACCCGCTTTATATCCCTTGGTTCGTATCACCAGACTATAATCTCCCGAATAATCCGAAACCCCTTTCTTACCCGCGGTATTCATATAGTCAAACAGACCTCCCAACTGGTGTCTTTTCCATTCAAAACCAATCCGCATATTATGCATCAGATAACCAGGAAAATTATCTGTCGTCTTCACTCCATTCAATTCGGGCAACATGGTATTCAACAGATCTTTCATTCCGGACATATTATACGAACCAAAGCCCGCATTATACTCTACGGTAATCTTTTGAGCATTTCCGGCAAATGAGCCGGTTAATAAAAAAAATACAATTATAAGCCTTTTCATTTCTTCAGATATTTTTCTATATGCAAAGCATATCCGGTATTGGACAACAAGACATTCCCATACAATTTACATTCGGAAAAAGAAGAGACTTCCTTTGTATACAAGACTGTATTGGTCTTCATATCTACGACTTTTACATTTCCCGAACCACGTAAAAGCAAAAAGCCGGTCTTGGGATCGACGTTGCTTACTAACATTCCCGGATAATCCAGCGAATGTACCAAAGATAGGTCACGACAATTGTACACCTGTATCTTTCCATTTGTCGAGACAATCAGCTGTTCGGGATTCAGAGGATTCATGCATAAACTGGAATAAGACAAATCCATCTTTTTCATCGATACGGGCCGGTTATTTTCCAGAATAACCATCGTAAATCCGCTTCTATCGCTATTCTCACAACACAGATAACGCCCGTCGGACGAAAAAGAAGCGTTATATGCATTCAGATATTCCGAAAACTCGAAAGAATTTTCCAATGCCCCGTCGGACATACGGTAAACAAGTACAGTCTGATTCAGAGAAGAAACAAGGCAGACCAATTTATCATCTTTCGTAAAAGTCATCGCTCCAACAAAAGAATAGGGATTTTCAAGCTTAATCGTTCGTACATGCTGCATTTCCTTACTTTCCAACACATCTATCGTCTGACTATGAGCTGCTGCCATCCGGCTATTGTACATAGACAATGCATAATTGTTCACATTATTACCGTCCGGACCTTTGTATTCTTTATACCGAATGATGTCCGGCCATAGCCAGTTTGTTATTTCACCGTATGAACTGACATACATTATATCTTCCTGCACATTATAGCCGTAACGCGCCCAGTTCTGTTCCGGGGCAATTAATATACCTGAACTTGCCTGTACACTTTCATATTTTTGTATATTGGCACCGAACACACGGTCTGCCTTATCCCAGGGAAGGACCTCAACGACCATCTCAGGATTCGATGCACCAAAAGCAGCATATGGAACACGAATAAAATCAGCAGCATACTCACTGACCAGCAGTTTCCGGTCATACTCGATGTTCATAACCGACTTATAAGGTCTTATAATGTTTATCTGCAAACTGTCCGGATCACTGGAATCATAGGTGATTTCCGGATACTGCATCGGTAGGTTGGCATATCCTAACAACCACGGGGTTCTGCCATTCTTAAAATAAACAGAAACCTGATAATCTGTAGATTGACCGATGTGAGATTTGCAAATATAGGAGAGCTGATCCCGATCGGTTATCTTCACATCCAGACTAGAACCGATCACCCTGTAATAATCGAATATCGATTCATTCAGTAACGGTTTCTCCCATGACAGTTCCAGATAGCCATCGGCATTCGTTTTGTAAGTCAGACTGTATGCAGGTTCTTCATAGGTTATGACTTCAACTGGCCAACTATATGTACCCAGGTAATTTTCCATTCCTGTCTGATCGGCAATACTTCCGGAGCCGGAGCTTACGTATATGTCACATTTTAATGTATAATTACCAACCGGAACTTCTCCTTTATTAATAACAAATACACCGGAAGCAACCTTCTCTATCCATTGCTTCTCTCCCATGTTAAAGATACAAACAACCAGTTTATGTCCTGAGGTATTCAGATTATACTTAATCGTCGTACTTTCTTCGGAAATAACAATCTTTTGACCATCATTATCGGCAGTCAGTTCAACACTCATCTCAATTTCGCCTGCAGGTTTTTCCACATCAATGAAGTTGTCTCCTACCTGATATTCACACCCTGTAAACAAAAGGATGAAAATATACAAAAGACATGATACATTTTTATTCATTCGTTATATCTGATTTTCATACAAGAAATATTTATCCAAACAATTGCCGGAAAGCCTCTTCTACTTTCCGTACCTGTACTATTTGTATCTTACATTTATTGGTATCGAACCCTTTCAGGTTATTATGAGGAATGATAATACGTGAGAATCCCAACTTCTCCGCTTCCAGAATACGTTGCTCGATACGGTTGACAGGACGGATCTCTCCCGACAAACCGACTTCACCACACATACAGACACCTTGTTCGATACTGATATCCAGACTCGATGAAAGGATCGCACTGATAACAGCTAAATCTATCGCAGGATCGTTTACCTTCAAACCACCGGCAATATTCAGAAAGACGTCTTTCTGTATCAACTTAAATCCGGCACGTTTCTCCAGGACGGCCAGAAGCATATTCATTCTCCGAAGATCGAATCCGGTCGCACTACGTTGCGGAGTCCCGTAGACAGCAGAACTGACCAATGCCTGTGTCTCAATCAGGAAAGGACGTATCCCTTCGATGGCTGCAGCAATCGCCACACCGCTCAACCCTTCATGATTTTGTGTCAGCAATAACTCTGACGGATTGCTGACTTCACGCAAGCCATCCTGACGCATTTCATAAATACCCAGTTCCGCCGTGCTACCGAAACGGTTTTTAATGCTCCTGAGGATGCGGTACATATAATGCTGATCGCCTTCGAACTGAAGAACCGTATCGACGATATGTTCCAATACTTTCGGTCCGGCAATACTTCCTTCTTTATTAATATGGCCTATCAACAAAACAGGCACACCACTTTCTTTGGCATATTTCAGGATTGCAGCACTACACTCACGCACCTGCGATACGCTACCGGGAGAAGATTCTACGATCTCCGTATAGATTGTCTGAATAGAATCTATGATTAATAAATCAGGTTGTACGTTGCGTGCCTGGATAAATATTTGTTCCAGATTCGTTTCACTCAGGATAAAACATTCCGGATTTTCGTGAGCGATACGATCGGCACGAAGTTTCAGTTGCCGACTACTTTCCTCGCCGGATACATATAATGTTTTCAAATTATTCAGCCTCAAAACAGTCTGCAAAACCAGGGTAGACTTACCGATACCCGGCTCACCGCCAATCAGTACCAACGAACCTTTGACCAAACCGCCTCCCAGGACACGATTCAGTTCTTCGTCTTTCAAATCGATTCGGGTTTCTTCTTCGGATGTAATGTCACGCAACAAGACCGGACGGATTTTTCCTGTTTCCGTAATACCGGGAATAATACGTTTTGCCGCAGGTTCTTTAGTAGCTACGATCTCTTCCACATAGGTATTCCACTCGCCGCAATTCGGACATTTACCGATCCATTTAGGAGAGTCTGCTCCACAATTGGAGCAGACGTATACTGTTTTTGTCTTAGCCATACATCTTTAAGATTTGGCGTAAAGATAGGAAAAGTTAGCCAAATAAGTCGAGTGTAAGTTGTTTCTTCTCCGCCTCCAGCTTACGCAGGTGGCGCTTGCCTTGCGGAGTAACGATTTCCATTTTATCAAAACGGGTACGAATCACAGTGGTCACGGTATAGCTGATATTGATCGTCTCGCCCATCTCACTTAATTTACGAGCAATCTCCAGTACACAATCGATGCACATACCGCTTGTAAAAGATATCTTTTCATCGAACATCTGCTTTTTGAAATCTTCATCGCACATGTAGAAGTCGATCGTCTCGCCACCTTTGTTATAAATACCTTTCCAACGATAACGACTATCCTTCAATACCGGCGAGATAATCTCAATGGTAGCTTTATTATCTTTGACAGTCGGCAGGTCATCCGAACGAAGAATAAAGTAATCAAACTGTTCGCGCTTCACCTCCAAGGAGCCGGAACGGCTACGATTTTTATCATTCAATTCACGTACATTGATCTTCGTTACTTTGGGATATCCACGCAACGCTTCGTAAAAGTTGGATTTATATTTACAGAACTTCGGCCAGGATGCCAACAATTCCACCAGTTCGCGAGGTATCAAAGCCCCCGCCTGTTTCAATTTAAGCGAACGTTTCAATAAGGAGATTTCCTTCTGCATATCCTCTTCGTCGACATTCGTCCTGTCGACTAAAGGTTGACCGCCGACAGACAATGTCGGCCTGGTTAAAACCTGCATCAGAATATTCAATACTACTGAGATAGAGCGCGAGCTCTCACCTGCTATCGGCCATACGACCCGGTATCCGCCTTCCTGCGAAAAGGGTTCACAATGGGCAGTCATCTTCACGTCCAGTACATCTGCCAACACACGCAGCATGGAAAGTATCTCTTTCTCACAGCGATGTTTGACCCAGGCATCCATATAACTGGACTTATCGTTAAATGAATAACGTAATTCAAGTTTGTTGTCAAACTTTATCATAAAGTCATTGTGTTATTTGTCCTAATTCCTGCTAATTATTTCACGGGTTGTTCTTTCGGTTTACGGTCGAAGAACGGGTTTTTAGAAGAGGCGCTGACCGGAATGGCCATCACACTCCTGCTCTCTCCCAGCCATCCCAAACGTTGGGCTGCCAGACCGGCACTGAACATAACACGGGTATCCAGACGCAAATCGGATGCGGTTGCACAAGCCGAACCGATAGCAATACCCAAATCGACAGAGTTGATAGCACACGGTACTTCTGCCGGCTTCTCTACGCAGGTTTCAAAACCGCAATGAGCACAGTTGAGTCCTTGTACCTGCTGCCGTGTACCCAATATCACGATTGCTTCCGCACTTAAAATATTATCTGCATCACGCAAAATGAACTTAAATCCGGTCTCTGCCGCCAGGTTCAGCATCTCGTCAGACAAACGTTGTATATCTTCGCCGGTAACCATTGCTATTTCTATAATATCGATCCCCTTCCCCTTGGGAGCCGTACGCGCAGCCGTCATCATCTGACGGACAGCCTCTAACACATGTTCGTGCCGTATTTCTCTTTCGTTCTGTATCATCTTTTTATTGGTTTAGCAGGAACAAAGATACACTTTTACTCGCTTTCGAGTTCAAGATTAGTCATCTTTTCTGTAATCATGAACGGATAATCGGGATATTCGTACAAGCTGAAACGCGGTTCTGTCTTTCCTTCGCAATAATTCCAGATGCTGCGATATTCTTTCACGTCCTCTCCCATCTCTTCCAATTGCCTCAAATAAGCAGCCACCGACTTATTCTCTACAATATATACTTGCCCCAGCTTATCGATGATCGGACTATGGCGACGGCCGGTATCATGATCAAACTTCAGGATGCGCTTCCCTTCGGCCGTTAATCCTACGGTTTTAAATGTCATACTTTTACCTATTGCAGGAAGATTCAGAACATTACGGTCTGTGGCTGCGAACAACAGATGATTCTCACGCAGGAAATTATATAGTTTCCTGCCTAAAGGACGTTTATTGGTCACTATATCGTCCAGTTCTGCCAGCTTATCATCGGGTACTCTACCGAAAATCTTCTCTTCATGTTGTTCCTGGAGCGAACGGCTGTTTGGAGTAAAAACAGCATAATTTTCATGGAAGCCTTTCACCGAGAACGTATAATAACATATCACACCGGCAGAATTGAGCGTCTGCCGTAATTTGGCAGTATGTCCGCGGCGGGAAGCAGCAACCGTATAAACCAACTGGTTCGTGATCACCCATCCGGCATCGAGTATCGCCTTTATAGCACGTTTAGCTTCAGGAGTCACTTCCAAAGGGGATTGAAAATGTGTTTGAACAATAAACTGGGAAACTCCGACAGTCGATGCTTTTTCCTTGAACTCTTTAAGGATAGATACCAGTTCGTCGGTAATTCGCAAAGGTAGATAAGCAAGCAAACGTGACCCCAAACGGACTCGTTGCAATTCGGCCAACTTCTCACCTTCCGGACGCAGTTCATTCGCCTTGCGTTTGCGGACTGCCATTTTATATACGGCTTCCAATATTTTACGCAATGTGGCGTTCTGGCTCATCAGGGCATCTCCCCCGGTGATCAGTATATCACGCAACTGTGCGTCTTCTTCAAAATAATGCATTAAACGGCGCAACTTCTTATCCCAGGTCTCTTTCGGTTTCAATGCTTCAAAATCGAAATTAAGACGTTCACTCTGAAAGTCATACATACGCTGGCAAGAGGCGCATAAACCTCCGCAGGCCCTTCCCATCGAATCAGGGATCAGAATAGCAACCTCTGGATAACGACGGTGAATATTATGTCCTTCCGGCAAAAGCCATCCGGCTGCATTCGGCTTACCGGCTTCCACGATATCTTCTTTTTCCCAGGCTTTTATACTGCCGTAAGTATCGACCAGTTCATTTGAATAAAGGATATATGAACGGATCGTTTTATCATCATATCCGTCTTCTCCGGGATTCAATAACGACAAGTAGTAAGGTGTAACGAAAAACGGCATTCCTTTTTTCCTGGCCCGCGCAAGGAGCTGCATCATTTCTTCCGAAAGGGATTCTCCCAGGAAATAATTCAGTTCGGTCGGACTTTTGATTGCCAAAGCCAGATGAAAACGTGCAGTATTCCACCATTCTTTCACCTGGTCATACTTTTCTTCATAAGTCATTTCCGGTGAGAACTGAAAACGGGAGGAAGGAGCGTTCCTACGTTCGATCTTACGGATCAGTCTCTTTATAATACGGTCTTTATTGGCTTCACGTATCGCAATGACATCTTCATCCAATCCTGTAGGCCAGCGATTCATCTGGCGTTTCACCAAAGCACGGTCCGGCTCAACAGTCTCCGGATGCTCCAACAACGTGAACTGATGATAAAGATCTATAAACAGGTCAGGTGAAACCTCTTCCGTCAACTTTCCTGCCAATAATTGCCAGAAATAAGTGATAGTCTGTATAGACATCTCCTCTCCGGTCGAAAGCTCATCTATCGGAGATCCGTCATATTCTATTAAAAGTAAAATACGCTTCGCCACGGCATTCCCCATATTACTGCCACCTCCGTTGATTTCAATCCGGGAAGAAACGAATGAGCGTAGAGCTTCCCTGAACAATTTCACGTTCCGGCTCTCTTCCGCCATTGTCACCAAATGAGGAAAGTCCCTGTTAAACACTTTGAGTAAATAAGAATTGTCGTACGTTAGTTCTTTTCTTTTAATCATAAACATCACTGCTTTTTAGATAGATTAGAATAATATTATAAATCATGCCACTCACCTGGAGAGATTATATCCGGGGATACGGGTTATCAAATCATAAGAAATGGTTGAAGTAGTCCAGACTGTTACACATGTCCACAAATATAACATTTTTAATCGAAAAACTATGAATATCCACTTTTAAAACATTCTAATCGACAAAAAATAAAGAGCAAAATGACATTTCTGTGAGCTTTTAATTACATTTTGATCTCATTTAGGGCATTACACGAGAAAGAGGGTATTTTTACTTTTACACAAACCTTGAAAAATATGCGTTATAATTTGTTTTTATCAAAAACTATTTTTATTTTTGTGACAAGTAATATTTGAGGCTAAAGCCTCTCATTTTTAGGTAAAGGTATTGGTCATTATAAGTATTAAAAAAGTCTACTTGTGAAAGTAGACTTTTTTATTTTATCCAGAACACACCTCTCTTTTGTAACAGAAATGTAACAGTTATTTCACTCTGCCGAAATACCGAATGCCTTCCTTTGCAGAAAATAATTAATTTTGTAAACGATGGAATGAATTGTTCATTTCAAATAAAATAAAAAGACTATGGATATGCCCCGAATACTTGTTGTGGATGATGAAGAGGACTTGTGCGAAATCCTCAAATTCAATCTGGAAATAGAAGGTTACGAAGTGGATACCGCCTTCAGTGCAGAAGAAGCTTTAAAAAAGGATCTATCTGTTTATCAACTACTTTTACTGGACGTCATGATGGGAGAAATCTCCGGATTCAAGATGGCGAGTATTTTAAGGAAAGAAGAAAACACTTCCAATATCCCGATTATCTTCCTGACAGCGAAAGATACTGAAAACGATATGTTGACAGGCTTTAACCTGGGAGCGGACGATTATATTTCAAAACCATTTTCGATCCGTCAGGTAGTCGCACGTGTTAAAGCCGTGTTACGAAGAACGGCTGAAAAGGAAAAAGTCGATATAAACGAGCGCCTCAACTATGAAACATTAGTGTTAGATACAAAACGTATCAAAGCATCGGTTGACGGCAAAGAAGTGCCCCTGACCAAAAAAGAATTTGAAATACTTAAATTACTATTGGAGAATAAAGGGAATGTTTTTTCACGCGAAGAGATATTGTCACGCATCTGGAAAGACGAAGTATATGTGCTGGACCGTACAATAGACGTAAATATTACCCGGTTACGGAAAAAGATAGGCCCTTACGGAAAAAACATTGTTACCCGCCTCGGCTTCGGTTATTGTTTTGAATGCTAATCCTGTTATTTGAATTATGGTAAGAGTAGAAAAGATGAGAAACCGGATGCCGTTCAGTCAACGGCTATTCTGGTCCATTTTTGTGATGTTCCTTGGATTCACTGTTTGTTTTCTGTTGTTTCAATATCAACGGGAACGGGAATTTTCGCAGGAAAAGTTGAATAATGTATTGAGTAACTATAATTACCAATTATTTCGCCGTACCCAACAAGATGCCGATATCAACAAAGTCGTACAGCAATTCATCGAGGAGATTCCACAGAAAGAGTTACGTGTAACAATTATCGATCCTAACGGTAAAGTGCTATTCGATAATAGCGGAACAGAAGAATTTAATAATCATAACGACCGCAGCGAAGTACGTAAAGCCCGTTTGTATAACGAAGGCTTTGCCATCCGAACCTCCGGATCGACAGGCAGACGATATTTTTATTCGGCCAGCAACATCGGCAGCTATATCTACCGCTCGGCACTCCCTTATGATCCGTATGTGCAAAGTGCCTTATCGACAGACAAGGACTTCATATATTTTATGATATTGATGACCCTGATTTTTTTCTTCGTCCTCTCCCGTTTCACTTTCAGTATCGGCCGGACCATCTCCAAATTACGAGATTTTGCCCTGAATATTGAAAAAGACCGGATACCGGAGACTGATTATACCTTTCCCAATGATGAACTAGGCGATATTTCAAAGAACATCATCACTTTATATCATCAACAGCAAAAGGCAAAAGACGAACTCTCTATGGAGCGTGAAAAGCTGATAAAACATTTCCAATATGCCAAAGAAGGGTTTGCCATGTTTACACCCGAAGGGAAAGAGATCCTGTCGAATATTCTTCTCATTCAGTTCTCGAACGTTATCTCCGACAGTCAGATACGGCAAGCCGAGGAAGTGATAGAGATCCATGAGCTGGAACCGATCAAGGCATTTCTGAATAAAAATATTCCTAATACGAATCGTAAACGCAAGGTTTTGCGTGAATCTGTCACCATCGATAAGAACGGAAAAATATTCCTGATCGAATGTATCCTGTTCCTGGATAACAGCTACGAGATCTCCATCAATGACATTTCGCGCCAGGAAGAGGAAAGCCGGATGAAACGTCAGCTTACACAGAACGTAGCACACGAGTTGAAAACACCCGTCAGCAGCATTCAGGGATATCTGGAAACGATCATCAGCAATCCGGAACTCACTTCCGACAAACGTCAGTTTTTCCTGGAACGTTGTTACTCACAAAGTACCCGCCTGACAGGATTATTACGGGATATTTCTGTTCTGAACCGTCTGGACGAAGCTTCCGACATGTTCGATCTGTCTGATATAAACATTCCGAAACTGATCGCAGAGATCCAAAAGGAATGCTCAAAAGAGATGGAAGAAAAACAGATTACTTCCGAGATTATTTTGCCCGGTGATCCTACGATACACGGTAATTATTCATTATTATATTCTATCTTCCGGAATCTATATGACAATTCAATTGCCTATGCCGGAGAAGGAAGCCGGATCACGGTAAACTGTTATAAGGAAGATCCTAAATTCTATTATTTCAGCTTTGCAGATAACGGTGTCGGTATTTCAGAAGAACATATCAACCGGATCTTTGAAAGATTCTACCGGGTGGATAAAGGACGCAGCCGGAAAGTCGGAGGAACCGGATTAGGATTGTCTATCGTTAAAAACGGAGTCAATTTCCATAAAGGACAGATCTCTGCAAAAAGCAGCCCGGGGAAAGGAGTCACTTTCTTCTTTACCCTGAAGAAAAAAATATAAACATAAATTACATGTATATATAGTATATAAATGTGTCGTATTTTATATCTTCGCGCCCTATTTTTTCTTAAAAGATAAGGCAAAGATGAATATAAAAGATTTGACATGCGGTCTGGATTTCGGAACATCCAATTCCATTATATCACTCACAGACAAAGCAACACGGAAAGAAGTATTTTCATACAGCACCAGTTCCATTCTGTACTTTCCGGACACAAATGAAATGAAATACTATGTGGGAAAAGAAGCCCACAATAAATACATAGAAGAAGAAATGACCGGGCGTCTGCTGAAATCCGTCAAGACGCTGCTCCGTCAGGACAAATTTCTTTCTACCTGGATATCCGGTAAAAGAATGACGCCCGATCAGCTCGTTACCTGCATCATCCGCCATCTGAAAGAAAAAGCGGAAGCCTTTACCGGCACAGAAATAACCGATGTGATACTCGGAAGACCTGCTGTTTTCTCTGAAGACATAAAACAGGAAAATCTCGCTGTCAATCGCTTGACGCTTGCCGCCCGCAATGCTGGTTTCAAAAATATCAAGCTGCAACTGGAACCAATCGCTGCCGCCCTCTCCTACGAACAACAACTCGACCATAGTGAAAATGTACTGGTAGCTGATCTCGGCGGCGGTACGTCCGATTTTACCATTATGAACCTGTCGCCCGGGAAAATCCGGAAAGAAGACCGCAAAGACGATATCATTGCTCATGGCGGTGTCTATATCGGCGGTGACCTGTTCGATTCGGAAATCATGTGGTATAAAGTGACTCCTCACCTGGGCCGCGGTGTCAAATATCAATCCTACGATAAGGAAATTGAAGTTCCCTCCATCCTTTACCGTGAACTGAAAAACTGGGAAAGGACATTTATGCTGAAAGAAAGTAAGCTGCGCCGTTCGATGGATAGTTACTATCATCTTTCAGGTAACAATCCCAGAATAAACAATGTCAGGGTTTTAATAGACAATAACTATGTATTCTCCCTATTCAAAAGAATCGAACAGTCCAAGATAAACCTCTCGGACGGAAAAGAAACTACGATAGACTTTGAAAAGGATGCTATCAGCATACACGAACCTTTCACACCATCCGAGTTCGCCACGATCATCGAACGACATACGAACGAGATCGAGCAGTACCTCCGCAAGATGCTCGAAACAGCCAAATACAAAGCCGAGGATATCGATTCGGTTTTCATCACAGGCGGCAGCAGCCTTGTTATTCCGGTAAGAGAAATTCTTTATCGTATCTTCGGAGAGGATAAGATACGCACAGGAAATACTTTTAATAGTGTGGCATACGGGTTATCGCTCAGTTACTAATCTCTAATAGATATCAAAACAAAGGCTATACGAAAAACTCATCGATGCTTTTCATATAGCCTTTAATTATACCTTTGATTTTCTATCAACGTTCGGATATCGGAACATAAGTCGCTTCTTCCAGAACATTCTTATAAGCCGGACGGATGATACGTTTACCGTCGAAGTGCAGCTCTTCGATACGGTGGGCAGTCCAACCTACAATACGTGCCATAGCGAATAGCGGTGTATAGATTTCCTGCGGCAGACCGATCATTTCATAGACAAAGCCGGAATAGAAGTCTACGTTTGAAGAAACACGTTTCTTCGTTCCTTTATGCTTCGCAAAACATTCGATAGCACGTTCTTCCAGTAACTCCAGGAAGGCGAACTCTTCTTCGCGTCCTTTTTCCTTTGCCAGATCGCGGGCCAGTTCTTTAAGTACGACGGCACGCGGATCGGAAATGGTATAGACGGCATGACCAATACCATAAATCAAACCGGTCTTATTATAGGCTTCTTTATTCAGCATACGCATAAAATACGTATCTATTTCATCTACATTCTTCCAATCGCCGATGTTCTCTTTCAGGTGATGGAACATATCGACAACCTGAATATTGGCCCCACCATGCAACGGGCCTTTCAGCGAACCGATACCAGCCGCAATGGAAGAATAAGTATCAGTTCCTGTCGAACTGGTTACGCGAACCGTAAAGGTCGAGTTGTTACCACCGCCGTGTTCAGCCTGTAAAACAAGCAATAAATCCAATGTACGGGCATCCAGTTCGGTAAAGTCCTTTTTCAGCATGTGCAGGAAGTTCTCTGCAAGCGAAAGATTTTCGTGCGGGTGGCGAATATGCAACGAACGGCCGTGTGTACTATGACGGAAAATATTATAAGCATAAGCTATTATGGTCGGGAACCGGGAGATCAGTTCAATAGACTGACGCATCAGGTTGTCACGGGAGGTATCGTCCGGATTCGGGTCGAAAGTATACATTTCCAGTACGCTGCGAGCCAATATATTCATAATATTCTGGCCTTCCAGATCGAGAATATTCATCTTTGTTTTCTGTTCCAGCGGCATGTTGTCGCAGATCAGTCCTTTGAAAGATTCCAGTTCCTCCTTATCGGGCAATTTGCCGGAAAGAAGCAGATAAGCAACCTCCTCAAAACCGAAACGTTTTTCCTTGATCAGAGCATGTGCCAGATCTTCGACATCATAACCTCTGTAAAACAATTTCCCGGGGATGGCTTTCAAACCGCCGTTATCCGGCAGACGTTCGTAACCGACCACATTACCTATCTTGGTCAATCCGACCAATACGCCGCTGCCGTCTT
Organism: Parabacteroides sp. AF14-59; assembly: GCF_003479515.1. NCBI lineage: Bacteria > Pseudomonadati > Bacteroidota > Bacteroidia > Bacteroidales > Tannerellaceae > Parabacteroides > Parabacteroides sp. AF14-59. The sequence goes on along the minus strand of NZ_QUHH01000005.1, from coordinate 35,589 downwards.
CATTGCGCAAACCGCGTTTCACGTTATACATCGGGAACAGTTCATTATCGATCTTGCAGGCATCCTTCGACGCATCCGACAGCTTATAAATAAGATATTCTTTTTTCATCACGAATTATTTTTACGAGGTTACAATAAAGATATGATACAATCACCAAATTCCTTGGTGCCAAGAGTTTTTCCTTCCGGCATAAAGCGTGCCAGGTCATTCGTTGCTTCTCCTTTTGAGAATGCTTCTTCCATAGCAGCAGTGATCAGTCCGGCCGCTTTATCCCAGCCCATATATTCAAGCATCATCACGGATGAGAGCAAGAGGGATGACGGATTCACGATATTCTTTCCGGCAATATTGGGAGCCGTACCGTGGGTTGCTTCAAAAATAGCATAACCACTGTCGTAGTTAATATTGGCACCCGGTGCAATGCCTATGCCGCCAACCATCGCTGCTAACTGGTCCGATATATAATCACCATTCAGATTCAGGGTTGCGATAACCGAATACTCTTCGGGAATCAACAGGGTGTTTTGCAGGAAAGCATCTGCTATCACATCCTTGATGATCACTTTTCCGGCGGCAGTCGCTTCAAACATCGCTTTAACGGCTTCAGCTTCGCCTTTTTCCTTTTTGATCTTTTCATATTGCGGCCAGGTGAATGTCTTATCTCCGAACTCGCGTTCTGCAAGAGCATATCCCCAGAGCTTGAAACCACCTTCGGTAAATTTCATGATATTACCTTTATGCACCAGCGTTACGCTCGGTAATTTATTCGTCAGAGCAAATTCGATAGCAGCACGTACCAGGCGTTCGGTTCCTTCTACAGAGACAGGCTTCACACCGAACGAAGACGTTTCCGGGAAGCGGACTTTCGTCACTCCCATTTCTTCCGTCAGGAACTTCAGGAATTTAGCAGCTTCCGGCGTTCCCTGCTGCCATTCGATACCGGCATAAATATCTTCCGTATTTTCACGGAAGATGTACATATCCACTTTCTGCGGCTCTTTTACCGGAGAAACAACTCCTTTGAACCAACGGACAGGGCGCAGGCAGACATACAGGTCGAGTGTCTGGCGCAAAGCGACATTCAGGGAACGGATACCGCCACCGATCGGAGTAGTCAGCGGTCCTTTTATACCGACCATATATTCGCGGAAGGCATCCATTGTTTCTTCTGGTAACCAGCTGCCTGTTTTATTAAATGCTTTTTCACCAGCCAGGACTTCTTTCCATTCTATGGAGCGTTTACCACCATATGCTTTTTCAATAGCGGCATTGACAATCTTCTGGCTGACCGGGGTGATCTCTGCTCCCACACCGTCACCTTCTATATAAGGAATAACCACCTTGTCCGGGACAATCAGGCGGCCGTTTTGTTTTGTTATTTTATTCATTGTGATAGTTTATTAATGTGCTACATTCAATGCCGACCCGGCTTTGAACCACTTGATCTGTAAATCATTGTACGTATGATTTACGGGGAATGATTCCTGTGTGCCGTCCGCATGATACAAGATAGCTGCCAAAGGTTTACCCGGCGCAAAGTCTTTCAGACCGACGATAGAGATATGATCGTTTTCGCGGATCTTATCATAGTCTTCCTTATTTACAAAGGTCAGGGCCAGCATGCCCTGTTTTTTCAGGTTCGTCTCATGGATACGGGCAAAACTCTTGGCGAGGATCACCTTCACATTCAGGAAGCGGGGTTCCATTGCCGCATGTTCGCGGGATGAACCTTCGCCATAGTTTTCCTCAGCAACCACAATGGACGAAATACCTTTCGCCTTATACTGTTTGGCAACAGCAGAAACAGCCTCATATTCATTATTCAACTGATTCAACACTGCATTCGTCTGGCCGTTGAAAGCATTCACTGCTCCCATCAGCATATTATCGGAAATATTTTCCAAGTGACCACGGAAACGCAGCCACGGACCGGCCATCGAAATATGGTCTGTCGTACATTTGCCGGACGCTTTTATCAAAAGCGGCATTTCCAACAGGTCATTTCCGTCCCACGGGGCAAAAGGCTGCAAGACCTGCAAACGATTTGATTCGGGATTGATATTTACTACCACATTCTTTCCGGTCGGAGCCAGATAACCGTTGTCTTTGACATCGAAACCATCAGGTGGAAAATCCGTACCCTGCGGTTCACGGAGTTTAACTTCACGACCGTCTTCGGTCTTCAATGTATCTGTCAGCGGATTAAAGCAAAGGTCTCCTGCAATTGTCAAGGCAAGAGTCAGTTCCGGAGAAGCGACAAAAGCATGTGTGTTCGGATTTCCATCTGCACGTTTGGCGAAATTACGGTTAAAGGAGGTTACAATAGAATTCTTACGGGTGTTATCGTCGGTATGACGTTTCCACTGTCCGATACACGGGCCACAGGCATTTGCCATGATCGTTGCACCGATCTTTTCAAAGTCACCGATAATACCGTCACGTTCGGCTGTGTAACGGATCTGTTCCGAACCCGGATTGATAATCAACGGAGAAGCGACAGGAATCTTATCTTCAAAAGCCTGGCGGGCAATGGAGACAGCACGGCTCAAGTCCTGGTAAGAAGAGTTGGTACACGAACCGATCAGACCGACTTCCATCTTACGCGGATAACCGTTAGCCTTCACTTTAGCAGCAAATTCAGAGATAGGTGTCGCTGCATCCGGAGTGAACGGACCGTTGATATGCGGTTCCAGTTCCGATAGGTCGATCACGATTACACGGTCGTAATATTCATCCGGCTGTGCCCTCACTTCCATATCGGCTTCCAGATAATCCTGAATAGCGTCGGCCCAGGCGGCAACCGTATCACGTCCGGTGGCACGCAGATAAGTAGCCATATTCAGGTCGTAGGGGAATAATGAAGTAGTTGCTCCGACTTCGGCCCCCATGTTACAGATCGTCGCTTTTCCCGTAGCGGAAATAGAGGAAGCACCTTCACCGAAATATTCGATAATGGCATTCGTCCCGCCTTTCACTGTCAGAATTCCAGCCAATTTCAAGATGACATCTTTGGGAGAAGCCCAGCCATTCAGACGTCCGGTCAGTTTAACACCGATCAGTTTCGGCATCTTCAGTTCCCATTCCATACCGGTCATTACATCGACCGCATCAGCGCCACCGACACCAATGGCAACCATTCCCAGACCTCCGGCATTCGGCGTATGGGAATCTGTCCCCACCATCATTCCGCCGGGGAATGCATAATTTTCCAGCACAACCTGGTGAATAATGCCAGCTCCGGGCTTCCAGAAACCGATCCCGAACTTATCGGATACGGATTTAAGGAAATCATATACCTCGCTGTTCCCCTTGGTCGCTGTTTCAATATCCGCTTTCGCCCCGATATTTGCCTGGATCAGATGGTCGCAATGAACGGTAGCAGGAACAGCCGATTTGTCTTTTCCAGCATTCATAAACTGTAACAATGCCATCTGCGCTGTCGCATCCTGCATCGCCACACGGTCGGGACGGAAGTTCACATAATCATCTCCGCGCCTGAACAAGCGGAGTGCTTCTTCATCATATAAATGAGCATATAAGATTTTCTCGGCCAAAGTCATCGGACGACCGATCTTTTCGCGGGCCGCATCTACCCGTTTCGGGAAATTGGAATAAAAGCTTCTCAGCATTTCAATGTCGTACACCATATTATAATCCTATTAGTTGTTTGTTTATCAGAATGCTTGTTTGTATGCAAATAAAACGATTCATTGCCATAAAGAATGTAATATAGATGACAGCTATCGTTTTGCAATTCTATTTTCTCATTAACAAATGTATATATAAATAAAACACCTTTTATTCAATAATGTCTATGAGACCATAGAGGATATCTATACAAATAAAAAGTTCGCCTTACGTTCATTTATAAAACGCGCGGCGAACTTATTTTGTTCAATAGATATTAACGAATATGTATGTTTATTGTTTTTTAGATTCCTTCCACCTGTCGGCATAACTATGCAGAATAGAAGCAATCCCTTCTCCGATCCGTACATAATCACCCTGTTTCAGGTTTGCCAGCGAAGCGCGGATCGACCATTCGGGAGCATCGAAGCCACCTCCGTTCAAGAGGACGAGCGCAGTTTCCTGTGCCAGCCGGAATACGACATCGACCGGTTCGTAATTGGCTTTCAGATATTCTACAAATTCATCTCCGTAGAACTTCTTTGCCCAGACTTCCATATCTATCTCACTGTAATAACCGGCACGAAGAGGATCATCCAGCAAAGTAAAGCCTGTACTTTCCCAAAGCGTATGCAGGCGTTCATGGATAATTTCCACCATTCGCGACTGATACAGATTCTCGGTATCCAGGATAGAGAAGGAAGCAAACAAAGCCATCTGTGTCTGTTGCGGCAGGGAAAGACCGGCTGTATGATTAAGTGCAACCTGGCGGCTGTCGGCAACCATACGGTCGATGAACTTCATCTTCGACGGGTCGAGCATGATGCTGCTGTAACGTTTTGTCAGTGCTGCTTTCTTATCGTCCGGTAATTCAGTGATCATCCGGTCGTAAATATTCTTTTCGTGTAAAGAGACTACAGCCAGACGCCAGCCTGTGGCTCCGAAGTATTTGGAGAAAGAATAGACACACAAGGTGTTGTCCGGCAATTCCGCCATCAGGGAACGGAAACCGGGAACATAAGTGGCATACACATCATCGGTAATGATCATCAGGTCGGGATTGTAATTGGTTACGATATCGACCAGACATTCCGTCAGTCCGTGTGTCAGTGCGTAAGAAGGCGGGTTACTCGGATTGACGATAAAGGCAGCCTTAACCGATTTATCTTTCAATATATCCAGGTCCTTTTCCTGATACTGCCAGGTATGATAGCCGTCACCCGTCATTTTCAATGCATGTATTTCTGTTACATCAAACAGGTAACGTGCCTGTTCGGGTATTTCGATATACGGTGTAAAGACCGGGGCGAACAAGACGATCTTATCTCCTTTATTCAACAGGAAGTTCTGTTGCAGGGAATCAAAAATGTAACACATGGCTGCCGTTCCGCCTTCAGTAGCAAACAGGTCGAATTTCCCTTCAGGGGGAAGGTTGTTGCAAAGAGCCTGATCCAGATAGTCACGGACTAGGACTTCCGTATATTTCAAAATACGGTCGGGGATCGGATACTGATCACCTATTACACCTTCCGCCCATTCATGGACAAGATCATTTTCATCGACACCTTTTTCACGTACCATATAATTATAAGTATCGCGTAAAAGCTTGGAACCCGGCGTTCCCTCGTGCTTGTCGAGGAACTCCCGGAAACGATAGGCAATACTCGGTTTCTGGGGAACACCGGCAAGGCCGACCATTCCATCTTCCAGCTTAGTCCCCCGGCGGCATTCTTCCAAGCCGAACTGACCAAGCAGGAAAAAGGCTTCGCGGGGTGTGGTGGCGATCCAGTTTGGGTTGCCGCGTCCGGCATTCAACATGATGTGTGTGCTCTTACGTGCACTTTCATCGGCCAGGTCGATCAGGATATCTTTTAATTCGAATGGACTGATCTCCGACATCTTCTTTTCGTATTCACGGGTAACTACGATTTTCTTTTTATCTTCCATATTATATATAATGTATAATTAATGCTTGTTTTTACCAGATTTACTCTTATGAAAAGAGTATGTTCTCTCCTAAGCCGAAGCCAGTGCCACTCTAGTGGCAGAGTTATGCCATAGTAATGGCAGAGTTGTGCCAAAGGCATGGCAGAGTCTTGCCACAGTAATGGCACTGGCCCGTTATCCCTACATCAACAACACGATTACTACTCCCCAGATAATTAAAAGAGTATTACCTACCGCATAGGTAACAGTATAACCTAATGCCGGTGTCTGGCTCTCCACCGCATCTTCCACGGCACCGAGGGCGGCAGTTGTCGTTCGTGCACCGGAAGTACAGCCAAGAGTGATGGCCGGATGGAATTTAAAGAGATAACGTCCCATAAGGACACCGGCAATCAACGGGATAGTCGTTGCCAAAGCACCGATAACAAACAGGCTCACCCCTACTTCCTTAAATCCGGTCACAAAACTCGGACCTGCCGTAATCCCGACCACGGCAATGAACATATTCAGTCCGACATTATTCAACACCCAAAGCGAAGGCTCCGGAATGCGTCCGAATGTCGGATGTTTGGAGCGAAGCCATCCGAATACCAACCCGGCAATCAACGCCCCGCCACTCGTACTCAGGCTGACAGGAATATCCCCGAAGTGGATAGCCAGCGAACCGATTATACCACCGATAAAGATACCCAACCCGACAAAGATCATATCCGTCTGGTTCGTAGGTCGATCGGCGTATCCCAAAGTAGCAGCCGCCTCATTCACTTCCAGCTTTGTCCCGACCAGTTCGAGCATATCGCCCGGATCGATCCGGGTCGCAGCCAATACCGGAATACTGATCCCGGCACGTTTGATACTCTTGATACTGACACCATGCATCACCTTTTCCTTGCGGAGTTGTGCCACCGTCATGCCTGCAAACTTCTTGCGGGAGATCAATACAGGTAATGTCTCTGCGGGGAAATCCAGCAAATCGATATCATTCACTTCATCCCCTATCCAGTCTTCCTCACCGATCACAAACTCACGCCGTCCGCTCAAGACAACTTCATTTCCTTTCTGGAGCATCAGGTCCGGCTTCACATCATAAATAACATTATTGATACGGACACGCTCCACAAACAAGCGGCGCCCCTGCTCTTCCAGATAATCCTCCAGTTCCTGTACGGTCTTTCCGGCACCGAACCAGTCATTGCTTATCTTATAAGCCCGGAAAGTGATAGGACGTGCTGCAGGCATAAATCCGGGCTGCTCACTTTCGTCATCATTTCCCATCCTGGCTTCCAGTTCTTTACAAGCCTTTTTCACGGATGCCAGTCCACCCAGCAGACGGGGAGCCACGTCACTCATGATCCAGGCAGAACCCGCCGTACCGAAAATATACGACACGGCATAAGCCACCGGCATCACATTGATCATAGCCGTTTTATCAGCATCGCTCAGGCTTCCCTGATTGATCGTATCTTCCGCTACTCCCAATACGGCCGAAATAGTCTGTGAACCGGCCAGTAACCCGGCAGCTTCGCCCGCATTATATCCCATCAGTTTGGCAAGAAGGAAAGGAATGAACAAACAGAACAGGCACATCAATGCTGCAAAAAGCATCTGCGGAAGCCCTTCCTTCTTCAGTCCCCGAAAGAACTGTGGTCCTACACTGTAGCCGACAGCAAACAGGAACAAAAGAAAGAATACCGATTTAATTGGTGCACCGATCTCTATATGCAATTGTCCGATCAATACTCCGACCAGTAGAACACTGGTAACTGTCCCCAAAGAAAACTTCCCTATTTTAAATTTACCGATCCAGAAGCCCAATGCCAGTGTAAGAAAAATGGCCAGTTCCGGATAATGTTTGAGTAAATCTGCAAACCACTCCATATATTAATTGTTTGGCGTTAATATTAAGACATACGATATGTCCGGTTTTATTGTGGTAAATGGAACAGTATCCACAAGGAAGTTGTTCCGGCCGATTCAATTAAGAGAATATAAAATCCATCTTATTTTAAATAATTTTCTATCTTTGTCCCCGCTTTGGTGATACGATAACATTCCGTTAATCGTATAAAAGGGAATCCGGTTTGAATCCGGAACAGTGCCCGCTACTGTGGAGCCCGATAATAAGGAAAGCATTCTTACACCACTGTCCGATACAAGGATGGGAAGGTCGCTTTCCGGGCAAGTCAGGAAACCTGCCAAGGTTTATTTATATCGTATTCCCCCGGGGTCAGGAGAATGATAAAACATACGGACAATCTCTTTTTGATAAAAGAAAATGTTTACCGACAGCCGGTATTGTGGCTTGTCGTATTCGTTCGTTACCTTTTAATTTACATTATATGAAACATTTACTATTACTTATTGCTTGTATGCTCGCACCTATGTGCTGGGCACATGACGGCGAGAACTTCAAGGCATCCGACATGCTGGCCTCCATGCAACCGGGTGACAAAGCCGCCTTATTAATGGTACATTTCGGTACCACGTATGACGACACCCGTGCTCTCACCATCGACGCGATCAACCGGAAAGCGCAAGAAGCCTTCAAAGACATGGAAGTACGCGAAGCCTACACTTCCCGCATCGTGGCACGCCGCCTGAAAGCCCGCGGTATCGAAAAACTGAATCCGGTCGAAGCACTGGAAAAACTGAAAGCAGACGGATATACTCATATCCTCATCCAATCTACAAACATTATCGAAGGGGTGGAAATGGAATCGCTTCGCAAAGACATTGCACCGCTGGAAAAGAATTTCAAAGAGGTACGTATCGGCAACCCGCTGCTTTATACACCGCATGACTTTGAAGATGTGATAGCAGCCGTAGCAAAGAACGGAGCCAAAGAAGGCGCGACGGTTCTTGTCGGACACGGAACGTATACACCAGCCACGGCACAGTATGCCATGATGGATTATATGCTGCAATCCAAAGGATATACCGATTACCATGTAACCACCGTAGAAGGCTATCCTTCTTTCGACGATATGGTAGCCAAACTGGATGCCAGCGGTGTAAAGAAAGTACTGCTGATGCCTTTTATGTTTGTAGCAGGCGACCATGCCAACAACGATATAGCAGGCGATATGAAGCAGGAACTGGAAAGCAAAGGTTACCAGGTGTCTGTCTTTATGCAGGGATTAGGACAAAATCCGGACATCCAGAAACTATTCATCGATCATGCCAGGTTTGCGGCCAAACATAAAATGGTCAATATCACTGAAAAGAAAAAACAATACGCTGCTGAAAAGGACTAAGTTCAAGCACAAAACTAAATGTTCAGAAAAATACTAAAACTTACACATAAGATACTCGGATTACTTCTGAGTATCTTATTTCTGATGTGGTTTCTTTCAGGTATAGTAATGATCTATCATTCATTTCCCAGAGCATCACAACAGGATAAATTAGAAAGGCAACAGGTTATCGACGGAAATTTGCCGGATATGGAAACTCTTCTGTCCGTTCTTCCCGATTCAGCACAGGTCCGTTCACTCTCCATGGAAATGTATTTTGACCGGCCTGTGGTTCATTTCCGGGGAAAGAATACGCCCGAAACACTCTATGCAGACTCTCTGCAACCAGTCGAAGCAATAAATGACGAAACTATCAAGCGGACTGCAGCACAATGGTGCTCATCTCCGATCCTGCGTGTGGATTCGATGTATAAGCTGGATCAATGGATTCCTTTCGGACGGTTGCGCGAAGAGTTCCCCATCTATAAATATACATTTGCGGATGATGGCCGCCATGAACTCTATATTTCTTCAAAAACAGGGCGCGTCCTGCAATTCACCGACAAAGACCAGCGCTTATGGGCGTGGCTCGGAGCCATTCCCCACTGGGTTTACTTCACATCGCTCCGCCAGAATCAGGTTGCCTGGATCAACTTCGTGAAATGGAGTTCCGGCATCGGTTGTATCATGTGCCTGGCAGGATTGATCCTTTCCATACAACTGGCCTGGCGCAACCGCCATAAGAAGTTATTTTCCCCTTACAGGAAAAGATGGTTCAAATGGCATTATGTCAGTGGATTGATCTTCGGTATTTTCACCATTACATTCGCTTTCAGCGGAATGATGTCGTTAATGGATATTCCCGACTGGATGAAAAAAGCTCCGAAAGAAAAGCAGGATATGTCACGCCGCATCCCGTGGGGCGGATCGGAAGGACGTTTTGTCGCCTCTGCCTATCATCTGGATTACCGGAAAGTACTGGAGGCGGTCGACAGTGTAAAAAGCATCGAATGGGCAACCTGGCAAAAGTATCCTTACTACAGGCTTACCACCGATTCGCAAACAATCAATATCGATGCGACCGATACAACAGCAATCCGGATTTTCCTCCTGACCGAAGATATGGTACGAAAAGAGGCGGTTAAAATGTATGGAGACAGCATCCCCTATAAATTAGATTTACTTACGGAATACGACCAGGATTATTACGGACGCAAGAAAGATCGTACGCAGTTGCCGGTCTACCGTATCATCGTCGACGATGAAATGCATACACGCCATTACTATCAGCCGGAAACGCTGATGCAGCGACGGGTAGACGATGACGGCCGGTTACGCCGTTTACTTTACAGCGGTCTTCACAGTCTCAACATCAAATTCCTTACCGACCGTCCGGTACTCTGGAATATCGTTATGTACACTTTACTACTCGGCGGGACATTCCTGTCATTGACCGGGGTCGTATTATCGATCAAATGGATTATCAGAAAGGCAAATAGATTTTTTAAACAAAAAGTATGAGAAAGCAAATTTTACTCTTATCAATGGTTATCGCTTGTCCGTCATTCATGTTCGGACAGAGAAGTATCACCGACTCGATCTTTACCGTCGGCAATGTTGAAATTACAGCTAAAAAGAAACAGGCAACGCCATTACGGGAACAACCGGTCCAATTGCTGAACATGGATGTTCCACTGAAGTTCCTTCCTATCACTGTTACCCGCCTGGACAGCAAGACACTGGAAAGAAAGCATATCCTGAATATGGAAGATGCCGTACGTTTCCTGCCGGGGGTTACATTGAGCAGCAACCAGCTGGGTGCTTTCCAGCGGTACAGCATTCGTGGTACGTCGGACGCCGTATTCGCTATCGACGGAATCCGTGACGAGCGTACACTGTTAAACACAATGCCGTTCGGCGATCTTTCTTTTGTCGAATCGATAGAAGTAATCAAAGGTCCGGCTTCTATCCTGAGCGGACACTCGGTCATGGGTGGCGTTATCAATATCATAACGAAAAAGGCATCTGCCGATTTCTCGGCAAATGCCAGCATCAGCTACGGTAGCTGGAACCAGAAAGAAGCAACAGTCGGTTTCGGTGGCAAACTGATCGGTCCGGTCAATTACCGTGCAAATATTCATTATGGTACAGGCGATGGTTACCGCGATGTGAATGCTGATCGTTTCTCCGGCCTCTTCGCCCTGGGAGCAGAAATAGGAAAAGGCTATTTCGAAGGAAATATCAGTTTCAATGACGACCATTATACCACGGAGATAGGTGCGGCGCCGACAATGCCGGGAGATATATTTTATGCATCCGATGACAAACTTTATCTACCTAGCGGAGCACTGCACCCCACAGCCGATCCCCATACCGTGTACAACGACTTTGCAAACAATAAGATGCACCGCCGTAACATGGATGTACGTATGCAATATACCCAACCGTTAACTGACTGGATGAAATTCCGTGAAACTCTATCCTACGGACACAGCAATTTGGATTACTGTTGTGTAGAAGGAATGTCATATGTCAGCAGTTCAGACCCTATTTATGATTTGTATTATTTCGATAGAAAAGGGAAAAAAACATATGTAAATCTCGATTCGCTACGATCAGGAGACCCGCTATGTTTTAATCCGGATAATTATTCCATCACAAATACCACCGAACTAACAGGAAAAATCGAAACAGGCTTCATCACCAACAATTATACATTGGGATGGAACTATACCTATTTCGATTATACCAATTATACAGGATATAACAGCGATGATGTTTGGGGACCAGGCAAAAATCAGATACTTCCGGTTGATAACCCTCATATTGTACGTGACTGGTGGGATAGTAAAGTCTCTAAAGCGAGTATTGCCAAATATATCACCAATGGTATCTATCTGCATGATGTCTTCGAGATCAACGATCACTGGAAAGGGATGTTGGGCGGACGTCTTGACATTTACAAATATAAGAGCGCCTCAGCATTGATCGATGACGGACGTCAACATTACGAAAAAGAGAATCGTACAGACTGGAATAAAGTTAGTACTGCAGCTTTTACCTATCGTGGCGGCATCGTCTATCTGCCGATTCCGGCAGTTTCTATCTATGCTTCCGCAGCTTCCTATTTCAAACCGAATAAAACATTTTATGATAAAAATATACTATATATGGGAGCCGATGGAAAACTCTTCAATCCTGATGAAACCGGAGGAGAAGTCTTCAAACCGGAAAGAGGTAATCAGTATGAAGTGGGAGCCCGTTATGAATTGAACCAGTTATTGGAAGTGAATGCCAGTATTTATTACATTCGTAAACATAATGTCGTCAAGACAATCGGTAAAATGTCTACAGAAGAAAATGGAGCTGCTGTAGATAAAAATGTTCAGGCACAAGTCGGTCGTGCAGACACCAAGGGTTTTGACATCGATCTTACATTACGTCCTATCGCTAACCTGCAAATCGTAGGCGGATGCGGATGGTCTGACTATCGTCTGATGAGTAGTTTTCTCAAAAATATAGACACGAATGCGGATTGGTTTAATTTCAGTGAAACAACCGGACAACGCAGCACAGGAGTTCCGCGCGTTACCTTCTATACTTATGCAGACTACACAATCCCTAAAGGTGCGTTGAAAGATCTGTCATTCCACCTGAGCGGAACATTTACAGACCGTATCTACCAGAATATTGCCGATAACTCATATATTCCATCCTGCTACATCGTTGATGCAGGCATTTACTATACCATCAAAAAGTCAATCAACCTGGCTGTAAACGTAAACAACCTCTTTAATAAAGAATACTTTGTAAAGAGTACCGTTTTAGGTAAACCTTGCAATTTTATAGCTACTATCTCTTACAATTTCAGATAAGATCCCGTTACCCTGTGCTTGCATACAGCACTGTATTATATAAGAACGGTCGCTTCTCTTAATATAGGGAAACGACCGTTTTTTATTCAAATAATCAATACTTTATATATCTTTGCAGTTCAAAGTCCAAGTGTGATTAACTCAAAGCTTCTATTTCAGAATACTAATATCCTTATACTATAATATTAATGGAGCAATAACAATAGATATTTTATCTGTTATCAACTAATTATTTATCTCATTCACTTGTATTTTTATTTATATTAATTTATGCACATAAAATGATATTTTATATATATGCGGAACTGTAACATTGTACTTTTTTTGCATCTACATTCATAAGCGATAGAAATAATAACTAAATCTAGGCCAAAAGATGAAAAGTACGATCAACAATACTTCTTCCGAAGTATCAAATAACCAAATACTGCATGCCGGTTTTGATCTCTTTAATAAACCTGAAGGAACAAAACTAACAAAATCTTGCATATACAATAATATGATTATTTTCATTCTGGGCGGGTCTCTGAAAATAAACTCTCCACATATCAAAATGAAGTTTATTGAAGAACCTTATATGTTATTTATTAAAATGTTCGATAATTGTACCTATGAGATTGCCCCATGCTCAAAAGTCCTGCTTTTTACCTTCGATAGCCTGACTATCGACGAGCTTTTGAGTTTCCAGGCCAAATATGACCTGCTGCCTGAATCGACATTCGAATGGATCGAATTGAAGATAATCGAACCTTTATACAGTTTCTTGAAACTCCTCATTCAGTATCAGGAGAATAATTACCTGGACTATAAACTGTACGCCTCCAAAAGAGATGAAATGTTCTATCTTCTTAAAAGAATATACACAAAAGAAGAACTAGGTAATTTTTTCTATTTGCTGGTCAACCATACCACAGACTTCGAGAGACATGTTGCAGCAAATTATATGAAAGTAAAGAATGTAAAAGAATTAGCCAACTTGATGGGATACGGAGTGAATACTTTCCGGATCAAATTCAAAGAGACATTCGGTATTCCCGCATACCAATGGCTACTGAATGAAAAGGCAAAACGGATCTTAAAATGCCTGACAACAAAAGAGGAGGATTTCAAGAGCATAATAGATGAGTTCGACTTCAGTTCACACTCACATTTCTACAAATTCTGTAAGACTCAATTCGGAGTTACTCCCGAAGAATTGAGAAAGAAATTAAATCGATAAGAGATTATTATTCCTTTTCGATCAGTATTTCCACTTTTATATCAGATTATATATTTTATATGTGACATTGTATACACCTCTCTCCTTTTACACACTTTACCTTTGTATATCTAAATACAGATTCTTTAAATTATGATGACCAAAATGTATGTGTTATTATCCCAGATTAAGGGTTGGGATAATTGTCTTATTGAGGAGAAGATGTCAACTCCTTTAGTCAGTTATATTTTGTCGGGGGTGATTTTACTTGTTGTATTGATACGGGTAATTTCCTGGCTACAATATCTCCACCTCAAACGCAAGGCTTTAAAACGCTTTTCTGAACACAAAAAGAACAGAGTATGGAGAGCTGAACTTCCGGTTGTAATAATAGAAATACCAAATCTGCCCGAAAATAAGAATAAATAGATTATCTTTGTGTCTGTATGATTAATCATATAAAGTATCAGAATCAACAACTCAAAGCTAAAATGGGTACAGGTAAAATAATCGTAGCCGGGATAGGCCCTGGCAGTGAATCAGATATAACACCTGCAGTACTGTCTGCTATCCGACAATCAGATGTAATCGTAGGATATAAGTATTATTTCCGCTTCATCGAGAAAATAATCCATCCCGGAGCAATCTGCATCGACTCAGGGATGAAACGGGAAAAAACGCGTGCTGAGGAAGCATATAATTATGCAGCCGAAGGCAAAGTTGTAACGGTTATCAGTTCCGGTGATGCCGGTATTTACGGAATGGCACCGCTCATTTACGAGATGCAACGGGAAAAAGGGAGCAACATCCCTATTGAGGTTCTTCCTGGTATCAGCGCATTCCAGAAAGCAGCCTCTCTGCTTGGTGCTCCGGTAGGACACGATTTCTGTGTGCTCTCTCTCTCCGACCTGATGACCCCCTGGGAACTGATAGAGAAACGGATCAAAGCGGCTGCAATGGCCGACTTTATCACAGCTATCTACAATCCCAAAAGCGAAGGACGCTACTGGCAACTTTACCGTCTGATCGAACTTTTCCTGCAGGAACGCGACCCGCAGACACCCGTCGGCTTCGTTCGCCAGGCAGGACGCGAAGAACAGGAAGTTACGATCACGACTTTGGCTGATTTCGATCCTGAGCAGGTGGATATGTTCACTGTTATCCTTATCGGTAATTCACAAACTTACCGGTTCGACAACAAGATGATCACTCCGCGCGGTTATTACGGCGAAATCAAAATGGGTAAAGCTGAAACCGGGATCGGACAGGATATCATGATCCGCAGCTTCCGTACCATCGAGAAAGAACTGAAGAATAAAGACATTCCGTTAGATAAGAAATGGGCGTTGCTGCATGCCATCCATACAACAGCCGATTTCGATATGGAGAACATATTGCGGATCGACGATAATGCGGTAGCTTCGCTATACGACAGGTTGAACAGCGGTGCAGTCCGCACCATTATCACCGATGTAACAATGGCAGCATCCGGCATCCGCAAAGGAGCCTTGCAACGCATGGGACTCGAAGTGAAATGTTATCTGCAGGACGAAAAGACCGTTGCTCTCGCTACTGAGAAAGGAATTACCCGTACACAAGCCGGAATCAGGATAGCTGTCGGCGAACATCCGGATGCATTATTCGTCTTCGGTAACGCACCGACTGCTTTGATGGAGCTATGCGATCTGATACGCAAAGGAAAAGCAACCCCTGCCGGAATTATCGCAGCACCTGTCGGCTTTGTCCATGTACAGGAATCCAAACATATGGTAAAACCGTTTACCTCTATTCCCAAACTGATCGTGGAAGGACGGAAAGGCGGAAGTAACCTGGCCGCAACACTGGTAAATTCTATACTTTGTTACAATGATGCTATTAATTTAAAACCAGGAAGAGACGTATGAGAACTCAATTTATCGTTATCGGCATCCCCGATGACCCCAGTTATATCAGCAAGAACAAAAAGATAGTAGATATCATCAACGGTAATACCTACTTTTCGGGAGGTAAGCGGCATCATGAAATCCTTATGCCTTTCCTGCCTGAGGGAGCTGTATGGATCGATATAAAAGTACCGCTCGACAAAGTTTTCGACGAATACGAATATCACCAGAAGATCGTTGTATTCGCTTCGGGCGATCCTTTGTTCTATGGATTTGCTTCGACGATCCTCAAACGGATGCCGGACGCAGATATTACACTCCTGCCCTCGTTCAATTCACTGCAGATGCTTTCACACGAGCTAAAAATATCCTACGACGACATGATCATGGTTTCCCTCACCGGACGCCCCTGGCATGAACTGGACCGTGCATTGATAGAAAACAGAGCCAAGATAGGCATCCTGACCGATCATGTACATACCCCGGCTGCGATTGCCAAACGTTTACTGAAATACGGCTTCACACAATATAAAATGTATATCGGCGAACATTTGGGTAACCCGGAAAAGCAACGTATCTCACGTTCGCTTATCTTGTCTGAAGCAGAGGAACATCCTTTCGATAGTCCGAACTGCGTGATCCTCCAGCGTATGTACAACGATATCACCTATCGCCCGCTGGGCATTCCCGACAAAATGTTCGAATTGCTCGACGGAAGGGAACGGATGATTACAAAAGCGCCTATTCGAACACTGGATATGAGTATGTTGATGCTCCCCATGTGTAATCATTTCTGGGATATCGGCTTCTGTACGGGTTCCGTATCCATCGAAGCCAAACGCCAGTATCCTCATCTGCATATCCACGCATTTGAAATACGCAAAGAATGCTGGAGGCTGATCGAGGAAAACAGTTCCAAGCTGGGAGCCCCGGGTATTGATGTACATATCTGTGACTTTATGGAAGAAGATGTCTCCGACCTGCCCGCACCCGATGCAGTATTTATCGGAGGACATGGCGGCAAACTGAAAGAGATCGTGCACAAAGTAGCCCGTTATCTGGCACCCGACGGCTTACTGGTCTTCAACTCTGTATCCGAAGATAGCGAAAAAATGTTTATAGAGGCAGTCCACGAAGCCGGACTGAAATTGGACGATCCGTTGGATATACGTGTGAGCGATTATAATCCGATCACCATATTAAAGGCATTCAAAGAAGCAAAATAAAAAAACGATGAATAAGAAATCTATAGCAATTGTCGTAGTATCGGTCAGTAGCCTGCCTTTGGCACGACAAATAAAAAAGCAATATCCTAATGCGGTGATATATAGCAAAGAATCGCAGGAAGAGACAGTGGTGATGAAATCCATCGATTCCATTGTTGGAGATCTGTTCCTCCAATCGGATGCTATTATCTTTATCGGGGCAATGGGTATCTGTGTACGTTGTATCGCACCTTATGTGATGGATAAACACACCGATCCCGCTGTGATTTGCATCGATAGCACCGGTAAATACATTATTCCGGTTTTATCCGGCCATATCGGCGGAGCAAACGAACTGAGCATAGAACTGGCACAAATACTGGGAGGAAATGCCATTGTTACCACCCAAAGCGATAATACCGGACTATGGGCACTCGATACGCTGGCGGAGAAATTCGATTGGTCGGTTGTGGCCGATGATCTGACAGACAATGAGAATGCGATGAACGCATGTATTGCCGCATTCGTCAATAAAAGGCCGACAGCCCTCTTACTGAACATCCGCGATAAAGGTACAGAGTATCTCGAACAAAGCCGTCCCGAACATGTCCAAATATTCAATAAGTTCTCCGACATTCCGCTCGACCAGTTCGAATTGATAATCACAGTCGGGCCGTTCATCTATGAAGCCGAGACCAAGATGATCTCTTATTTCCCGAAAGTGCTGCATCTGGGTATCGGTTGCCGGAAGGGGCTTAATGGCGATCCGATGGAAATGCACCAGCATATTATCTCGACACTAATCGACAACAACCTCTGCCCTGAGTCGCTTGCCGATATTTCTTCCATCGACTTGAAAAAGGACGAAGTGATACTCGCTCTGTTGTCATACGGCATTATGAATCGTCCTTTCAAAACATATCCGGCAGATACATTGGACAAATTATCTGTACCCAACCCATCTTCCAAAGTGAAAGAGGTGACCCAATCGTCGAGTGTTGCAGAAGCTGCCGCTATACAAAGTGCCGGAGGCGGCCTTTTGTTGCTGGAAAAACAAAAAGGACGACTGGGAGAACACAACGATTATACATTTGCCGTGGCAATGGATAAATCCGTTCAGCGGCAGGGCCATATCGAGATAGTTGGTGCCGGTCCCGGTGATCCGGAACTGATCTCTATCCGTGGCCGCCGGATGCTTGAGAAAGCGGACCTGATCTTATATGCAGGCAGTCTGGTCCCGAAAGAACTCACTTTTTGTGCCAAACCGGGAGCTACCGTACGCAGTTCGGCAGACATGAATCTGGAAGAACAATTCCTTCTGATGAAAGAGTTCTACGACAAAGGTAAATTCATCGTCCGCCTGCATACCGGCGATCCTTGTATCTACGGAGCTATACAGGAACAGATGGCTTTCTTCGATCAATATAATATGAGTTATCATATCACCCCGGGAATATCTTCCTTCCAGGCAGCTGCTGCCGCATTACAGTCGCAGTTCACCATTCCGGAAAAAGTACAGACCATTATTCTTACCCGTGGTGAAGGCCGTACGCCGATGCCCGAAAAAGAACAGTTACACAAACTGGCTGCCAGCCAGAGTACGATGTGTATTTACCTGAGCGCAGGGATTGCAGACAAGGTTCAGGATGAACTTCTCCAACACTACGCTCCTACCACACCGGTTGCCGCCTGCTACAAACTGACCTGGAAAGACGAACGTATTTACCGGGGCGAATTGAAAGACCTGGCTAAGATCGTCAAAGATAATCATCTGACATTAACAACCTTATTAGTTGTTGGTGATGCGATCGATAATCGGGAAGGTTTATCACGGCTGTATGCCGATGAGTTCAAACATTTGTTCCGCAAATAATTCATTTCAGCAAGAACGATGATACTGATATTAGGAGGAACAACAGAAGGCCGTGCCAGTGTGCGCATAGCTGATGAAGGAAGCGGACCTTATTACTATTCCACCAAAGGATCGCTTCAGGAAATAGAATGTGCGCACGGCATCCGACTGACCGGAGGCATGGATACGGCAAGTATGGAAACATTCTGCCGCGAAAACGGCATCCGGTTGCTGATCGATGCCGCCCATCCTTTTGCCACGGCATTACACCAGACTGTGGCAAAGGTATCTTCTTCCCTCCAAATACCGGTTATCCGCTACGAACGGCGTTATCCGCCACGTGACACAGATCTGATCTGGTGCGACAATTACACTGATGCGATCCGTAAATTGGAAGAACAGGGTATACATCGCTTACTGGCATTGACCGGAGTCAACACAATCGCTCCTCTCCGGCCTTGGTGGGAAAAGTACCCTGCCTGGTTCCGTATCCTGAAACGGGAAGAATCGCTCACAATTGCCACCGGACAGGGATTTCCTATAGACCATTTACTTTTCTATCAGAATGAAGACGATGCCGGCGAGATGATGGACAGGTTGCAGCCGGACGCTATCATTACAAAAGAAAGCGGGCAAACCGGTTATTTCATAGAAAAAGTAGCTGCCGCCCGTAAACGTTCCATCCCTGTATTTGTCGTCAAACGTCCGGTACTTCCCGAAACATTTTATATCGTCTACGGAGAGGACGGATTACGTAAGCAAATAGAACGGTTATTACCGGAATTTTTTCCTTTGCATCATGGCTACACGACCGGCGCCTGTGCCACAGCCGCTGCCAAAGCAGCACTGATTGCACTGCTCAATAAGGAGAAACAAACCCAATCCTCCATCACTTTGCCATCAGGCGAATTGATCACTTTACCTGTCGCTGAAACCGAATGGGAAGGCGACAGTGCCATCTGCTCAGTCATCAAAGATGCCGGAGACGACCCGGATGTGACCAACGGCTCTAAAATCGTAGCGAAGGTAACTCTCTCGAAAGAACCCGCCTCTGCTCCCATCCGTTTTGTCGCAGGCACGGGAGTCGGCACGGTAACATTACCTGGTCTGGGACTGGAAGTCGGTGGCCCTGCTATCAACACAACACCCCGCAAGATGATGACAGAAGAGTTGACTTCCGTTTTAGAAGAATATCGGCAATCTATTTCCAATCATACAAAAACGACAGAAGCCTGCGGACTGATAGTCACAATTTCCGTTCCCGGAGGTGAAGAGTTGGCAGCAAGAACATTCAACCCGAAACTGGGTATTGTCGGCGGTATCTCCATTATCGGGACATCAGGCATTATACGCCCTTTCTCGACCGATGCTTTTATCGCCTCCATACGTAAAGAAACGGAGGTTGCCAAAGCCATCGGTTGCACGACACTCATAGTAAATTCCGGTGCTAAAAGTGAACGGTATCTGAAGGCCCGTTACCCCGAACTGCCTCCACAGGCATTCGTTCATTACGGAAACTTTATCGGCGAAACCCTAAAGATAGCCTCATCGCTCGACTTCCCTCAGGTTGTTATGGGTATCATGATCGGTAAAGCAGTCAAACTGGCTGAAGGCTTCCTCGATACGCACAGTAAAAAGGTAGTAATGAATAAAGACTTCCTAAAAGATCTGGCACATCAGGCAGGCTGTGCCGAAAATACAATCCAAAAGATCGACGCCATCACGTTAGCCCGCGAACTATGGCAATTGCTTCCTGCAGAAGAACAAGAAACATTCTTCAATCTCTTATTAAAAAGATGCCATGAACATTGCACCCCACTCCTGCCTAAAGGAGAATTATCTATCTTATTGATAACGGAAGAAGGAGTTATTTGGAAATAACCAACCACTTTTCGATGTTACGAGTCTTTGCACTGAAATTCACACCGATGCGAAACAAGGTACGCGGGTCGGATGCGAACGGAAGGGCATAGCCTTTGTCGTCAATTTGTTGCAATGCCTCTTCTGCTGTGCCGTCGAGTTTGAACTCCATGACATAAATGAAACGGTCGGTCTGCAAGATCAGATCTACACGGCCTTCGGAGGTATGGTATTCCGCTTTTACATAGAAACCCAACAGCTTAAAAACAATAAAGAGCACATTCTGGTAATGTAGCTCCAGGTTACGAACCAACTCATAAGGCGTATCGGCAAAGAAACTTTGCAGTCTCCGAAAGAAAGCATCATAATCGCCGTCGTAAACCTCCCGGGCAAACTTCTTGATCTGGAAAGCAGTATCGACCTGGCTCACCGGAGTATAATAAGGAAGAAGATATTTGATAAACCCTTCTTCTACCTCTTTATTGGGAAATCCCAGGCGATAAAGGTCAAAAGTTTTGTCATACCCTTTGATCGTCAGATAACCACTTTGATAGATTACAGGTATGGGATTTCTCGAAATGGCGTCGATGCTATTCAGAACATCGGCATCTGTCTCAGTATGTGCCATCCGGTAAAGGTCGTAGTTTGATTTTTGCAATAACTTTACCAGATAAGTTGGAGTACCGGTTTCGAACCAGTAATTATCGAATTGCCGATATTTAAATGTATTGAGCAAGCTGAACGGGTTGTAGATCCCGGGAGAGTTTTCAACGAAGTGATAACCGTCAAAACTCATTTTCAATTCTGTACAGGTTTCTTCGTATGTTATACCGAGCGCAGAAGCCAATGCATGAATGTCATCGTCGAAATCACGATGTAATTCCTCTTCGCTGATACCACAAATGGCTACATATGGCCTTCTCATCGAAAGGTCATCCAGATTATTCAAATCGCTGAACACGCTCACTTTGCCAAACTTGGTTACACCTGTGAGGAAAGCAAACTGGATATACCTGTCCATACTCTTCATCACACCGTAAAAGGCTTTCAGGGTATTGCGGTATTCATTTTGCAGCTCTTCATTGTCGATAGCCTGCAACATAGGTTTGTCGTATTCGTCGATAAGAATAACTACACGTCGTCCCGCCTGCATGCTGGCCCGTTCAATGACACCGGCAAACCGTAAAGCCTGGCTTCTTTCTGCCGGATCGGAACCATATAATTCTTCCCAGGCAGATAGCTTACGGTTCAGCATGTCGTCCAAATCGCTTACCTGGTCATATTTTGCAGCATTCAAGTCGAGATGAAACACCGGATAAGTCAGCCAATCTTTTTCCAACTTTTCGACGGCTAATCCTTCGAAAAGTTCTTTTTTACCCTTAAAGTAAGCCTCTAACGTAGAGATCAGGAGGCTTTTGCCAAAACGGCGAGGGCGGCTCAGGAAATAGTAGCTACCGGTTTTTACCAATCGATACATCAATTCGGTCTTATCTATATACAGATAACCTTCCTTTCTGATTTTCTCGAAATCCTGTATCCCTATCGGGTATTTTCTGGTATACATTGTTTCCATATATCCGCGTGTTTTAAAAGTACAGATACAAAGATAGAAATAATGTAACAATTAAAATGTGAATGATTCAATTCTTCTCAGGTTTAAACTATTTCTCTTGACAAGGCGTTACCTTTATTTATTATAAAAGAACTTGTTATGAGTAAAATTTCAGTAAAGATCAAACGAAAGAAGTCTGCGAAACCGACTCGCCCTATGCTCGTTTACTTGCAGATCATCTATTGCCGCAAAGTGGCGCGCATACCTTTGGGGATCAAACTGTCCGACAATGAATGGGACGAACAAAAAGAATGTATCCGCATACCTCCCGGCACTCCGCCGGAACAAGTGCTGCACCTGTATTCAATGAATACCCAAATAAAAGAACGCCAGCAATACATATTCTATCTCATCCGTTTCCTGAAGAAGAACAACACCCTGTCGGTTGCCAACCTGCTGTCGGCCTGCAAGGAAAACGAAGATAAAATGTCTCTGTATTCCTTTATGGAACAACTCAGCACACAATTTGCCCGGGAAGGAAAGAAAGCCACTTCGCGCCATTACCGCAGTACGCTCAATAAGCTCACCCTCTTTTCGGAAGGGAAAGACATGCGGTTGGACGATATCGACGAAACGAAAATGAAACAGCTGGAAACCTGGCTTATCGAAAAAGGACTCGCCCCCAACACCGTTTCTTTCTACCTCCGTATCACGCAATCCTGCTGGAACAAGGCGGTCAATACCGGACTTATCCCCAACGCCCCCTCTCCATTCGCACAGGTCAATACCCGGGTGGAGAAGACCGCCAAGCGTGCCGTAGAAGAAAAGGTCATGATACAACTGGCCAAATTAACCGACAATGAACTACAATCGCCCACCCTTAAATTTGCCCGCGATATGTTCCTCTTTTCTAACTATGCCCGGGCATGTCGTATATTGACCTCGCCCACCTCAAAAGGAAAACATAAAAGGTGATACATTAACCTATAAACGGCAGAAAACCGGACAGGAATTAAAGATACGCCTGATCCCGAAAATGATTGCTATCATAAAACGTTATGCATCCAATAGTTACCAAAGGCTTTTCCCCATACTCAACAATGATGCCACTTACATTAACTATGAAAGTGCCCTCCGGTTACAAAACAAACAGCTTAAAAAACTAGGGGGGGGGGGGGAACTGGTAGGCGTGCCTCCCGGCTCGGTTATACACAGACCGAAAGCCTCCGTATAATCAATACATGGCAGGAGGTAATCAGCGACAACCTGAGTCAGGGGAATAATATCGTGTCAAGGATTCGGCTCCTTTGCCTGCTGGCAACAGACAGAACGATTGGGCCGCAATCCACGAACCAGCAAATCCTGCACGATCCCTTCACGCGTCAGCGTCAAGTTCAAACCGGGAAAGTTTTTATTACAATGTCTGAACAAAAAGTAACCTTGTAGAAATGAGGGCGAGACCTATTGATGTCTTGCCCTCATTATTTTTATTCCAGTGCAATCTCCTTGCTCTGAATATAGGAAACATTCAGCTGACCTCCGGCATTTCCGTTACTCTCCTGCAAAGGATGAGTTTTTGCACGGCTGAGCGACAAGGTTCCTTTAGCGGGCAAAGAAGAATTACTGAAACTGATATTGATGGATTTACTGCCTTCGGTACGGTTAAATACGCTGTATGATCCTCCACTGTAAGTTACATGTACCTCTACCAGTTCATTCTCCCCTACCGGATCACCTTCCCAGGTAAGCGTAGTCGTACCTGATGCTTTGGCAGAAGTAAAAGATTCGGGAATAGCGATCGGTTTCACATCGTTTATGGAAGCCACATTCGTATAGACACTATCTTTCGCACGTGTAAAGACAAAAGTCATATCATCCAATCCGGAGAATGAATCAGTATAAAAATAAGTACCCACATTATCGAAGTCAGGTGTCTCACCATTAATTGTAATGGAAGCCGGACCATTCAGCCTGATATTGATCCCGGCACTATCCAATTTATTGAAATTGGCTCCGACACGCGTCGTATTATTAGTGACGTCGTAAGCGACACCCAGATTCTGATAGAAGGGAACATCCGCATCGATATCGGGAGCGTCATCGTTATCGCAGGAAGTAAATGCCCATGCAGAGGCCAGAAAGGCAAACAAGAAATACTTTTTCATGACGTTTAATGTTTTAAATTACCTCTATATAACAAACGAAATGAAAAAAGTTTATCCTGTTAACATATTTCAGTTGACAGTTGACAAGTGACAGTTGACAGATTACAGAGATAACAATAACTCCTCGATGGAAGCAACCTCTTTCCTTTGCCTGCCTGAAAAACAAAGAGTGATGGTAGATGTCGCAGTATCACCGGCATCGATCCAATTTTCCGATTCTATTTCAGAGTCGGCATAGATGCCGTTCCGTAAAAGAGCCTTACGTACCATCGCATATTTCTGGCCGCCACCGACAAGACGGATCTTCTTATCATATTGATTGTCGATACGGAACAGTCCGGTCTCCATATCGAAGATAATCCCTTTACGAGCAAAGAAGCCGCTCAGATAACCGCTCAATGCCAGGTCTTCAGGCGTACCGGTACTGATCCCTTTCTCCCTATCCATCAGCCAAATTTTATCGGCTATCTGAAGGGCCAGTTCGAGATCGTGAGTGGAAAGGAAAATCGTTTTATTGGTGGAACGGGTAAGACTATGCAATAGTTGCATGATCTCGACTTTGCTGGGAAAATCGAGAAAAGCCGTTGGTTCATCGAGAAAGATAACAGGTGTTTCCTGCGCCAGCGCTTTGGCGATCATGACCTTCTGCCGCTCGCCGTCGGAAAGGGTGTGCACCATGCGTGAAGCAAGGTTTTCGATACGGACCAAGGAGATAGATTCTTCTACGATCTGCTTGTCTTCTTTCCCCAGCCGTCCCCAAAAACCGGTGTACGGACTGCGCCCCATCCCGATCAGTTCCCGGACAGTCATGTTACGTATCTCACACTTATCTGTCAGCACCACTCCCACTATTGTGCTAAGCTCCTTGTCACTATAGTCCTGTATATCGCGGGACAGTAGTGCTATTTCGCCGGATATACGAGGCTGGAAAGCGGACAAGGTACGTAATAAAGTAGACTTCCCGACACCGTTGGCTCCCAATAGGCAGGTTAATTCACCACTATATATTGTTGTCGTTATATGGCTAGCTACCAGCTTTGTATCATTCTTGGAATGATAGCCGATAGAGAGATCGTTTATCTGAATAGTTGCCTCTTTCATACTCATTCGTTCAGTTCGTTTTTACGTCTGCGGAATAATACGGAAGCAACGACCGGGGCACCGACCAATGCGGTTACCGAGTTGACCGGCAAAGCTCCCTCGAATCCCGGCATACGTGCAATCAGGTTACAAGCCAATGCCAGGGCGGCCCCCACAAATAAGACACCGGGCATCAGTATGCGATGATCGGATGTCTGGAAAATGGCACGGCAAAGATGAGGAACAGCAAGTCCCAGGAAGACGATCGGACCACAGTAAGCGGTCACGATAGCAGTCAATACACCGGCAGAGGTGATAACGAGCAGGCGTGCCCGTTTGATATTCAGTCCCAGGTTACGGGCATACCCGTCGCCAAGAAGCATCAGGTTCAATGTTTTTATCAATAGAAACGAAAGAGGGATCAGGATAGCCATAATCGCCACGAAAAGCATCATCTGATTACCGGAGACACGTGAGAAACTTCCCAGCCCCCAGATTACATAAGCACGGATATCTTCTTCCACACTAAAGAATTTCAATACACCGATCACGGCATTTGCCACATAGCCGATCATCACTCCGATAATCAATAGCGTCACATTCCCTTTTACCTTCTGCGAGACATAAACAATCAGTGCCATGACAGATAAGGAACCGACTATGGCCGCAATGGATAAGGCAATCTCTCCCATAAAACCCAGCTTACTCAACGCCACGCCTCCCAGGCTTCCGCTCAGCAAGACAACGAAGGCGACTCCCATACTTGCACCGGAACTGATACCCAACACAGAAGGTCCAGCCAATGGGTTACGGAATACGGTTTGCATCTGAAGTCCGCTGATCGCTAATCCGGCTCCGGCTACTAATGCCGTCAAGGCCTGCGGAAAGCGTGACTTCCAGATAATATTCTGCCAGGTGACCGGTTCATCTCCATTGCCGCAGATGATATTCCAAACCGAATGGAAAGGAATCGAAACAGAGCCCAACACCAAATTCAAAAACAGCAACACGACGATCGAGACAAGGATCAAAAGCATCAGGATAGTGTTAGAATACTTCATCGTCCCTATTTATTTAAGTAAATCATAATAGACAGGCGTGTGATCCGGCAGTAGATTCGGGTGGAAGATATGCAATAAATCGCCCAATACAACCTCCGGCTCGGTCGGCATGCTTTCGTAAAAAGGTTTCTCCCGCATATTACAGTAGATCACTCCTTTTTCTTTGAAAGCACGGAAGTCTGCATAACGGGGATCCTGATCTTTCAGTGATTCATAAGTATATGTTCCCGGATAGCTGTTTACGATACGCCAGTAATCGGCTTCATCCGCCTGGTTATAAACCGTCTCGAAGTCGAGCGTCACACCGCCGGAACGATCGTCGTCTTTCAAAAAGTAATCAGCGCCGGCATCTTTGAAAAGTTGTGCTAGGAAGCTCTTTCCTCCTACTGCATACCAGTTGCCACCATGTATTTCGCCACTGAACACGATAGGACGTTTCTGCACTTTACCTTCGGCAGTCAGTTCTTTCAATTCGTTGTAGCGGTTCTCTATAGCAGAGAATTTCTCATTGGCTTCCTGCTCTATCCCGAGTAACAGGCCGACAAACTTAATCCATTCAGCCTGGCCCAGCGGCGTCATTTCTTTATACCCCAGATGAGGAATCAGAGGGATACCGATATCTTTCATCGTCTCGTATCCGCCACGCTTAAAGGGAGAGATCAGGATCAGGTCGGGATTGATACTCATAATCACCTCATTATCGAAATTACCTTCGATCCCGATCTTCGCCGTCTTTCCATCCTTCAGCTGATTATTGATAGTCTTATTAAACAGATGGCGCGTACTCGTGATACCTACCACCTTATCCTCCGCTCCCAACTTAATGAAATTGGAGAGTTGCAGGGAGGTCATACAAATGGCACTACGCACAGGTGTTTCGATCACCGTATAATCGGCAGGAATACCTTCCGGCTTTGTCCCACGGGGAACCAACGCATACAGGAAATGCGTGCTTTCTTCATTCTGAGGGTCATGTATATCCATCAGGACATAACCGTCGGCATAGGTCAACTGAAAACCTTCGGCATATTTAGGTGTAATCTGAACCATCCTATCCGTCGTAATCGTTTGTTGCGACGATGCATTCTCTTTTTCCTGCTGATTTCCTTTCGATGCGCATGATGTAGCCATTAACGCTAACAGGCAGCCACCGACTAAATACTTATTCATATTCTATTTGTTTTTATCCGACACAAACCGTCCAAACCCACGAGGACAATCGTTATGCAAAAAATGGCAGGTCTTCTGACTTACTTCCATCCCGAATGCCTTCCCGATCGCAAAGACCAGTGGCAAAAGGTATTATCAGGATGTTTATAAAGCTTCACAGCAGCGTGGACTGTCCGGGATTCTCACCCGGTTCCCTTTTAATCTGTCTCCATGAACAGGAGTTTTACAGAACCGACTTCGAGCGCAAAAGTAATAAGAAGTTTGCAACTTTACACTATTTTCAGCACATTTGCATCCCAAATAAAAGAACAAGAATAAAATGACTTATCCGATCAGTTTTGTATCATTAGGCCCCGGCGAACCGGAACTTATCACGGTGAAAGGTCTCCGCCAACTCCAGAAAGCAGATATCATCTACTGTCCCGCCACCCGCAACAGGCAAGGCGAAAGCATCTCGCGAGCCGCCGATATCGTACGCGCCCTGGAGATAAGCGAAACAGCCATCCGGTGTTTCATGCTTCCGATGAGTAAAGACCGCACGGAGGCCTGGAAAGCCTACGATGCCCTGTACAACGAAGCTGAAAGTAATTATGCAGAAGGAAAACAGATCGTTATCGTAGCCGAAGGCGACGCCGGTTTTTATTCTTCCATACAATATATATACGACAAATTTACAGCTGCGGGAATCGCTGTTCAGCGCATTGCCGGAATACCGGCCTTCATTGCTGCCGGAGCGCTGGCAGGCTTACATATCGTTAAGCAGGAAGAACAGATCGTCGTCATCCCTGGTACGCCTTCTGCCGACGAATTGAGTGAAAAGATAAACGCGGGATATGTAATCGTTATCATGAAACTTTCACAATGCGTGGAAGCCGTACACGAATGTATCCGCAAGCATCCGCAAACACAATTCCATTATTTTGAAAACGTAGGGACAGAAAAAGAATATTATACATCCGATAAAAAGATCATAGCAGACAAGATATACCCCTATTTCTCACTGATGATCATACAATAATCCCCTTCATATTCCGGAGGCTGAACGCTTCCGGAAATGAAAGGGATATGTACGGATACTATCTGCTCCGATTATTGTTTTGCAAAAACTATGCAGATTCTACGATGCCACGCAGGCGGTTTACATGATAACGAAGTGACTGAACAGACTCCCAGTTCTGATGACCCGACTTGCATAACTCACGTGCACTTACCAATACACCTGAAATATGGCTGCTGATCTCTTCTATTTTCTTACTCGTCTCATTATAAAGAGATTCTACCTCTTCCGGCGAATAAATAGAAGCAGACTGTGCCAGCGATTCCAGTAATTCCATCTGATAGACTCCGGCCTTGGGGATCAAGTTGCGGACGGCATAGTGATGAAGATCCTGGATTTCCTTTTGCTTGGTCGTATCCCAACCGACACTACTCGTACTTACCGAAGGATTCATCTTTGAAAACATACGGATTCCCAGACAATCAACAATTGTTCTTATCCATGATCCTGTTTCTGCTTCTCTTGAGGCTACACCCGCCAAACTAAATCTCATTGTTACCATAATCAAATCTCCTTAATTACATAAACCGAAGTTTTTAATACTGTTATACACTTTCTTTTTATCACTATAAACTTGCTGTTAGTTTCATTTTGATATTGTGACAGCGCAAAATTAGGCAAATTATCATACATCACAACCCTTTATCCATATTTTAAAATACTTTAAGACAAAACCTATCCAAATGCATTGATATTGCCAACTGAAGATTACAAATAAATCGAAAAACGCCCACTTTACTTACCAAACAGTCATTCTCACCCTTCTTTTAGTAACTTTTATCAATATAACACCAATAACATGGAGTTATCCGGCTTTAAAACCTTTCATACTATCATTTTGTTATTTAATTAAAAATAATATACTTTTGTTGCCTCTTAAACTTACATAAGCACATGAAATCGGATATAGAAATTGCAAGAGAAGTCTCCCTTCGTAAAATAAAGGAAGTAGCCACAAGTTTGGGTATTCCGCGCGAAGAAGTACAAAACTATGGTCGGTATATCGCCAAAGTGCCCCTTCACCTGATCGATGAAGAGAAAATCAAAGAACATAACCTGATCCTGGTAACAGCTATTACGCCAACCAAAGCAGGTATCGGTAAAACAACCGTATCTATCGGCCTGGCTCTGGGACTGAACAAAATCGGTAAGAAAGCAGTAGCCGCTTTACGTGAACCCTCGCTGGGGCCATGTTTCGGTATGAAAGGTGGAGCAGCCGGAGGCGGATACGCGCAGGTATTGCCGATGGAAAATATCAACTTGCATTTCACAGGCGACTTCCACGCCGTTACATCCGCTCACAATATGATTACAGCCCTGCTGGACAATTATATCTACCAGACACGCCATTCCTGCGAAGGTTTGAAAGAAATCAAATGGAAACGTGTACTCGACGTGAACGACCGCAGCCTGCGTAATATCGTATCCGGCCTGGGTGGTTCGGCCAACGGTGTCCCGACCGAAACCGGATTCGACATCACACCGGCTTCCGAGATGATGGCTATCCTTTGCCTGGCAACCGACCTGGAAGACCTGAAACGCCGCATCGGTAATATCCTGCTGGGATATACGAACGACGACCAGCCGTTCACAGTCAACGACCTGGGTGTTGCCGGAGCGATCACTGTATTGCTGAAAGACGCTCTCCTACCCAATCTGGTGCAGACAACCGAAAACACACCGGCATTCGTACACGGCGGCCCGTTCGCCAACATCGCCCACGGTTGCAATTCGATCATCGCCACGAAAATGGCACTTACATACGGCGACTATGTCATCACAGAAGCCGGATTCGGTGCCGACCTGGGAGCGGAAAAATTCTTCGATATCAAATGCCGCAAAGCCGGATTGAAACCGAAACTGACCGTTATCGTGGCTACCGCACAGAGTTTGAAACTGCACGGCGGTGTTCCTGAAGCACAGATTAAGGAACAAAACATCGAAGGTCTGCGCAACGGTTTTGCCAACCTCGACAAACACGTAGCCAATATGAAACGTTTCGGCCAGGAAGTGATCGTTACTTTCAACCGTTACGCAACCGATACGGACGAAGAAATCGCTCTGGTTGCCGAGCATTGTAAAGAACTGGGTGTCGGTTTCGCTATGAACAGCGTATTCGCAGAAGGCGGAGACGGTGGCGTGGAACTGGCTAAACTGGTAGTAGACACGATTGAGAACAAGCCGTCGGGTCCTCTGAAACTCGTCTACGAAGATACAGACACTGTACGCGATAAGATCCAAAAAGTATCCGAAGAGATTTACGGAGCCGCTTCTGTCACCTATACGACACTGGCTGATAAAAAGATCAAGCAGATCGAAAGCCTGGGTATCTCTCATTATCCGATCTGTATCGCCAAGACGCAATATTCATTCTCTTCCGACCCGAAAGCATACGGCGTTGCGAAAGACTTCGAACTGAAGGTTCGTGATATCATCATCAACAATGGTGCCGAAATGATCGTGGTCGTTATGGGTGAGATCATGCGTATGCCGGGACTTCCGAAAGACCCGCAAGCAAAACGGATCGATATCGTCAACGGACTGGTCGAAGGTTTGAGTTAATATAAAGATCTTTATTATATGGAAAGAAAGGAGCTTCGTCGGAGTTCCTTTCTTTTTATATCCTTGTTCATCAAATACATCAAACTAACCATCCTTTCAAATATGAAATTATTCCCAACTAATTGTAAGCGTTCAGTACTATATATCTAATAATTTGTTACTTTTGTGGGCGATTTCAAAACATGTACTAAATCTACTAATATCATAAGTCTATGGCAAAAGTAACAAAAGAGGAAGCACTTCGGTATCATTCCGAAGGCAAACCCGGAAAGATCGAAGTCATTCCAACAAAACCCTATAGTACACAGACCGATCTGTCGCTGGCATATTCGCCCGGAGTGGCAGAACCATGCCTGGAAATAGAGAAAAATCCGCTCGATGCTTATAAATATACATCTAAGGGAAACCTGGTAGCTGTCATCTCCAACGGAACAGCCGTTCTGGGATTGGGTAACATAGGTGCACTTGCCGGTAAGCCGGTCATGGAAGGGAAAGGGCTTCTGTTCAAGATATTCGCTGGTATCGATGTGTTCGACATTGAAGTGGACGAAAAAGACCCTGATAAATTCATCGAAACCGTAAAAGCGATCGCCCCTACTTTCGGTGGCATCAACCTGGAAGATATCAAAGCTCCCGAATGCTTCAAGATCGAACAACGCCTGAAGGCGGAACTGGATATTCCGGTTATGCACGACGACCAGCATGGTACGGCGATCATCTCCGGTGCCGGCCTGATCAATGCACTGGAAATAACCGGCAAGAAAATCGAAGACGTAAAGATCGTTGTCAACGGCGCCGGTGCGGCTTCTATCTCTTGTACCAAATTATATGTGATGTTGGGAGCCCGCAAGGAAAACATCATCATGTGCGATAGTAAAGGAGTTATCTCCACTCACCGTACAGACCTGAACGAATCGAAGAAAGAGTTCGCTACGACAAGAGATATCAAAACATTGGAAGAGGCCGTTGTCGGCACAGACGTATTCCTGGGATTATCCGTTGCCAATGTGCTGACACAAGAGATGGTTCGCAGCATGAACGAGAACCCGATCGTATTTGCACTGGCAAACCCGAATCCGGAAATCTCTTATGCAGATGCAATGGCTTCACGTGAAGACATCATCTTTGCAACCGGACGTTCGGATTATCCGAACCAGATCAATAATGTACTGGGATTCCCCTATATCTTCCGCGGCGCACTGGATACACACGCCAAAGCGATCAACGAAGAGATGAAACTGGCAGCCGTTCATGCGATCGCCGAACTGGCAAAAGAACCGGTTCCGGATGTTGTCAATGCAGCTTATAAACTAAAACGTACGACTTTCGGACGTGATTATATCCTGCCGAAAGCACTCGACCCTCGCCTGCTGACACGTGTATCCGTTGCTGTAGCCAAAGCGGCTATCGAATCGGGCGTTTCACGAAAGACCATCACCGATTGGGAAGGCTATGCCAACCACCTGCGTGAAATGATGGGCTACGATAACAAGATGCTTCGTTCCTTCACCGACATGGCAAAAGCCAATCCGAAACGAGTGGTATTTGCCGAAGCAAACCACGTCAACATGCTGAAAGCTGCTGTAGAAGCAAAAGCAGAAGGTATCTGTTACCCGATCCTGTTGGGCAACGAAGAACGTCTGGCTAAGATTGCAGAAGAAGAAAACCTGAGCCTGGAAGGTATCGAGATCGTCAACCTGCGTCACGACCGTGAAGAAGAACGCCGCGACCGTTATGCCCGTATCCTGTCTGAAAAGAGAGCACGCGAAGGCGTTACTTTCTCTGAAGCACGCGAAAAGATGGTCGGCCGTAACGCATTCGGTATGATGATGGTAGCGACAGGCGATGCAGATGCATTCGTTACCGGTGTTTACAGCCGCTATTCGGAAGTAACGAAGCTGGCTGAAGAGATTATCGGCATCCGTCCTTCATACAAACACTTCGGAGCCATGAATATTATGACTTGCAAGAAAGGCACTTTCTTCATCTCCGATACATTGATCAACCGCCATCCGTCCACAGAAGTGCTGATCGACATCGCCCGTCTTACACACGACGCCGTGAAATTCTTTGCACACGATCCGGTAATGGCTATGTTGTCTTATTCAAACTTCGGTTCCGACAAACAAGGCAGCCCGCAGAAAGTACACGATGCCATCGATTATCTGCACAAGAACCATCCGGAGATCATGATCGACGGAGAAATGCAGGTAAACTTCGCTCTCGACAAGAAACTACGCGACGAGATGTATCCGTTCAACAAGCTGAAAGGAAAAGATGTCAACGTTTTAGTATTTCCTAATTTAAGTTCAGCCAACAGTGCCTATAAGTTACTGGATGCACTGGGTATCACCGAAACGATCGGCCCGATCCAGATGGGATTGAACAAACCGATCCACTTCACCGACGTAGAAAGCTCTACCCGCGACATCGTCAACCTGACAACAGTTGCTGTCGTAGACGCCATCGTACAGGAACAGATCGAAAAGGGAGAATAAAATCCGATATCAGAAAAATAACCTCAAACAAAGGAGTGTATCCGAAGTTCCGTATAAAGGACTTTAGATACACTCCCTATACATAAAAAGCCATGGATAGAAGAACATTTGTAGGATTGACAGCATCGACTCTGCTGGCTGGAACTCCCGACAGTATCAAAGCAAACCTTTTTAATGCAAAAACGGACGAGCGTATCACTGTCCGCTTTTTAGGGACAGGTGCTGCCGACTGGGACGGACGGGATGAGCGCGGGGAACTACGCCGCTTAACGAGTATCCTTGTGGACGGACATATTCTCATTGATTTCACGCCGACTGACAAAGATATGCTGCCTGCCGATTGCCATCCGGAAGTCATCTTCTACACACATTCGCACGGCGACCACTACAACCCTTCTGCGGCTCTCAAACTTGGTATCAAACAAGTCTACTTAAGTCAGACCTGGTACGACATAGCAAAAGATGAATTTGAAAAAGCCGCTAAAGAGCTGAATCTGGATCTTCCTGTGATCACTCCTATTTACATCGGACAGCAAATCACGATAGGCGATTTGACTTTTACTCCGCTTCCGGGAAATCACGCAACGGACCATCTCTTTGAACAGGCTCTTATTTATCTGATTGAAAAACAAAGAACGCGTATACTTTACGCTACAGACACATCCGGGCTCACAGCAACGGCAACCCGTCTGATCGGGATCGACGCACATCAGAAGGGAACTCCTATCACTGCCTTGATCATGGAAGCGACAATAGGAATGGGACATGACAGTGACTACCGCCTTTTTACGCACACCAGTGTGGCACAGATCGAACAGATCGTACGTGTCTTAACGGCTACAAAACGTTACACCCCATCCATTGGACAACCTGTCTACCTCACTCATCTTGCACGTACCTTGCATGGAACACAAGCCGAATTGGATGCTCACCTTCCTGCACCTTTACGTGCCGCCTACGATGGACTCGAGGTTGTTTTCCTGGCAGACTAAGCAATTCCCAGCAACTCCACTTCAAAGATCAAGGTAGAAAATGCCGGTATCGGACCGGAAGCCCGGTTTCCATAGCCGGAGGTATATGGTATATAAACGACCCATTTATCCCCTACATGCATCTGTTGAAGTGCTATCTGCCATCCTTCTATTACCTGATTCAGCCGGAAAGCCTCCGGGCAGTTACGTTCGTATGAATTATCAAATTCACGCCCATCGATCAGAGTTCCCCGGTAATGCACGGAAACAACGTTATCCGGCCCGGGAGAAACAGTCCCACTGCCCGGCTCCGTTACTTTATATAATATTCCCCCTGCCAGTTTCTTTACACCTTCCTGCAAAGCAATTTCTTCCAGAAACAACAGATTCTGTTCTTTATATTCTTCTTTCCTGTTCTTTGCCATTTTTCCTTTTTAACGACAAAGATAAGTCATTCTTTAAAACGAGCCTAAACTTCATTTTGCATAACAAGGCAATCGCTCTGAATTAGAAATAATTGAACTATCCGAGCAAGCGATCAGTCATACATAAAACATGC
>NZ_QUHH01000005.1:0-223 GCF_003479515.1 Parabacteroides sp. AF14-59 | reverse complement strand
TATCCGAGCAAGCGATCAGTCATACATAAAACATGCTTAGTTACAGGTTCATTTGCCGTTGGTTTTAACCAACGGATTAGTAAATGCTCTCTCTCTTTGGACTTTAGTCCCATTTAAGCAGTCTCTCTATTGAAGAGAAATGTGGCTGAAGCCAATAAAGAGAAGCAACATGTAAACCGTCAGTTAAAACTGACGGCAAATAAACCTGTAATGGCTAAGTCAC
>NZ_QUHH01000049.1:1865-6951 GCF_003479515.1 Parabacteroides sp. AF14-59 | reverse complement strand
CCTCCCCCAATAATTAGTTTAGATATAAATTTCATTTATTATTTGATTAGAAAGATTTGAGCTTATTCGAGCATAAGCCATCAGTCATAAATAAGATATGCTTAGTTGCAGGTTCATTTGCCGTCAGTTTTAACTGACGGATTAGTAAATGCTCTATTTCTTTGGACTTTAGTCCCATTTTAGACAGTCTCGCTATTTAAGAGAAATGCGGCTAAAGCCAAAAAAGGGATACAATCTGTAGACCGTTGGTTAAAACCAACGGCAAATGAACCTGTAATGGTCATGTCACTTTGATTATAGGATAGTTCAATTTTGATAAATACTGAATCTATTGCCATCCCCATTGGCATATTGGCACAATTACCGCCCCGGGCCTATCCAGATTCTCCGAGACATGCCGTAACTGTTCACGGCGTTTGGCAATATGGATAAGGATGGCGAGGCGTTTCTCTTTATTTTCGAGAACAGTTTCCAATAACAAGCGAACCTGTTTTTGTATATCCCGGAGGATACGGTTTTCCGCATACAAAAAGAATAACCGGATCAGAAACATCTCCATCACATTGGCAGCCTCAGGATAAAGTGAACCGAACTGCTCCTTTTCCTGATAGATCGCCTGATCATATTCCACATGCAACTCATCCGCAACCCTTTTCAATACCGGTGACAAACCTGACTCCGGATGGCCTTCCGCCAAATGAGTCAATATCGCCCGGTTCTCTTTATTCTCCAAAAGCAGGTCGTCCGTTCGGAGAATGCTGTTCAATAATTCCGTAAAAAGACAAAGCGAACCTTTGAACATATAATAAGTATCCTGAAACAACAGGCAAGTCGTCAACAACAGTTCTTCCGATAAATGAGGCTTCGACTGATACCTGCCGATCCGGGAAACAAACGCCTCTTTGCCGCATCTGCGAAAGAGAGAATCGGGATCTTCCCCTTCCGGCAGAAAAATCGTCTGTACCTCCATCGAAACCGGATCGAGCGACAAGGATATTTTACGTGCCGCCTCCCGTCCCGGCTTATCCCCGTCCAGTAACAGACAGATCCGGTTCGTATATTTTTGCAGCAAGGCGATCTGTCCGGTGGTCAGTGCCGTACCGCATAAGGCAACCGTATTGGTGAAACCTGCTGCATACATGGCGATCGCATCCTTGTAACCTTCCACCACAAAAACGAAGCCCTGTCGGATGATAGCCTCTTTTGCCCGGTAAAGGGCATACAGATTTTCGCTCTTTTTATATCCGTCGGCTGTCGAAGTATTGATATATTTCGGTTCATCCGGATTGTCATCCGTTAATTTGCGGGCAGCAAAAGCAATCAGCTGTCCGGCTTCGTTACGGATCGGGAAAATGACACGGTTACGCATGGCATACCATTCTTTCGGAACGTTTACAGGAGACTGTCCTACTTCAAAATCCAGATACGCAGGCGTCAATTCTGAGTTACCGCAAGCATAAGGCAGAAGGGAGGAAAAAAACTGCAAGTTTTTTTCAGTTGAAAGTTGACAAGTGACAGTGGACAGTTGCTTCGCATCGCTATTCCTGTCGACAGGCTTTACCTTTCTCTCATTTATTTTCAATTCTCCATTTTCAATTTTCAATTTCCCCACTGCACTCATAAAAGTGCAATGTTCCATCTTCTGTACGAACCCGATCGCATCCCCATGCTCTCCACAGGCAAAGCAATTGAATGTTTGCTTTTGGGGATTCACCATGAGCGACGGATGATGATCTTCGTGAAACGGACAAAGTCCGACATAACTTATCCCTTTCCGGTCCAGTTTTACATATCTTCCGACCACCTCTTCAATACGAAGCGACGATTTCAATTGTTCTATTTCCAACTTTGTCATGATCGTCTGCCGGTATTATAGTTGGTGATGCGGGTGTAACTCTCATTATAGCGATAACGGGCAATCCCGGTTGACCCGTTACGTGTTTTCCTGATATATAATTTCCCTACCAGATGCAAACTTTCTCCGGTGATCTCATCCTTTTCGATTCCATTCCGTTCCGGTATATAAACGAAGTACACACAATCCGCCACCTGTTCGATCACGCCTGAGTCGCGCAGGTCATGCAGGTCTGGGATATGAGCTTTATCCGTCCGGTTCACACTGTTACGGTTCATCTGCGAAAGAACGAGTATCGGAATATCGGCATCCAACGCCAGTTGTTTTAATCCCTGTATATTGCGTCCTATCATCTGATCCATTGTCTCCTTTCCATGATTCTCTATTTTCATCATGTGGAGGTAATCGACCACTGCCAGGTCACATTGATTTTTACGTTTCTGAAGCATCACTTGGGCACGGATATTTTCTACGCTGTTCGCCGAGGTATGGTCAAAATATAACGGCAGGTTCTGGAACTCATCCGCCATTTTCTCCATCTTCGTCAAATCCGCCGGATTAGCCCCATCGATACGCAAATGATTGGCATCCACCCCCCCGTAACCGGCAAACAAGCGGTTCATCGTCTGCAAAGCCGTCATCTCCAGGCTGAAGAAACAAACATGCTTCCCTGCCAGGGCCGCATTCATGGCAATCTGCATGGCGACAGCCGTTTTACCGTCACCGGGACGTCCCGCTCCAACAGTAAGCTCCCCTTTGTAAAGGCCTCCGGTCACGTAATCGAATTCCTCGATACCCGTCCGGACACACATATTATCGATACCGCTTTCCAACCTGTCGCGGTGCATCTTCAGGACTTCATTGGCCGTTTTACCGATCCGGCAGATCTGTTTGCCTGCAATACCGGTTTCCCGCAGTGCCATTAAAGACGATTCAGCTTCTTCAACAAGAGCCATATAAGAAGAATCGAAACAGTTGGCTTTTGCTTGCAACGTAGAGAATAGCGTGGCGAGCAAACGAAGCATATACTGGCGTTTCACTTCTTCGACATATTGTTTCAGATTTCCGGTATGCCGTATCTGCGTCATGGCTGCATTGATCACCGTGATCCCGTTCATCTCCTTCCAGCGTTTTTCATTCAGGCACCGCATCTCGATGTCGGTAGTCACCAGATCCGCTTTTTCACCCCGGCTGTTCAGCGAACAGATTGCGGAGTAAACAAAGGACAACAACGGATCGCTGAACATCTCCGGTTTCAGTACCGGAGCCACCTGCCATATGGCAGATTCAGAAGATAGGAGTGTACAAATCACCGCTTCTTCCACCTGGTGTACAGATTCTATTGCTTCCATAATCGTCATTAGTTAGGTAAGTTTGTAGAATCCTGCATGCTTCGTCCTCCCATGTTTCTTTCTGCTTCCGCCATTTGGACGGCTGCATCTGTGGACGGTGTATTTTTTTGAGTCTCTTTGCTTTCCTGTATCCAGGTAAAAACAGCATACCCCTTCACTAATATACGGCTTCCTCCCGGTATATGGGTGACGGAGATCAGTTGTAATTTCACCATTTTGTCGATCAACCGGCTCAGTGACCCGAGGCTGATCCCTGCGGCTTCGGCCAACTGGCGTTGTGTACCGACATATTCCCCCCGCCGGCAACTGACTTTGCGATTGTCCAGCATCACATAACCGTCAGTGTGATAACACAACCCGAACAGACATAAATGCAGACGGGCCATCTGGCGTTCAACCAACCGGGTACTGTCCAACCGGTCCATTATACTTCTGGGAATCTTTATAAAGGCCTTTCCCAGGTAATCTAATGCAACACTTTCATTTTCAATGATTTTAATACCTTTCATGATACTAATTTTTTAGTTAATATTCTTATTAGCGCATGATTACGGATTATTTCCTTTAATTGGTTGATTACAAATGGTTTAATAGGTGTCCATATTTGACTTCGATGACGGCTTTATTTTTCTCTTTAAATATAGAAAGAATATTCTTTATAAAGAACTATAAGGCCTCCGGCATTTTTTTCAGCTTTTAAAAGGAATCAAAGAGCGTATTTCATTTTGCTGATACAAAGGTAAATATGAACATCCTCGGATTGTAGTACCAATTTAACCCGTTTTGTATTTCTTAAAATGTTGTTTTACAGCTGGTTAATAAATTGTTATTTCTTCCCTGTTGGTTTGGCTTTGTTTTTTATGATTGTTATAAATTCTTGTATTTCAGCGTAATAGTCTGAATATTTGTCGAATAGTTTCATGTTTTTGCAAACGGTACTCGCTGCATACTTAAATTTGAAAAACGGATTTATGAATTCGGTAATTTTCTTGTATGAATAACCACCGAACAGACCGTTCTGCTTCAGTCCGGCAAAGAGTGCGGTCATAAAAGTCACATACTCTTCAGGAACATGTTTATCATCCTTTTTTTTTATTCTTATTAATCGGTTTACGCATAATTATTGAGTATTATGCTGCAAAACAACATTCTATGTTAGCTAAACCGACCTCCTTTTCCTTGAAGCATATATCTTTCACCTTTAAAAGTCCCTTATTTCATCTTCAAAACATATATCTTTCGCATCCAAAATAAGGGACTTTCAAATTTTCAATCTTCAATTCTTCATTTTCAATTCAATCACGGTTCTCCTAAAAAATCAACGATCACCCCGACCTGTTTCGGTGTCAGTTTTCGTTGTCGTTCGCAGAACCCGGCAGTTTTTAATGTTTTGACCAGTTTTTCGTTTCTCACCACCCAGCGGTGCAGTAAACGTGATGCAGAGTTTGGATGCAGATTCGGATTATAACAAAGTGCCAGTTCCGTCCATCCGTAACTGCGGATTTTAAATTTTTCGTCTTCCATTTCCATGTGTATTAATTACCTCTAAGATAAGAAATAAATACCATATAAAGAAATGAAAATCAAAGTTTAATGTGCTATTTGTATATTTATTCTCCCTTATTAAACTCTTTATAACCGGTAACGCCATTTCATGTCACAGCCGTTTTTCTGGGTTCATATCTTTGTCATGTTATCGATAACCAACCAGTAATTTTCAATTATCGACTTTCAATTAATAAATTATGGCTTTAAGTTTCCACTTAGTAAAACGCCCCGACATGCGCAAAGACGCTGCCGCCGGTTCTAAATTATTTTATGCACAGGTCCGTTCATTGAAGAAACTCGATTTCAATAAGCTCTGTGATCTGATTGCCGT
>NZ_QUHH01000049.1:0-1855 GCF_003479515.1 Parabacteroides sp. AF14-59 | reverse complement strand
CATTTCATGTCACAACCGTTTTTCTGGGTTCATATCTTTGTCATGTTATCGATAACCAACCAGTAATTTTCAATTATCAACTTTCAATTAATAAATTATGGCTTTAAGTTTCCACTTAGTAAAACGCCCCGACATGCGCAAAGACGCTGCCGCCGGTTCTAAATTATTTTATGCACAGGTCCGTTCATTGAAGAAACTCGATTTCAATAAGCTCTGTGATCTGATTGCCGTTCGAAGCACCGCTTTTATTGGTGATGTGATGCTCGTCATCGAAGGTCTTCTTTCCGTCATGGAAGAACGCCTGGAAGAAGGCGATGTAATCCAGATGGGCCGCCTGGGTAACTTCCGTATGGTTGCAGGCAGCAAAGGAACTGAAAACGAAAAAGACTTCAATGTCTCCCTCTTCAATAAGGCTCGTATCGTCTTCTCACCGGGCACCATGCTCAACGAGATCCGCAAAAATGCCAAATATGAAAAGATGGATACCGAAACCGTCACTCCGCCTACAGGAGGTGGTTCGGACCGTCCGGAAATCGAATAGTAACGTAACAATCATCCGTCATGTTAAAACAGGAATTTATCAAACTATATCACTCTCCCGCCCAAAAGGCGGGGGGATGTTTCGGAATCAATCCGGTCGTTATCCTTGCCCAATCCGCCATCGAAACAGGGTGGGGGGAAAGCACCCTGGCAAAGGAGTATAATAATTTCTTCGGTATCACTGCCTATGGCCGTTCCAATGCTTTCTGGAAGGGAGTAAAAACGAATTTATCCGGAGATGATTCCTCCAAAGTCTCCCTCTGGTATCGTTCTTACGATTCACCTGCAGATAGTTTCATGGACTTTGCCCGTTTGATCCATACCGCTTATCCGGTAGCAGCTTCGCTCAGTGATCATCCTGCCGCTTATGCCAAAGAGATCGCTTACAGTAAGTATATCAGTGAAGTAAACGGCGATAACCGTGCGGCTTACCTGCGGATGTTAGTGTCAATTTGCAAAAGTATTAATAATCAGTTATCATGAATATTCTTGAAACCATACTCAATTTTCTCACCACCCTTGCCCGGATCATCTTTCCCCGCAAGCAAAAACCGGCTGCCGGTGACTGTCCCTGTCCTGATCCCTTTCCTGGTCCTCTTCCTGATGGCGATCATCGTCCTCTCGCTTCTCCTGAAGGAAACGGAGGTAACCCTGACTGCGATCGGAGCGATACTCTCGCTTTGCACCAGAGCGACCGGGGAATAAAATCAGATATCGAACCCATAGATATTGCCGGTTATTGCCTGATGGCGGTCGGAGGTATCGGTTGCCTGTATAAACTGTTCGCTGTATGAGCTGGCATGATAATTATTACCAGATGATACGGCGGAACAAGGCAACAGGGTTTGCTATCTATCATTGTTTGTTGCAGGCTTACAATTTGCATTGTCGGAAAATGGATCTATCGGGTATCACCGACCGTGATATTACCGCTATCAGTGAAAAACTACTGGTCAGCGAACGATGGATCCGTCATGTGATCTGCAAATATCATCTATTCTATATCATCCTCGATCAGTATTATCCGGGGCTGGGATGGGAGAAGAAGAAGGATATTTGAAGATGGAAAGTCTGTTGTCTTTTGGGATTTAAGGATGACAGACTTTTAGATATTTAATTGTATTTATATTTTACTGGTATACAATTTCGTTTAATATGTTTTTTGTAATAAGATGCTATTTTTTTAATTCATTCAAAATTTTTTCGTTAACAAATTTCCGCTCTTTGTCGTAAAACCATCCCCATTTATTGAAGTAACAAATCATTGATTTTATATGGATAATTAATAATTTTTTATTTTTATATGATTCTTTTT
>NZ_QUHH01000048.1:7955-10798 GCF_003479515.1 Parabacteroides sp. AF14-59 | reverse complement strand
TCCCGGAAAATCCCGGCACGCAGATAACCGTTATTCTTTTCGATAGACGAAAGCCCTTGTTTGTTCGCAGTCAGCCAGAAAGGCGTATGTTCCCCTCCGCTAAAGCCGATCCCGGTCTCTGTCCGGTAATTCAGTTTTCTAGTAAACTGAGCATACGTATTCCAGGGAAGCAATAAAATACCTCCCCCAATAATTAGTTTAGATATAAATTTCATTTATTATTTGATTAGAAATAATTGAACCTATCTGAGCATAAGCCTCAGTCATCAATAAGACATACTTAGTTACAGGTTCATTTGCCGTCAGTTTTAACTGACGGATTAGTAATAATTTATCTCATTGGACTTTAGTCCCATTTTTAACAGTCTCGCTATTTAAGAGAAATGCGGCTAAAGCCCAAAAAGGGATACAATCTGTAGACCGTTGGTTAAAACCAACGGCAAATGAACCTGTAATAGTCATGTCACTTTGATTATAGGATAGTTCAACTCTGATAATTATTGAAACATTCAACTCTGATAAATACTGAATCTATTGCCACCCCCATTGGCATATTGGCACATTACCGTATTAGCACAATTACCGCCCCCGGGCCTATCCTGATTCTCCGAGAAATGCCGTAACTGTTCACGGCGTTTGGCAATATGAATAAGGATGGCGAGGCGTTTCTTTTTATTTTCGGAAACAGCTTCTAATCACCGCTTCTTCCATCTGGCGTATAGATTCTATTGCTTCCATAATCGTCATTAGTTAGGTAAGTTTGTAGAATCCTGCATGCTTCGTCCTCCCATGTTTCTTTCGGCTTCAGCCATTTGGGCTGCCGCTGAACTTTTAGGGACGTCATTCTTTTCCTTTCTTCCGGTTTCCGGTTCGGTAGGTACAAAAGTAAATTCATCGTAACCGGTCAGACAGATGCGGCTTCCACCGATGACATGCTGAAGGGATACCAGTCCAAGATAGTTCATTCTCTTTAATAAGCGGCTCAGTGTACTGGCACTTATATCCATCCATTTAGCCAGGGTGGCTTGTTTTCCGATGAATTCTCCTCTACGGCAGATATAAGTCCTTTTATTTACAGTACAAAACCCGTCAGTGTGATAACAAAGACCGAATAGCAAGAGGTGCAAATGAGCCACCTGGCGGTCGATAATGTTGTTACTTTGCATCCGTTTAAACATCGAACGGGGTGTCTTGATAAAAGTTTGTCCGAGAAGGTCCCTAACAGAAGAATCTTTCGTAAGTAATTCATTTTCAATCTTTTTCTTTTTCATAACAATACAATTTAAAAGTAAAAAATTACTGAAATCGAAAATGAAATTAGTTTGTTGTTCTTAGTTTTCTGAAAATGAGCGATATAGGCTATGCGGTGAAATCGTTTTGTCCTAAGGTCTGCAAGGCTATATAAATATAGAAAGAACTTTTTATAAAGATATATAAGCCTCCGGCATTTTTTCAGATTACAGCAAAACAAAGAACTTACTTCATTTAATCTCTCTGCAAAGGTAGATATGAACATCTCCGGATTATAGTACCAATTTTACCCGTTCTGTATTTCTTAGAATGCTGTTTCACAGCGGGTTAATAAATATTATTTTTTGTCTGTTGATTTGACTTTGTTTTTTAATGTTTTTATAAACTCTTGTATTTCAGTGTAATAGTCCGAGTATTTGTCGAATAGTTTCATGTTTTTGCAAACGGTACTCGCTGCATACTTAAATATGAAAAACGGATTTATAAATTCAGCGATCTTCTTGTATGAATAATCACCGAACAGACCGTTCTGCTTCAGCCCGGCAAAAAGTGAGATCATAAAAGCCACATACTCTTCAGGAACATGTTCGTTGTTCTTTTTTTTTATTCGTATTAATCGGTTTACGCATAATCTTTTAGTATCATGCTGTAAAACAACATTCTATGCTAACTAAACCGATCTCCTCTTCCTTGAAGCATATATCTTTCACCTTCAAAAGTCCCTTATTTCATCTTCAAAACATATATCTTTCGCAT
This sequence comes from Parabacteroides sp. AF14-59, assembly GCF_003479515.1. Taxonomy (NCBI): domain Bacteria; kingdom Pseudomonadati; phylum Bacteroidota; class Bacteroidia; order Bacteroidales; family Tannerellaceae; genus Parabacteroides; species Parabacteroides sp. AF14-59. The sequence goes on along the minus strand of NZ_QUHH01000048.1, from coordinate 8,791 downwards.
CCAAAATAAGGGACTTTTAAATTTTCAATTCTCAATTTTCAATTCAATCACGGTTCCCCTAAAAAACCAACGATCACCCCGACCTGTTTCGGTGTCAGTTTTCGTTGCCGTTCGCAGAACCCGGCTGCTCTTAATGTTTTAACCAGTTTTTCGTTTCTTACTACCCAACGATGTAACAAGCGTGATGCCGAGTTCGGGTGCAGATTCGGATTATAACAAAGTGCCAGTTCCGTCCATCCGTAACTGCGGATTTTAAATTTTTCTTCTTCCATTTCCATATGTATTAATTACCTCTAAGATAAGAAATAAATACCATTTAAAGAAATGAAAATCAATGTTTATGCGTGCTATTTGTATGTTTATTCTCCCTTATTAAACTTTCTATAACCGCTAACGTCATTTCATGTCACAACCGTTTTTCTGGGTTCATATCTTTGTCATGTTATCGATAACCAACCAGTAATTTTCAATTATCAACTTTCAATTAATAAATTATGGCTTTAAGTTTCCACTTAGTAAAACGCCCCGACATGCGCAAAGACGCTGCCGCCGGTTCCTAATTATTTTATGCACAGGTCCGTTCATTGAAGAAACTCAATTTCAATAAGCTTTGCGATCTGATTGCCGTTCGAAGCACCGCTTTTATTGGTGATGTGATGCTCGTCATCGAAGGTCTTCTTTCCGTCATGGAAGAACGCCTGGAAGAAGGCGATGTGATCCAGATGAGCCGCTTGGGTAACTTCCGTATGGTTGCAGGCAGCAAAGGAACTGAAAACGAAAAGGACTTCAATGTCTCCCTCTTCAACAAGGCTCGTATCGTCTTCTCACCGGGCACC
>NZ_QUHH01000048.1:0-7945 GCF_003479515.1 Parabacteroides sp. AF14-59 | reverse complement strand
GATCTGATTGCCGTTCGAAGCACCGCTTTTATTGGTGATGTGATGCTCGTCATCGAAGGTCTTCTTTCCGTCATGGAAGAACGCCTGGAAGAAGGCGATGTGATCCAGATGAGCCGCTTGGGTAACTTCCGTATGGTTGCAGGCAGCAAAGGAACTGAAAACGAAAAGGACTTCAATGTCTCCCTCTTCAACAAGGCTCGTATCGTCTTCTCACCGGGCACCATGCTCAACGAGATCCGCAAAAATGCCAAATATGAAAAGATGGATACCGAAACCGTCACTCCGCCTACAGGAGGTGGTTCGGACCGTCCGGAAATCGAATAGTAACGTATCAATCATCCGTCATGTTAAAACAGGAATTTATCAAACTATACCACTCTCCCGCCCAAAAGGCGGGGGAATGTTTCGGAATCAATCCGGTTGTTATCCTTGCCCAATCGGCCATCGAAACCGGCTGGGGAGAAAGTACACTGCAAAGGAACATAACAATTTCTTCGGTATCACCGCCTACGGACGTCCCAACGCCTTCTGGAAAGGAACCCATAGATATTGCCGGTTACAGTCTGATGGCTGCGAGACTGATCGGTGGTCTGTACAAATTATTTACCGCATGAGTTACAAAGAAAACTACCGACGCATGATTCGCTGCAACAAAGCGACCGGATATGCCATCTATGATTGTCTGTTGAAGGCTTACCGAAAACATGCTGAAAGCATGGACGTCTCCGGAATTACCGACCGGGATATCTCACGGATCAGTAAAATCAAAATCCTCGTTCCTAATCTTATCTTTTTCGATCAAAATTAAAATATCCCAATCTGAATCTTCGCGGGCATCATTCCTCGCCCTAGAACCAAACAGCATAGCCTTCGCATTCGGTGCTACCGTTTGTAAAGTCTTTTTTATTTCAGATAATATGTATTCTCGCGTTTGCTTCATATCACAAATGATAGTAACTATGTATTTATGAAACAAATTGTCATTGCAAAATGAACAATTCTTTCACAAGCCTTACCATCTCCATAAGGGTTCACAGCTTTACTCATTTTATCATAATATCCTTTATCATCCAGCAAAGCGGAAACTTCATGTACAATCTTATCATAATCTGTCCCCACCAATTTAACCGTTCCTGCTTCCAGAGCCTCAGGACGTTCGGTTGTATCACGCATAACCAATACCGGTTTACCTAATCCCGGAGCCTCTTCTTGTATTCCACCGCTATCGGTAAGCACAATGGTCGATTTTTCCATCAGGTAAACAAACGGCAAGTATTCCAACGGTTCAATGAAAAACATATTCTGCAAATCCGAATTTCCGAAAACCTCATGAATCGGTTTACGCACGTTCGGATTCAGATGCATCGGATAAACAAAATCCGTTTCCGGATACTTCTCTGCCAATGCCTTGATAGCTTTACACATTTGAATGAACCCCTCTCCAAAATTCTCGCGGCGGTGTCCGGTAATAAGAACAAGGCGACGATCCCTGATTTCATATCCGGCAGTTTTTAATTCTTCCGTCAATGCCTTTTGTAACTCTTCATTTCCTTTAATTTTATCGACTACCAGATATAAAGCATCGATCACAGTGTTTCCTGTGACAAGAATAGACTTCTGCTTCACACCTTCATCCAATAAATTTTGACAGCTTAATTGAGTCGGAGAAAAATGATACGTAGCAATCCTCCCCGTTATCAAACGGTTCATCTCTTCCGGCCAGGGACTATACATGTTATGTGTCCTAAGCCCCGCTTCAACATGCCCCACCGGTATCTGCTGATAGAAAGCAGCCAAAGCAGAAGCCGTCGAAGTAGTCGTATCACCATGTACCAGGACGAGATCCGGTTGTACTTCTTTGAGTACATCCCGCATGCCGGTAAGGACACGGGCAGTCACATCATATAAATCCTGTCCTTGCTTCATGATATTCAAATCATAATCTGGATGGATTTCAAAAAGATGAAGCACCTGATCCAGCATTTCGCGATGTTGACCAGTCACACAAACCACTGTTTTAAACTGTTCTGGATACTTCTCAAACTCCTTCACCAAGGGAGCCATTTTAATTGCTTCGGGACGGGTCCCGAAGACGAGCATTATTGTTTTCATTGAAAATTATTTTTCACCATTTATTTTTGTAATTATTTGAAGCATTTTGTTTGCCAACAAATTACGATCAAAGTCCAAGGATAATTTCCTACACCCCTCTTTACATTCGTTGTATAAGTTTTTATCCGTCAACAATAAGTCCAACTTTTCACAAAAATCAATTTCAGACTCTGGCTCGAAACATAAACCGGCATGATAAGACTCAATAATCTCGCGAGCCTCACCATTCACTCCCATTAAAATAGGGATTTCCATACCTGCATTTTCAAATATCTTGGAAGGAATAACAGTCGTAAACAGTTCCGATTTCCGCAAATTTATCAAAGCAATATCCAAAATAGAAATATACCTTTTTACTTCTAACTTAAACACAGAATCAAGCATTGTCACATTTTTGAGGTTCATTTTTTCCTTCAAATCCAATAGGTTGCGCTTTTCAGCTCCATCTCCAAGAAAAATAAAATGATAATTATTCTTTCCTTCCATCTTTTTAGCACATTGCAGAATGAAATCCAATTTATGTGCCATCCCATGTGTACCGATGTAGCCGATAATCTTTTTATTTTGTAAACCTAATTCATTCAACAACTGCAGATCTTTAACCTCAGGAACAAAAAGAGATCGGTTCACTCCGTTTTTTACAACTTCTATTTTTGACGAATCAATACCTCTTTCTACCAGCTTTCGTTTAAAAGAATCTGTCACTACTATGATTTTTTGAGCGGAATGATAACAACGTTTTTCCTGCCATTCAAAATATCGAATCAAGATATTGTCATTCATTGCTCCCACTGTCTTAATAGATTCAGGCCATAGATCACGGACTTCCATTATCCAGGGCTTTCCTTTCCAGAAAGACAATGTTCGTCCCGCCAAAGCTGTGAAAAACTGAGGGGAAGTAGCAATAATCAAATCCGTTTTTTGAAATAATCCGGTAATGAAAGCAGAAACAGAGAAACTTATATAATCTAATGTCCGTTTTACAAATCCCTTATTAGCTGTTATATAAGTCCAAACACGAATAATATGTATGCCGTCTATTATCTCACTTTGACAAAACTTATTTTTATATCCTCTATAAACTTTTCCCTGAGGGAAATTAGGGAAACAGGTTATTACTGTAACATCTATTCCATCCAGAACCCACTGTCTACAATGTTCAAACGTTCGAGTTGCCGGAGCATTTACTTCTGGAGGAAAATTATCCGTTAAAAAAAGAATTTTCATTACAATGTACTATAAATATATAAAATACTCCATATGAGAAGTAAATAAACAGCAGATCTTATGTGTACTCAGACGGACATTGTAAGAATTGGATACCTCACACTCTTCTAACCGAATACAGTCAACTCCATTCATTAATATTCTCCCCTGATTTGTATAAACCAAATTATTCTCTACCGACAGAATTTGTACAGAAGGACTAAAAATTATGATATTTATTCCTTGAATAGATGTACTGGCTAATAAGCTATCACTGATTATTATGCAATCTCCTGTTTTACGGAATATTCTCTCATGTTTAACACCTAAATCCTCATATCCATTATGAATAGCCCTCACTTTATCTTCCTCTTCAACTAAAAGAATTATAGTAGCACGCTTTGCAACTCGAAATCCTCCCCAAACTTGACTAGAACTCATATCCTCTAATGTCACTGTATTATGAGCTCTTGTTTCCCGTTCATATTGCCGCCGTTTATTTTTATTATACGTTGAGATTCCCGTATCAACAATAAAAGGCTTACCATCTATCCGAAGTTCATAATTAAATGTATCAGCATGAGCATGACCTGGAATATAATCCGGTCCAATCATACCAACATCCATAGTCAATTCTATTCGGGAAGATGAAAATTTACGATAACCAGATTCTTTTAGAGGGATCTTTACCCAAACTAAACCTAATCGCTGCGCATAAGCGAATATTTCATTTGATGTAGGAGCTATTCCATTTGCCGCATCGTTAAACAACGGTATTGAACCATCCCTAAATATGATTGCCTCCAGCCATCCTAACATTAAAACAGCCTTCTCCTCCAACCAATTTGTAAGTAATATTTGCTTATCAAACCGATGATTATTTTTACTAATATTGATACAATCTAATAAACGATCCAAAAGAATCTCGTGATACATTGGGCTTAATTCATAATGAGCTCCATCAGGCAAAATTTGCTCCTCCAGTTCTTTGAATAACAATTGCTCCGCTTGTCTATAAATTAATTTATCTTCAAAATACAAGGCAGCCCATAACAAAGAAAAAGAATCCTCTAACAAATGATTTCCCAATAAATGGTATTCCAAATTATCCTGCAGAATTTTATATTGGGCATATAGCGAGGCATCCCATATTTTTTTCTCTTCCAATGAAATATTCGAATAATTCAGAGAGATAAATTTAATCCAATTAATGCCTCGCAAAGCAATTGGATAAGGTTCCAAACCATTTCTGTTTAATTTTATCTCATTTATAAATCTATTGATCCAGTAACGTCCAATTTCCAAAGAAGAGTTATCCTGATGAAGAAAGTCCATATAATTTAGATTATAAGACCACAGTTTCCCATATTTCTCATCATTCCAATGAATAAACTTTGATGTCTGATTTAAAAAACAGAAAATATCATCTTTATATAAACTGTTATTTTTAGAAATAAAAGAATAAAAAGATAATGAAATTCCTTTTTGATGTAGTAACAAGGGGTATCTAAATCCGATGTAATGTCTGATCAATTTTCTTATCCGGTATATCACCTGATAAAAAAGTTGACAGAACTTTAAATAACGAAGAGTATAATAATATCTACCTAAATCCATTTATAGTTAATCGATTTATACCTAACAATTTTCTTTAAGAATTATCATATAAGTAAAAGATACTTTTGTTGTATTTATAATGCTATTAATAGAGATCAATGAATCAGCAAATAAGAAAACTTGCTACAACATAGTAAAATTCAACTTAAGATATTAAATTATTTGTGTTATTATCTAAAAATAGTTTTTTATAAAATTTCAAAATATCAATCTCAAGTAAATCATCAATTTCACACTTCGGTTTAACACCTTCAAGTTCCAAGTGTTGAAATAAAGAAGTTAATTGATCTATATCTCCATGGAGAACCTGATAAACATTTTCAGGTCTGTCTACAACATTTGTAGCAACGACATGTACACCACAGTTTAAAGCTTCATGTATAGAAAGGCTATCACCATCTGTTGACGTATATCTTACAAAACAATCCGATTTCTCTAAAACTGGAATAAAACTATGAGGTTTACTTATCACTAAGATATTTTTTTCTAAATTGCATAACAATTTAGAATAACCACCAGAAGGATCAGATATAATCAATCCCCAGTCAGGATGTTTTCTGAATAAATCCACCAAAATTTTGACACCATAAATTTCTTTACCATATTTATCCAAAGCATAGCTAGAAGCATTAGTACAAACAAGAAAATTTACACATTTTTTCAACTCATTTATCTTATTCAAAATCGATACATCTAAAGTTTCAACATACATATTTGGAATATAAGCACTCATACAAATTGTTTCATTATTATACATAATTGCTCTAAAATAACTTTTCTTATTTATAACAATAGGTATATCCACCAATCGAACAGAAAGATAGTCTATCAAATTATAAAAAGAAGAAAATCGTCCTAAATCACCATGATATGTAATTATAGATTTCGTATTAAATATTTTGCAAATAAGAACAAAAAAAAATCGAAACAAAGGAGAAGATGAATGCAAATGTGCATATTTTGTTATTTTAATGACATTAATAAAACTATACACATTAAATATATTTAAATCATAAAAATCATACAATACATTCACTTTATCCAGCAAAGAAATTAATCGACTTACATGAATAGTAACTCCCCCTATTAATATTGGTTTTCTACCAATAATAAGTAATTCATTTTTCTTATACATAATACAAATTATTATCTACTATAAAAAAGTTCGAAATATTGCAATTTTCATTTTATAATATTGGCAAATAAGATTATGTATAATAAATATAATTTTCTTCCTAATACCTTGTTTTACCCATGACCCCATATAATGATGTATTGTATATGTATTCTTTGTAAATTTCACTTGACTTCCATGCAAAGGACAAAAAAACTCTTGCGGATATATAATAATTGAAGATACTTCCTGTATACCAGAAATATCTTTTAATCCATATTTGCATAATACTTGTGTTGTATATTTTACAATTGTTGTTAAATTACAAGTTCCATCATCATTAATAAATTTCATTCCATCATATAATCTCAATATTTCCCTATAAAAGGCAAGTTCTTTTATTGCTCCAAGACCAAGACCAGGAGCAACTAAAGGCATTCCTCTTCCAGGTTTCCCATCGTATTCACATCCCATAAACGAACCACGAATAATAATCTCATCCATAGGACGAATAATTTCTACATCTGTATCAAAATAAAGTCCACCATAATTATATAAAATCCAAAAACGTGCATAATCACTTACAAATGCATACTTTTTAGCGTTATAGGCTTCTTTTACATATTGAATAATATTTATATCAAAATTCTCCTCATTCCATTCTTTTATTTCATAATCTGGAAGATACTTTTTCCATGAAGCTATACATTTTATCGCTAATGTAGGCAATGGATTATTTCCAAACCAACAATAATGAATAATCTTAGGTATCATATCAATTTGCTTTTAAAATTCGAATCATATTAGTATGTTGAGCATCTTTTATAGAATGCCATTCTTTTTGAAAACTAAAAACATACTGTACTGTATTTGTTTCTGAGAAAAGAATTATTCTGATAAAAAACAAGATAAAAATCAATGATACAACAACAAATCTAGCAAAACAGATGCCATTAGAAAATCGTTGCTTATAAAAATAAAATAATGCATAAGTCATCAATATTATTTTAAAACCATTAAAATAATACGTAATTCGCATCATCATTTGACTACTGTGAAAAAGAAATTCACAAAGCACTCCTATTATAAAAAGATCATACATTATATTAAATGTTTTATCTGCAAACATTAATTTCATCTTTTTACTATTGGTAATAATTAACAAGTAAATAAACAAAATCATTATATATCCCAATCCAATAGATGACTCATTATACATTTTATCACCATGATTATCTAAATAACGAGAATATCCCAACCACTCTATCAATAGATCAAAATATTCTACAATTTGTTGCAAAGAAATTATATTTGCCGTAATAAATGAAATTAAAACAAGTACTACTTGCTTGTTTATGTTACTAAACCATTGATCTTTATTATACCATAAAAAATAAAGAGGAAACAAAATTAATGCAGATCGATGAAATAAAGAAGATAATACTATCAATGCACAATAAGAAATTAGTTTTTTGTTAGATATATAATGTATTGAAAAAACGAATATACAAAATGCTATAGTTTGGCGTATTGAATTCATAAAACCAGTCATTGCTATTCCTGTAAATATTAAAACAACAGGCAAAAAAGGCAAAACAAATCTATGTTTTATAAACGATAAGTATAAAAATAAAATCTGGATGAAAGCTAAAATAAAAAAATATCCAAAAGAACCTATATTAAAATAATGAGACAAAGATATTATAAACATAAATGCAGGCTCAAAATCTCCATAATAAGAATTATTACCATATTTAAATATATCCAAATATGCATAATAATCTATTCCAACTCCATAACGCATTCCAAATATAATTGAAAACAATAATACAGGAATAATAATCATCCATTTTTTATGACTATGTACAGCTAAATTAGATGTTACAATCATCATAA
>NZ_QUHH01000047.1:0-10945 GCF_003479515.1 Parabacteroides sp. AF14-59 | reverse complement strand
TTGCTAAGCCTACATTTACTATATGCCCTTATGGGCGCAGCACCTCGTGGTCGATTATCCCTCCGCCGAGCAGTTTGTCCATCCATATCGCGTCCTTCTGGCTGTCATACAGATTGTCTATCCCCAGCCCCTTGAGGTCGAGGTCGGGGAAATCCTGGTGCGTCCCGTCGTACTTCGGGCGCACGTAACAGTTGAAAGTACGGTTATAGAGGTCTGTCAGGCGGTCTTTGAAGTCGGACGACTGCTCGCGCAGCCATTCGGGGAAAGCACCCCGGATCTCGTCTATCTTGCTGTTGGCGAGCTGTATGGCCTCCCCGTCACGCACTTTGACCTCCCGCCGTTCGCCGTCCACCCATTTGAGGACGGTCTTGGTGATGTCGGGCGAAGTGTTTTGCAGGGCGTGTTTCAAAAGGTGCAGGCCGTTGTACTTACGGGTCTGCGCGCTGACGGCATACTGCTCCGTGATCTTCACGTTCGTCGCTTCCGCCTTCACGCCGTACTCGTCCAGGTTGGAGGCGAAGGTGATCTTCACCTCCGTATCGAAGAGCGAGGAGGCGAAACGCTCGTAAACACCTTTTGGAATCCACCGTTCGCCCAGGTTGAAATCCAGGTCGTCGAAAGCGATGGGTTTGGGCGTCGCCTCGCGCAGAGCCTCCAGCGATTCCCGGGCCGGGGCGTGGTCGGGATTCTCCCGCAGGAACGCCTCGATCCGTTCGGCTTTCCCGATGACATTGCCGGCGATGAACTTGTCGGCCACCTCGTAGCCGTCCGTTTCCGGGTTGTAATAGATGCGTCCTTTCAGTTCCCCGAGTATTCCCTCCACGGTAGTTCCCGTGAGCGATGCCATGTAGCGAGGTTCCACCCGGCCGTACTTGTTCAGGCTGGCCACAAGGGCCTCCGAAGCGTCGTCGGCGTGCGTGATCTCATCGGGATTGAAGGCCACGGGACGCTCGAAGATGTCGGCTTTGCGTGCCTTGCCGTCGATGTAACGCTCCAGCGATAGAATCTCCGTCCCCCGCGCGTCCATCTTGATCAGGTCGAGGTTGCGTTTGTCATTGAGCCGTCCGAAGCGTTCGGTGAAATTGTCGTAAAGCCGGTTGAGCATCTCCCGCAGGGCGGGGTTCGCCGTCAGTGTTTCCGCCTCGTTGTTATAAAGGTGGTAATAGGCATCGCGTATCTCGATATACATGGAGGCTTTCGTCCGTTGTGCAGGCGTGAGTTCCAGCGGGTGGAACATGGGTTGCAGGGATTCAATCCCCCGCAGGTAGCCGACCCGGTTTTGTCCGTCCGTGACGAATGTCCCCTCGCGGAAATAGGGGGCGACCTCACCCTCGAACGGGCGGGGTTTCATATCCGCCTCCCGTATCTGCGGCGTTTCTTTACCGGGTTCTTCCTCCTCCGGATTGTCCGACGTGTCGAACAGGCCGCCCGTTCTCGGCGTACCGGCGGCTTGTTTTCGTCTGTCTTTCGGGGCTTCCGTCGGGGGGCGTACCGCCTGCCGTTCCCGCTGTTCCGGGGTTTCCTGCTGCCGGGCGCTTTGTCGGCGCAGTTCCGCCCTCCGTTCCGGGGTAAGCGACATCATCATCTCGTAAAAGCCGTTGATCGGCGGGTTGTCCTCCCAGTTCAGGGAGGCATACAAGTCTTCGGGATCACGCTCCGGTGGCGTCGTTTTCGGCATTTCGCTCTTCTGTTCCTCCGGAGAGGAGGCCGGGGCGAATAACGAGGGTTGTCGGGGCGTCTTTCGCTTTGCTCCCCGGCGGCTGTTCCTTTTCTTGGATATACCGAGTTCTGCCTGCCGCCGCTCCTCGGCGCTGAAGCCGAACAGATCGTAGAGCGTCAGCAACGGTTCCTGCTGCACGTTTACCGGTTCGGCAGCCGCCGTTTCCACCGTGTCGAAAAGCGACCCGGCGAAGCCCTCCCGCGGTTTCGGTTCTGTTATTCCGCCCACGTGCTGCACGGGAGTATCCGCCATGCCGAAATCTTCGGGTTTCGGCGGGTGCTGCTCCCACAAGCGATTCTCTCGCTCCTTCGACCAGGCCCCGAAGTCGGCCAGATCCTCCCCGGTCGGTTCTCCGGCGGGTGTGGCGGCAGAATCCGGTAACGCTTGTCCGGGTTTGTTTTCGATTCGGGTAATCTCCCCGGTTTCGGTATCGACATGGTAGCCCTGCGCCGCCATTTCGGCGACGACACGGCGTTTTTCCTCCTCTTCCCGCTGCTGCTGAAGGTTACGGGCGTCGGCGATAATTTCCTTGACGATTTCTCCGGCAAGGCGGGGCTCGTGTCTTTCGGCACGCTGGCGTTCCGCCTGACGGGGACGGGACAACTCCCGCTCCGGTGTACCGGGTGTCTGTTCCGGAGCATGTTCCAGGCAATAACTCTCGTTGAAATGCCGGTTGAAATCCTCCGAGAGCATACGCCGCATCTCCCGGTCGATGCCGTCCACGCCCTCCGCGTGGGTGAACTCCATCGCCGGTTTGCCGTAGGGGTCTTTGCCTACTTTGGCCTCGGTATGGATCACTCTGTCGAACGACTGGAAAAGGTTGTTTATCTGGATGCCGTTCGACAGCTTGCGGGATTCGATGAAATCCTGCTGCCGTTCGGACAGTTCCCCCGTGGCGGCTTTCTTTTGCAGGATAACCAGGTCGCTGCCGACCTCCGTCCCCGCGTGTTCTGTAAAGAGGTTGTTCGGCAGCCGGATGGCCGATACGGGCTCGCAGCGGTTCATCAGCCACTCGCGCACGGGGCGTCCCTGCTCGGCGTTCAATACTCCCTGCGAGGTGATGAATGCCACCAGGCCGCCCTCGCGTACCATATCGACGGACTTCATGAAAAAATAGTTGTGCAGCGCCCGTGTGCCTTGCCGCCGCACGGGGTCGGTATGGGTGGAGAAGAACGGGTCGAAGAGCGCCACATCCCCGAAAGGGATGTTGCTCACGGCCACGTCGTAGTAACCGGCGTATTTGGGTTCGATGCGCTCGAATCCCTGTACCCGCACCCGTTTTTCGGGGTGCAGGTGCTTCAGGATCAACCCCGTGGCGGGGTCTTTCTCGAAGCAGGTGATCTCCGCATAGGGGTCGTGGAAATCCACGGCACTGACGAAAACCCCCGTTCCCGCGCTGGGGTCAAGAATACGTTTGGGGACGATCCGCGTGTCCCATATCGCCTCCACGATGGCGTCTGCCACTTTCGGGGGCGTGTAAAAAGCCGTCAGGACGGAGTTCTTGATCCCGTCCATGTAGCGCTTGTATTCCCGTTCGTCGGGGGTGTTCGCCCTGATGACCTCGTGCAACTCGGCCACGAGCGTTGCCATGCCGTCCTTGTCCGGTTTCCCGGTGGGGTTTTCCAGCACTTCCTTGATGGCGCCGAAGCCGCTGTATGCGCCGAGTGTCCTTTCTTCTTCGGGAGTCGGCGCCCGCCGTTCCCTGTCGAGCGTGAAGGCCGTCTTCAGCGCGTCGATATTCTGGCGGAGGTGGGTTTTCTTATTGAATGCCATCTTCGAGAAGTATTTGGATGGTTCCCGTCAGTTCGGTATAGAACAGTTCGTAGTCGGGCGTATCGGCGAAGTCGTCCGTGAGGTCGTACTTCTCCAGCACCCCGCGGCAGAGGGGCAGCAGGCGTAGAGCCGCCTGCCGGGCGGTATCCTCGGGAATCTCCGCCTCGAATTCCCTCCAGAGGATGTTTACCAGCGTGTTGTAGGGTGAAAAGTGCAGTCCGCGGCAGAGTTCCTCGCGGGCAATTTCTTCGGCCTCGATGTGGTTGCAGCCCGAACGGATCGCCTCGCTGTACGCTTGGGCGGCGCTGTCGGCCCGCTCGGCGATGAATTCACCTTCGGCGATGAGTTCCGGGTGGCTGTCCTTGAGGTAGGATAGTAACGAAAGTCCGTAATAGGACAATTCCCCCGTGGGGGTATGGTGTTGCTTGTCTGGCATGATAAGAATTTTTAGTGGTCGTTGATAATCGGGGAAGAGAAAGGCGCCCCGGGTTCCCACCCGAAGCGCCGACCACTGAAAAAATCCTTATCAAACAAGCGTATCTCGTTATGACAGGTCTTTTCCAGTGGCAAAGGTAACGATTATTTCCGTTTGTTCCTCTTTCCCTGCCTGGGAGTATCGCGCGGCTCGAAAACGAACGAGGTCTTGAACTGGTCATCGAGCGTGAGGGCCGCGTCGAACGTCCCGCCGCCGTTTTTGACGAATCCCCGGATCGTGCCGGTTTTGCCTTTGGTCAGCAGTTCCGCGAGCTGCTTGTCGGTCAGCTCCTTGCGGCCCACGGTTCTCCATACGGTCAGGCCGCAATCGGGATTCTGACACTTGGCGAGTTTGGGATAGAACACCACGGGCCTGCCGCAACGCGGGCAGGCTGTGTCACTCTCCGCGCCGTCGATTCTTGCTTCCAGCAGTTCTTTGGCGATTTGCGAGGTGAAGACCTCGATACCGCGATGGAACGTCGGGGCGTCCATCTCCCCGGTGGCGATCTTCGAGAGGGCCAGTTCCCAGCCGCCCGTCATGGCGACATCGGCAATCTTCTTGTCCCTGACCACGGCATACACGGCCAGTCCCTTGTCCGTGGGTACAAGCGACTTTTTCTCTCGCCTGACATACTCGCGGGCAAAGAGCGTTTCGATGATGGCGGCACGGGTGGCGGGCGTGCCGATGCCGGCATCCTTCATCGCCTCGCGTTCGGCCTCGTCGGACAGTTCGCGTCCGGCGGTTTCCATCGCCGCCAGCAGGCTCGATTCCGTGTGAAGGGGGCGCGGCCGGGTCTGTTTCTGTTCCGTGCCGCATCCTTTGACGGGCAGCTCGTCGCCTTGCACGATGTCGGGAAGGAGGGTCATGTCCTCCTCTTTCTCTTCGACAGGTTCATTCAGGACGGCCCGCCAGCCCGTCTCGACCATGATACTGCCGCGGGCCGTGAAATCATGTCCCGCGCTTTGCAGGGTAAGGAAAGTGTTTTCTTTCACGCAGGCCCCGGAAAAGGTTTCGAGCATCCGCCCCGCGACCATCTCATAGACGATGCGGTGGTCGGCATCCAGTTCGGAGGGGAGGTTCTCGGTGGGAAGCAGCGCGTGGTGGTCGGCGATCTTTTCGTTGTCCACGCTTCGGCGGGAGAGAGATGCGGTATCCATCCTGCCCGCGTATTCCGCGAAACGGGGATAGCGTGTCATGTTCCCGATGAGTGCCGGAATCTCCTCGGCCACATCTTCCGATATATAGCGTGAGCCGGTACGGGGATAAGTGATGAACTTCTTCTCGTAAAGCGACTGGGCGATGTCGAGCGTTTTTTCTGCCGAAAAACCATACCGGCTGTTGGCCTCTTTTTGGAGTGTCGTCAGGTCGTACAAGAGAGGCGGCTGTTCCCTGGCCTCCTTGCGCTCCACGTTCACGACGCGTACCGTTCGGACGCCGATAACCTCGGCGCGGGCTGCTTCCGCCTTCTCCCTGCCGTCGAATTTCTCCGTGGAGAGGACGGTGAACTCCGTGCCCTCCTTTGCCGTGGAGAGCTTCAGCCGGAAATAGGTGGCGGGCTTGAACGCCTTGTTCTCCAGGTAACGGGAGCAGATGATCGCCAGCGTGGGGGTCTGCACCCGTCCGAGCGACCAGACGCCCCGCCCGGCAGCCACGGCAAGCGCTTGCGAGGCGTTGATACCGACGATCCAGTCGGCTTCGCTGCGGGCTTTGGCCGAGAGGTAAAGGTTGTCGTATTCGTTGCCGGGGCGGAGGTGTTGTAACCCCTCGCGGATGGCCCGGTCGGTCAGGCTGCTGATCCATAACCGCACGAAAGGGGTGCGGCATTCCAGGTAAGAGTAGATGTAGCGGAAGATCAGCTCCCCTTCACGCCCCGCGTCGGTCGCGACGATGATGCGCTCGGCCATGCCGAACAATTCCCGGAGAATACCGAGCTGCTTCACGACACCCGGGTCGGCCTTATACTCTTTACCCTCCCGAACCTGCCGGGGCAGGAGGATGAACGATGATGGCAGGATAGGCAGGTTTTCCCGGCGGAAACCCGCGATGCCGTACTGTTGGGGCATTGCCAGCCCGACCAGGTGGCCGAAGGCCCAGGTTACGGCGTAGCCGTTTCCCTCGATAAAACCGTCTTTACGGTTCGTGGCTCCCACGATGGCGGCGATCTCACGCGCCACCGAGGGCTTTTCTGCGATAATTACTTGCATGATGATTCGGATTTTTCAGTGGTTGTTTTCTTGTAGTTCTTCTTCTTTCTCTTTTTCCGGACGGGCGATCAGCCGGCGGTCGTAATAGACATGGTTGCCGTTCCCGTCGTAATACTGCCGTCCGTCGTCCGCCTCCTCCGGGGGGCTGCGTTTACCCGGCCGGAGGTACAAGGCGGCCAGCGCCGCGATCAGGAGCGGCATGGCTCCGGCCTGCATGTAGAACCATTTCATACGTTATACCTTGACACCTTTGGAGTTGCTCTTTTTGCTGCTGCGGTAATTTTTCTTCTGCGTCGGGGTGGCTTCCTGCTGTCCCTGCTTGAGCGGCTCTTTCACACCTTTGACCGCTTCGACGGTCTTGCCCTCGGAATTGACGGCGACCTGGGTACGGCTTTCAACGGCGGGTTTGACCTCCGCTCCCTGCCGTTTCGCACGGTCGGGATTCCAGCGGAAGAAGTCCATCTTGTTACGCTCGAAGTTGGGCTTGACCCAGGCGTTGAACGGCTCACCCTGCCCGTCCTTGACCATGCCCTTGATGTAGAAAGCCTTGACATCCGCCCGCTTGGAGGGATCATTCACCGCTTCCGTCCACTGGTCATAAGCCTCTTTGGGCACGGAGGCTTTGAGGATTGTCCGGTGAATCGTGAGCGTGGGCTGTCGTTCGGAGGCCGTAGTTTCCTGCCGTCCGTTTTTCTCGGCGGCCTTCTGACGGTAAATCTCCTTGTTCTCCTGGGCGTAGCGGTTGCGATCCAAACCGTCGTAGGTAAAGGAATAGTTACGTTCGGCCGCGTCGATTTGGATATAGGCATCCCGCTTATAACCCGCGCGGGTGGTATATCCTTCGAGCAACACCTTGCCGCCGCCGTAGAAATCCATCTGCTTGCCTTCCGAGAGGTCGGCCTCCTTGATGCGGGCACGTTTTTCGAGTAACGAAACGGGCATGGGTTCCAGCGTGTTCGTCCATTTGTCTATCGACACGTAGCAGGGCGTGAGCTTGCCCGGCTCCAGCTCCAGGTCGATCACTTTCCCGGCGTGGCGGGTGTTCATCAGGTTCGTTTTCGCCTCCTCGTCGAGCAGCACCCCGTGGAAGGGGGCGTCGAGGTCGGGCCGTTCCTGCCAGTAATGCGGCACGACGCGCAGCGAGCCGTCCGCCTGCTCTTCGAGCGACACGCGCCCTTTGGTGGAAACACGCATCCCGTTCTCCAGTTCGGGGTTCATCTCCACCAGCCCGTTGGATTTATGTCCGTAAGACATGGCTTTCAGGTGCGGCTCGATGTCCTCCATGCGGATACCTTTCTTCTCCATATCCGCCAGGTCTATCTTCGTGACGTCCAGCGGCTCGAACTGCCGCTGCTCC
Organism: Parabacteroides sp. AF14-59; assembly: GCF_003479515.1. Classification (NCBI taxonomy): domain Bacteria; kingdom Pseudomonadati; phylum Bacteroidota; class Bacteroidia; order Bacteroidales; family Tannerellaceae; genus Parabacteroides; species Parabacteroides sp. AF14-59. The sequence goes on along the minus strand of NZ_QUHH01000047.1, from coordinate 3,416 downwards.
TGCGTCTGAAGCCGTTCGGAGGGGTCGATACGGTAATTTTCCAGAATCTCCGGGTCGAAGTCGATGCGGATAAGTTTGTTCAGGGCATTCTCCGTCATGACGAAGATACCCGTGTGGACGGGGTTCTGGGCCTGTTCCATGAACTTTTTGAAGAAGGCTTCGAGGGCTGAATCCTGCGTGTTCACGTTCAGCAGGCTCGCCACATTCTGATCCGTGGGGTCGGCGGTCTGGATATTGCCGTCCCGATCCACGCCGGTAACGGCTTGCAGTCGTCCGTCGTCGGCATTCTGAACGAGCATGACTTGTTTAGCGTCGTTCTTTACGTTTTCGTCCATAATTACGAGTGTTTTTAGTTAGCACCAATAGCGATGCGGGAACGAAAGTAAGGGGAACCGGCTGAACGTAAAAGAGTTGGAAAGGCTATGGAAGCATCGGGCACAGAAGTGGCCGCTTGTGGCGCAGGGCAGAGGAAATCGGAGAAACGGAGTGCCGGGAAGGACGGATTTGGCAGAGGGTATTTTCGTGGCTCCTCACCTTATTGTCAGGTAGTCGGGATCTATTGTTAAATGTCAATAAAGCGCATGGATAACCCGTGTTTTTTTATAAATTTGCGAAAACGGGTTTCAATATCCGACAAAACGTGAGGCATGGAAATATATACCCCAAAAACCAAGATCAAACTTTCTCCGGTGATAAGAAACGGGAGAGAATTTGTCGAAGTGACTTTCGGTAATGACAATGACATCCGCTTGTCGCTGTCGAAGGAAGAAAACGTACTGCTTGTCGGCGGCAGGGCTTATCTGCCGGCAGAAGATTTCGTGCTTGCCGAGTTCTTCGACCGCTATGTGAAAATGGCGTTTATAGACTATTCTGCCATCAAGGAAACCGCCCCCCGTAAAGAGGAAGACAAACGGCCGCCACTGCCGGAAGGCTATCTGGAAAAACTTCAGCAAGTGCGTTACAGTGACCATACCGTAAGGGTATATACCTCCTATTTCCGCGATTTCCAACAGCATTTCGAGGGGCGTAAGATTGAAACGGTTACCCCCGGCGAGATAAACGACTACCTGCTGTATCTCATCCACGAGAAAAACATATCCTCCTGCCAGCAAAACCAGCGTATCAACGCCATCAAGTTCTATTACGAGAAAGTTCTCGGTCAGGAACGGCGGTGTTACAAGGTGAACCGTGCCAAACGGGAGAAGACGCTGCCCGACGTGTTGAGCAAGGAGGAAATAAAGAAGATACTCGACGCGACGGTGACAGACCTGCGCTTCTTCTGCATGTTCTCCATACTCTATTCCGCAGGGTTGCGCATCAGCGAACTGCTGGAACTGAAACCCGGCGACATCAACGAATCCCGCTCCCTGATACGGGTGCGGCAGGGAAAGGGCAAGAAAGACCGCTACACCCTGCTGTCAAAACCGTTGATGAAAAAGCTGACGGAATATAACAGACTATACAAACCGAAAGTGTGGCTTTTTGAACACAGACCGGGCGAACCTTTCACCGAGAGCATCGTGTCGAAACGGCTGAAGGCTGCGGCCCGGGAAGCGGGAATCACGAAACGGATTTACCCGCACCTGCTGCGCCATTCGTTCGCCACCCACCTGTTGGAGCAAGGAACCGACATCAAGATAGTGAAAGAGCTTATGGGACATAACAACATCAAGACAACGGAAAGGTATGTCCACATAGCCGACACTTTCAAAAGCAATATCAAAAGCCCGTTGGACGATCTGTTGATGGAGGAAGACGAGGTCTGATACTTAAAGAAAATAACAGCCAAATCGGCTGATAGTATAACGTTCAAGACAATAAACAACTAATAATCAAATGATTAGATATTAAAATGGAGTAAAAAAGGATTTGTGTGCGAGCTATGAAAGAAGTGCTAAACGACATATATACAGACGGTTGCAAAGAAAAGAAGTACCGCTTGTCCGATTTCTTCAATCGGTGGTGGGACGAATACGCACAGCACCCGGCGGAGTACATCACCCCCGAACAGTACAAGGCGGTGAACGCTATCCGTGTATGTCGCACAACCACTTTGGGGATAGATACATACGTTTGTCCCGATTGTGGGGAAGTACGGGAAATCAGCCATAGTTGCAAACACCGTTTTTGCCCGTCATGCGGCTGGCGTGACACGCTGAAATGGGCGGCACGCATGAAAGAAAAGATGCTGCGGGTGCCACACCGCCATGTGGTGATGACCTTGCCGCATATCCTGCTGGACTTGGTGAAGCGCAACAGGAAAGAAATGCTGAATATACTGATGCGTACTTCGGCTGAAACGCTGAAAGACTGGATGATGCACAAGTTCGGCTTGAAAACCGGGGTAATTGCCGTACTACATACCTACGGGGAAACGAAACAGCTCCATGTACATACGCACATGATTATGTCATGGGGCGGCATAGATAACGACGGTAAGATAGTCATCCCCGAACATGACTACGTGCATATCCCCTCTATCTGTAAGGTATTCCGCTACAAGTTTGAACACGCCCTGATAGAGTTGTTCGATGCGGGCAGGCTGGAGCATGACTTCCGTGACCGCATGGAGTTTATGGGCTTCATCAAAAAAGTGGCAAACAAAAAGGACTGGATAGTGCATTTGGAACCACCCATACAGATGCCGGAACAGGTGATACAATATGTGGGCAGATATTCCAAACGGGCGTGCCTGAGTGAATACAAGATTACGGCAATGGACGGCGAAAACATTTCATTCCGTTACCGTGATTACAAAAACTCACCCGACAGGAGGAACCCGGTTGAAAAGGAACTGACGCTGCATTACCGGGAGTTCTTCCCCCGGCTGCTGCAACACGTTCCACTGCGCTATTTCCGCATCGTGAGGTACTACGGCTTCTATTCCAATAAAGGCAGCCTGCCGGAAGAATACTTCGGGCAGGATGAAAGCGAGATAGAGGAAGCCGAGTTGCAACAGGCAGAAAGCGGATATGAAAACCCGTATTTCTGCGAGCGTTGCGGACGGACGAGAGTTTACAGCCACACTACGGTAACGGGTGGCGGCATGACATACACGGTAATACTGGAGCATTGCGACATACACCGGAAAAAAGCGGCATGACAGCAACATGGGATAGCTATGTCCTGCCGTGAACAAGAACAGTGAAATCCCATGAAAAGAAAGAAAGGAGAACTGAAAAATGAATGAAATACGGATAAGAGCAGTAATGAAACGAACGGGGTGCGGGCATGAACTTCACACCTCTTTCTGCCGGAAACAGCAGTCAAAAATTGAAGTTCTATATAGTATGTAATAAAGGAAATAAAAATTGTCTCGAACATGAGGATGAACCGCCCTAAACGGTCGGCTATCCTCTAAACATTATCCGCAACTAAAAATCAAAAAGGAATATGAAAGAATTAGAAAACAACTG
>NZ_QUHH01000046.1:12351-12558 GCF_003479515.1 Parabacteroides sp. AF14-59 | reverse complement strand
CATGCACATGACAGGGCGGCAGCGATCCAGGCTGTCCGGCTCATTCCGGCAGGTAATACTACGATGATTGCCAGCAAGGTAATCCATGCCAGATAATACAGATACATTCTTGTCTGCCGTAAGATCATCCACAAGCAAGCTGGCAATACGATTGCGAGATATCCTGAATAGGGTCCCGGATTATAGAAATCCCCGGTCAGCCTGAAC
>NZ_QUHH01000046.1:0-12341 GCF_003479515.1 Parabacteroides sp. AF14-59 | reverse complement strand
AAATCCCCGGTCAGCCTGAACAGGGAATGGTTAGAGCCTTCAAAGCCATGCAACTGCCGCATCCCCAAAACAGCTTCGACCAATCCGGTTACAACGATCGCTGTTAGGAAAAACAATCGTAGTTGAGGCCACCCGGTAAATATAAATCGCAACAGAAACCACAGTACGACCAGCTGTCCTCCGAACAACATTTTCTCCGGTTCCGGATTCAGTTGCCAGTTATAAGTGAGCGCAACGATAGCTGCCAAAACAAGCACTAATCCGTCTGCGACCGAAAAGATAAGCGGTTTTACCGGTTTCGTCATAACAGCCGCCATCAGACTGCATGCAGCCAACAGCAACATCACCAGATGAAACCAAAGAACCTTTCCTGTGATCAGTCCGTTAGTCAACTCTGTGTCTGTGGCAAAAACGGTGCACAACAGAAAGACACCACTGATGGCGAGTAATGAGTAACTTATATATTGATTGTATTTCATGATTAATTTCTTTAATGAATTATTTTCATAAACCGTTCCCACCTGAATTTTTCCGTATACGGATCAACAGATTTCCATATGATCCATGCTTTCCCCACGATATATTCTTCCGGCAACATTCCCCAATAACGCGAATCCTGTGAATTCATGCCGTTATCGCCTGCCATAAAATAGTAGTTTTTCAGGAAACGATAACTGTCAATCGGTCTTCCATTAAGAAAAGATGTAGAATCCTTGTATTCAAGAGTCCCCTGTTGTTCCCATTCAATCAGCTTCTTATACAAAACAAAGTTTGTCCGATTCATTCGGATCGAATCTCCTTTGGCCGGAATATGTAGCGGTCCGAACTCCTTGATATTCCAACCGATAGTTCCATCATAGGGGAAACTATGGAATATACCGTCTTGAAACTTTTCTGTAAAGGCTATTCTTTTTTGTGAATCCGGATTACCAAGAGGTACTTCTATTCCGTTTACATGAAAAAAACCGTTTTGTATTGATAATGTGTCGCCAGGTAATCCTACGCACCGTTTGATATAATATTTGAGGATATGCATTTCAATCTTATCCCAACTGCTAGGATGTGGAAAATTGAAGACTAAAATGTCATTACGTTTAATATCCCTGAAACCAGGGATACGGTAAATTTTTGTTTGTTCATTTCGCATGGATGCAAAAAGGTTGAATATACGCGGGCCGATGATCGGTTTCCAGACTAGGATATTATCTCCGGTAGTTAATTCCGGCTCCATCGAATCGCTAGGAATTTTGAAAGAGGCAAAAAATAAGACCTGAGTGGCGAACCATGCCGTAGCCAGCATACATAGCCAAAAGGTTACGTCAACTGTATATTGTATTATTTTTTTCCAATGCTTTTTCATATCAATACCAACGAATAATACCGTTTTTATAGGTAAAGATCCGATCATTCGTTCCTTTCACCTTTACTCTGTAAATTGTCCCTTCAGGTATATTTTCAAAAGTCATAAAATTATAGTCACCTTTTAAACTACCACCTTTAACCCATTGGTTGTTCCAATACCATAATTCTATGTCTATATCTTTAGGTAAATAATTTTTTGTATAAGGGATATATGAAATTTTACTGATCGACCTGGGGCTACCCAAATCAAACCAAAGTATATTTTTCCCATCTTCCGGGTTGTTGAATCTACCTCTGAAACCTGTAGCAGACCGACTGTCGGTAACCATGTCCAGTTTCTCTCCATCGCTAAGCGGTGTGATGTCGGCTGAAACTTTTACACCTTGAATCGGTTTATCCTCTTTATTCTGTTCGTAAAAAGATATTTCACTGAGTGCCAGTGAGTCTTTTGGGGATATTAATTGTATATATCTATATTTTTGAGGAACAGGAAGAGTGATTTCATTATCCCATGTATCCATGCTGTCTGTCATCATATATAAGGTGTCAGCGGTTAATGTGTTCAAATCATTGCATCCTGTGAGATAAGCCCCGACCAGCGTCTCTTTCGCTTCGGCAATCTCTTCAGGGTACAGATAAGCGGTATAGTTTCGTACGGTAACCGGCATTTTTTCCTCTTTACATTCCATTTTTTCGCAATTGCCGTCTTGGTTTAAAATAAAGGCAGGTGCAGCAGGTGTCAAAACACCATTCTGATAGAACATAGGCAGGTAAACGACATCTCTGCCCATCTCTTTGAATGTCACTTTTTTATTCCATGCTATTTTTCCCCATTGCACGGGTTTCCATTCTTTCGCACCGAAAACACATAGATAGCAATAGCGTGTATTTTCGGGTATAGGCTCGGTAATAGTTATTTTTACATCCGTTGTTTGGAAATATTGTGAAGAAACATCCTTCATAAACGGATTTTTGAATAAAGAAGGAATGTCTTCTCTGGCGACCGATTTATCTCCTAGTGGGCCGGAAAAATAATGTTCGAAAGTATGCCGGTACACTTTAGGTAGTCTGAATTTTCCCCATTTCAAGTCAAAACACTCATTATTATAAATCTTTTTGTATTTCCACCGGTCATCGTCCCAGAAAGGTTCGAACGGGTATGTTTTTCCTTCAACAATCAAGCTGTTCCAGCTATGTCCACCGGCGCGGTTACCCCATTCCGGAACGAAGTCGATAGCAACTCCCATACCGAGAGCGGACATCATCAGGCAATTATACCAGGCTTTATCGTCGCAGGAGCCTCGTTTTATTTGTTCGAAAGTGGCAGCATTGCAGATAGGCATGGATGCGGCGGCCCAATTATTATGCATAAGGTCGCTATATATTTGATGTAAAGAGTCACTCACTACTCTGAAATCTTTATTAATATCGTTGAATATATGAGCATGTCTTTTGTAAAAGGTATCCCGGCTCTCGTCCAGGCAGATTCCTTCAGCAAAGCGATAGGGAAGGATATATTTGCAGAAATCTTCGAACGAATCGTTCTGTGTATATACATTCTCTTTCCAAGCTTTGAAAGAACGGTCTATTTCGTTGATAAGCCAGTCTGCTTTAATGGTTTGGATATCCGTTTTCTTATTAAATAAAGACGGATGAATTTTTGTTTTCTCATTTTTCCAAAGAGTGTCGATTTCTTTTTGCCATTCGGATGAACGCTCCCAATTATATTGTTCTGATATATCTACGTACTTCAAATAAAAAGGTTGTAGTTTTTCTATATTTGATTGGTTAACGCCTGAATGACCGGTCATATTCATTATTAGAAAACGGGCAGCAGCGAGTTTTTCCGGATTATCATTGTAATAAGCCAACACCTTTTCCAATTCACTTCGGTTATCTCCTGCCAGCATGAGTACCTGTTTAAGTTGTTTATCAGGTAGGGCATGACATGCTGTCAATGAGATGATGATTATTGTACTGTAGAATAAAAAAAATGTTTGCTTTATCATATTCTTTTATTTAATAGAAAATAAAACTAAAACCGGATTTGATTTCTTACCCCATTGCTTGTATTGGATGTTACTTATTACTATTTGTCCACGATTTCTATATCAGTTTGTTCTGCCTGTATATTTGAACATATGCTCTATCATAATTATTGAGAAACGGTGAATGAGTTGTGAACGGGTTTATAAAAAAATAGAACGGGATTATCTTCCTCTTTTACTTTCATCAGATTTTCAGGGAAAAGATCCGGAGCTATTTCTCTCTTTTCAATGATAGTGAATGGTTCTACCAATGAGAAAAAAGTATCATTATGAACACCGGATATAGGATAGTAGACCAATAAATCTTTTGTTGGTATATTTGAAACTCTATTCCCTCCATAGATCAATTTATTGTTTTGCAGATTATAAAATACAGTATAGTATCTACCATTTTTGGTAAACCAGAAATATAGGATATTACTGCATTCAAAAATATTTGAAATACCCCATGAATAATTGGATTCGATTAACTTATGTGGTGAAATACCTTCTTCTATTATTTTTAGAGGTAATGAATCCGGTAAATTTATTTTGTATAAGGGGGTTAGACCTTCCGGTATAATTTCAAAAACTATATTGCTAAAACGCGGATTGTAAAGGATCCTGTTTTGTTCATAAAAAAAAGGATGTCCGTCTCCGTAATTGAAATTGTAATCAGAAACCTTGTCATGAGGGAAGAATGATTTATTCATTTTGGAACCAGTCTTAGTATAGAGTAATGAATAATGTAATTCCTTCTTATCCGGATAGTTCATGTGGTCATGATTATCGAAAAAGATGCCATTGTTAGCAAAAGCAATTTGTTTTGGTATGATATCATATATAGTAGTACTTGATATATATTCACCAGACAATAAATCGTATTTTGTCAATCTCCTTTTTCCACCGTCATAAGCAATTAGCTGTTTAGATGTTCTGTCTATTGTGAAATCTATTATTTCTCCATATTCTTCTGGACCTTCTCCCCGATTGTTTATTTTCCACTTAATGGAACCATCTTTCTTGTTAAAACATACGATTTTAGGCATATTGTCTAAAATATAGATTAAACTGTCTTCAATGATAATACGTTCTACTATTCCTAGTGGCTCATCATTTGATAGAATTGTATATGACTCTGTGTGTAACAGGTTATCGACATGTCTAAAAGCAGAATCAGTTAGTTTGATATTAATGTTTTGAATATTAATATTATCAATTGGTAAATCCTCTTTATCGATGGATCTTGTTTTTGAATTGCTACAAGAATATAAGAAGAAAGTCACTATTACAAAGAATAATAAGTGTTTCATAATACAGAAAGTCTTTTTAGATTGTTAGAGAGAAAGTAATAAGTTATTTGTTTAATGACCTATTCCTTAATTATATTCTACCTAATTATAGAAAGGTTCACCGCATGGTACAGGGGTGCAAGTACAAGAAGAACATGAAGGGGTACAAACCCTTTCTACACTTGATGTAAATGTCCCATCGGGAAATGTTTTCTTACATCTTTTTGTTTCGGGAGATTTCCCTTTTTCTTCAGTACTTGATTCGTTTGATTGAGCTAACGCTTCTATGTTGGCTAGAATCAAATTTGATAGTAGAGCCTTTTTTTTACTCTGGTTAAAGTTCCAGCAGCCTACAAACGTTATAACTGTAATAAGTACAGCCCCGAAGATCTTTTTTTTCATGATTTTATTATTTTATTAAGTGGTGAATCTGTTAATTATATATTTTTCATATTCTCTAAATTTATTTGTTTGCAATGTCGCAACAAGTCCGGTAAAGTGGGTACGACATAGAAAAACAATATTAACATTGTGCCCGTTCATCAAAGCTCGTGCCACGATGCATTCGTAGTAGTTTATTATGTGAACGAGAGTTTCCTGACACAACCCCGGTGTCTTTGTAGAGTTGTTCGTTATCTACTGTACCGGCAGAGTTTAGAACTAATATCCGGTCGTTCGGGTCTTCTGTCAGTGTGTTAGGGGCTAACCAGCCTTGGAGTTTGTTGCTCATGGTATTATAATTTTATTTTTATGATTGAATAATCCGGATCTGCGACAACTAAATATACATCGTTGAAACGTGAATCGGATGCAATAAGATATATATCTTTGTTCAAATCAATCACTTTTTGTTCTTCTAATTTATAATCTAAAAGAATTAGTTGACGCCTTGAAAGTACAGGACGCTTCATTTCTTTTCTTTTTTCTATACTTATATTACTATCGTCAAGTAGTACAATATAATCCTTTGTCAGTGATACCATTTTTGTTCTGCATGGTTCTAAATAGTTTATTACCATCTTGTTGTCTCTGATGTCGTATTCGTATTTCGAAAGATTTTTAGTTTTTAACTGTTTGAATTGGTCTCCATCTTTTTTGAATAATATAATCTGAGGAACTCTTATGAACTTCAATAATAGGTAGTTGTTGTAATAATCATAATTTATTTCTCCTTCATATGCATCTTTATAATTCATATATTTCATTTCTGTTTTGATGGGATATGCTCCCCAGCTAATAGTAGTATTAGTGGACTTATCCACTGTTTTGAAAAGAGTGTTTTCTTTTTCTGGAGATAAGTATAGATATGTATTCTCATCTATGAATTGCATAGCTTGTGAGTCGGTAATAGGTTGAGGTGATAAATCTTTGTAACCCTCATTGTTTATCAATAACTTTTTTGCATCTAGTATTCCTAATCGAGGTGTTCCAGCATTAGAAATAGAAATTGTGCCATCAAATCCGGTATTTATGATAGGAGCTGTAAATTCATTTGGACCGTTACCGATATTACCGAAAGACGCTAATTGTTTTCCTGATTTGGTATCGAAAATATGTATTATTGAATCTGCAGATTTTAAATCACTAAGATATAAATAATCACCACTTATTTTGAAAAATCCAGGAGTGGAAATCATAATATTATCATTCAGTAACTCGTATGTTGTACTGATAGGAGTTACTTGTTTATTTTTATTGCATGCAATAAGCAAGAATAAACAAAAAAAGATATAAAATTTATTTTTCATGGCTGAACAAATTATGTTGTTTGTACAATGATGGTTTGTCAAAAAAGATAAGTGTCTATTAGTTAGGTGTAGAAAAGTGTATCTTGGTTGATATATTGTAAATATTATTTTTGTATTAAAGTTGCGTTTTTTATGTCAATAATTCCTATAACTTGTTCTCCATTTTCATCGTAAATAGTAGCATATATCAAATCATTATTATCATCAACAGTGAAATTTTCAATACAGTATTCACATGTATAACTAGCAACAGGATTTCCCTCCCAATCAAATTTCCAAATAGTATTGGGCATAGTGGTTGGAGATATTTTGCCATGTGCAGTTGCATAAAAAAAATTGTTATTTGCAGATAAATGGCAAAAGCCATATATGGTTTCTTGAGTTGGGGTAAAAACATGTTCTCTCTTATCAAATATAGGTTCATATAAGTAAAGAGTTTTGTAAAGTTTTATATCTTCTTTTTCAATATTATATATTTCTAATACTCCTCCTATGATGGTGGCTGAAACAAACCTTTTTCCATTAGGACTGGCAGCCATACATGTATATAGTTGTGTGAATGCAAACCAATCTTTGTCGAATTCAAATTTATTATGTATATTAGGACTATTTGTTGATGTTTTTATGATTTTATTTGGTGTTATTAATGCTAAACGATCATTAAATCCATCACTGATGAATAAAGAATCTTTTATGAAAATAATTCTGTTTCTGTCTTCGACTTCTTCTGATAATTTAATGAAACTAGTTTTTATATTCTGTCCATTTTTGATTTCTTTGAGATTATATTGTACGATGTTCTTTCTACTATAATCATTTATGTATAAATATCCATTTGTTTTATCTATTGAATATGTAACAGGAGTAGTAAGTTCTTCAGGACCATTACCTATTTTACCGAATGATTTTATTAAATTCCCATTATTTCGATTAAAAATACAGATATTATCATTTGCACTCATGTCTCCAATAATTAGCATTGAATCAAATATTTGTGGTTGATGTGCATAACGAAAAAGGTATTCATTATTGATTATTTGAACTTTAGCGTTGTATTTTTGGAGAAATGTAGGCGCTTTATAATATATTTTTTCGTCTTTACATTGAATGAAAAAGATGGCAATGCATATTATTACGAGTAAATGTTGTATTTTTAATGTCTTCATAACTGGTGTTTTTGGAGTGAGTAATATAAATTAATCCTAGAATAGGCGCTAATATTTTTAGCACCTATTCTAGGATGTAGATATTTAATGATATGCGTTCCAATGTGTACTACCACATCTAGGACAACTTCCACTTACATTTGCTGCAACAGCTTTTGGTACTCTTGGTGATGGATACCAAATAGTTCCACATATGCAAACAGCTTTACATTCTGTTGTTATTACAGTAGATGAATTGCAATCACCAGTTATGCCTCCTTCGCTATAAGCCAACGCTTCCACATTAGCCAGTGCTAAATCTGACAATTCCACTTCATTCAGACTTTGGCTGTAATTCCAACTTGCTGCAGCTACTATGGCTACGATAGCTATGATACCAAATAATTTTTTCATATTTGTATCTGTTTAATTTTTTTTATTTGTTGTTTAATTAGGCTATTTTCTATCTTTGCCTACTCTATTCGGATTTAGATAGTCGAATGGATACCTGTACCATTCTATTTTGTCGGTTATATTACCATCATACACCTCCTTTTTGGGGTCTCCGGGAGTTTGCTTGTACATTCTTTGTCGGGATGCAGCAAACTCCCTTTCGTTCGATCACCGAACATTCCCCTTTATTCTTACCTTGACGGGTTGGTTGTTAATACTATTGTATTTAATTGTTACGACTTCATCGACGAATCCTGTGTCCTTCGGAGTCATCTTAATTCCTACCCGAAGGGATTCTCCAGGTTTCGCAGGTCGTTTGTCAAAGGTGGCTACTGTGCAGCCGCAGGTGGAACTTACGTCCACTATCACGAGGGGATTGTCTCCAGCGTTTTTTACTTCTATGATTGTATCTTTTACTTCCGATTTATCGAAGGTTCCGAAGTCGATTTCTGTCTTTGTTACTTCGGCTGTCGTTTTAAGTATATTTTTATTCGGACTGTCTTTGCCTGTAATCTGTTTCAGATACAGATCTTTCACTGCCGTATTATGTACCGGATTTCCTAATACGGTAACTTTATTGCCTTTATCCAACAGGAATGTCTGGAAAGTTATATTTGTCGGGAATTTGTTCAGTTTGTTTAGTTGGTCATCCAAGTCGATGCAAATAGGGCGATCGAAACCATCACGCTTTAACAGATAACGTATTTTTTTTGTATCCTTCGGGTGGAAAAAGAAGAGAAACGGAACTTTTCCTTGTGTCGCCGAATCGGTATATTCGATCAATTCTTTCCATTTGTGTAGTTGCAACTTACAACTGGTGCAACCTATCGAATCGACATATACTAAGACTTTATATTCGGACTGCGGAATCTGAAAATTAGTAGTATCTGTCAGATAGCGGGTAAAAATGAGATTGTCTGGAAATTTGATTTCTTTCCCCTGCCATTCATTGACCAATTGTGCAATTTGTTTTTCTTTCTCTTTCTGTTCGTTTTTGCAGGAAAAGAAGATAGGTAATAGAATTAATATAAATAGGATCTGTTTCATTATAGTTTAAAAGTCAGTATCGGATTATTGCTTTCTACGCACGTTGCGATACAAGTGTTTGTTGTTTCGTTTATATGGATGCCAAAAATATTTTTATCTAATGTATATTTTCGTAGAGGGATACCGTTTGTGTCAAAGACATATAGGTAATGTCCTCCTTTTGGCGGTGCTTCGCCACGTTGGTAAAATTCCTCCCTCTCTTTCCATGACATTCCATCGAAAACTGTATAAATGTATCGGTCGGTGACTTGAATATCCATAAAACCTTTTATTCCGGTAGGAAAACCTTCTCCTCCTTTTTCTTTGAATTTCGGTTCTCCGCCAGGTCCGTATACAACGCTGTGCGTATGTTTTTTCAGGTTGTATATTTCAAGGGTCTCTCCTAATTGAGTAGCCATTGCATATATTCCGTTTTGCGGATTGTAGTCTGTAAAACTACGCCAAGCTTGCGCTAAAGCCGGGTGTATATCTTGTTCATAATTGGTTTCGGTAGGTATTTTGCCTATATTTTTGATAGGTTTGCCACTATGACTGACTTTGTGATAACGATAATTTCCCAGATAGTCGGTTATCAAAAAGACTGAATCTGTTCGATGAAAGTCCAAAGAACGCACCAGATTCTTATCTAATGCGATTTCTTCTACGCGAGATACCGTTTTTTCGGTAATAGAAATTGCCCAACGTGTGATTTGCATCTTGTTTGCATCGAGTGCCCAGATGGAATCCGGGGAACAAAATTGAAACATTTCAGCAGAAAGCATCTCTTCCGGTCCTTCTCCCCGTTTGCCGAAAGGTGCTATAGGTTCCCAGTCGGGATAAGTGAAAGAATAAAAGTAGTGGCTATCATTATGTAAATCCATAATAACAGCGATACTATCCTTTACCGTTACCCGATAAGGATAACGGAAAAAGACAGAATCAATAGAAATCTCCTGCGTGGCTACTGTTCTCTCATCGGGAAAAGTTGTATAACGAGGGTATAAGGGGTCATGGGAACCACCGCAGGAGATTAATGAACTAATACCTATAAGTGATATATATAGGGACTTTTTCATAGATGATTTTTATCTGAAGCCACTTGTTTTTCTTTCTACTTTTTTACCATGACATTCTATGTCTCCCCAACCATAACATTTAAAGTTTTCTTCAGGGTCTTCTTCTGTTAGGGCTAAAGCTTCGATATTTTCAAATGCCAAATCATTTAATACGTTTTGGGGGGACTGTGTAGAGTAAAAATGAATACCTCCCAGTAGACATAGGAAAATGATACCTGATTTAATAGTCTTTCTTTTCATGTTTATCTTATTTGTTAAATTAGTTTTAATATATTTGTCTCTTGAAACTACTTTAATAGCAGCAAGATATGTAATGCAAAAGTAGATATAAAATTAACTTAGACAACGGTTTAATGAGTAGTAGAGGATAACTTGTTGGTAATTGTCTGAATTACAGCATGGGTGTCAGCGAATTGTCAGAAAACTTGGTCTGTAGTCAAGAGTAAAGTGAGACGATTTCAGGTATGAGACAAAAAATTGGGGTGATATTAAGTTGTGTGGGGCTGACCTTTTTATTTGGCTGGTGGTTGTGGAGTGCTTTCCATATACAGCTGAATAAATTATGCTCAGAGTCATCTCTTGTGTTTGCAGATGTGTTGCAGAGAGAAAAAACGTTACAAATAGAGCGAGAGTTCGGGAACTATAATCCCAAGAGTTCTCCTAATGAAATCTCAGGTGCAGAGAAAGCAGAATGGTGTGATCAGGATTTCCTTTTTTATCGTGATTCCACCCGAACTTTGTTAGATAGTCTTTTTCGGACTACACTTTTAGACCGTAAAATTCAGGCAAATACAGCTATTCGTTGTGTATGGAATGGTCGTGTTATTAATACCTCTTCAGATAGTACTTTTTATAAAGAAGCGCTTCCTTTAAGATTATTAATCTATCGGATAGATGAAAATCCAGATAGGAATATTACGCTACAAGCTTATATAAAACTCCCTTTTGAAACAGTTTGGAGACACAGTTATTTAATGTGGATGATTTCAGGTTTGGGGCTTTTGTTGTTAGGTGCGATTATTGGCGGCTACTGTTTTTGGCATCGAAAGATGCACAAGATTACTGAGCAAGAATTGCTGTTACAACAGCAAGAGCAAGAACGGCTGGTATTAAATCAACAGCAGGAGCAACGGAGATTGGAACTGCAACGGCAACAAGAAAAGCTGCAACAACAGGAACAAGAATTGCTGGAAAAGGAAAAACGGTTACCAATTCCTGAGCCATTAATCCAGGATAAGACAATTAAGTGGGTGGAATTGTCTAAAGATTTGTTTTTTAATGAAGAACATGGTGACTTATGCTATAGGAATGACGTGAATATCTGTTTGACAGAGAATTCATTAAGACTATTTTGTTCTTTCATAAAAGTAGAACAACATAAATTGACTTATGAAAGTATATGCATAGATGTATTGTCTCGATCGATAAAAAATGGATTATCTAAAACGGATCGTGATGCTGTAGCTAATGCGATTCGGCATTTACGAATACATTTGAAACAAATACCTGTCATTGAAATAGAACCCCTCCGAGGTATAGGATATCAAATGATAATCCTGAATCCTTAAATTTATAAGGAGTTATTATGATCTGAGATAATATGGTTATTATATTCATCTATTAACTTAGTTACTTCCGTTCTCATTTCGCGGATAGCTGTGTTCTCCACTTTCGGCTCTTTTGTCAGTACGGCATCAGCTGCTTTGATAAACTTATCTTCTTGAAAGAAAGCCGTTTCCGAGTATAGTTTAGTTAACAGATAATAGGGGTATATCCGTTCCGGCAGTATTTCTATTGCATGTAGCAATAAATTTTCTGCTTTCTGATAATTTCCCAGGTCCTGTTCATTTTTTGCCGCCATATAATGTATCATCGGATCACCACTCAGTTTCATCGCCCGTTCCAACAAATGGTTCGCCTCTGCAAACCGCTCCGTCTTACTCAAGCATTGCGCCGCTTCAAACAGTAGTTCCGGCTTATGTCCCAGTAGCGGCACCAATTCTTCATACCCGTCCGCCGCCGCTTCATAAGCTTTGCTATTATATAACATCTTCAATGTATTCCATTTCTTATACCCCTGGTAATAGCCTTTCTGCTGCCAGAAAATCCATCCGCAACATACCGCCATCCCCCCGATTACGGTGACTGAAAGTATCTTTCTCCCCTCTCGAGAGGGGGTAGGGGGTGTGTCAGTGACAACAACGGAGCTATC
>NZ_QUHH01000045.1:0-12914 GCF_003479515.1 Parabacteroides sp. AF14-59 | reverse complement strand
TTTTACGCAGACAATAGGTGCCAGCGAAATTAACGAATTCCAGAAAGAGCTCGGAACCGACAAAAGATTCCCCCCGTTATACCGAACCTTTTGCATTTGCTCAAAAAGGAACAATCAAGGCTACCTCGTATGACCGAACTTTCGACAAGAGCAGTCCGGTTCCCGTAAAAGAGTTGGATATTCCGGCATCCAACTACACTGTCATTTATCCAAAAGACGAAAAAACAATAGCGATGTTCGACGGCAACGGATATACGACATTCTATTTACCGAAAGGAAAACAGGAAATCCGTTTCCCGGCTGTAAAAAGAAACAAGATACGGTTTGTAGCAACTCGCATCATCGATAATCAACCTCTGGCAGGGATCGGCGAGTTTTCTGTAATTACAGAATAAATTGTACAGGCACATAATCCTTTGATCCAATTCAAAGATTATGTGCCATACAATACAAAGAGAGTCTTGTGCTGTTACGAATTATACTTATTTTCTATATCCCTTTTCCGTTTTAATGCCTCCAAGAAATAATAATCAGCATAGTTGAGTGGAACATCTATTTCACCATTATGAGGTATACTTCCCACACAATGCATTAATAGAAAATTCCCATTCTTTCCCAATTCCGCACGATATGCCGGAGAAGCCAAGCTCTCCATAATACGGTCAGCATATGCCTTATATATCTGCGGTTCAGAGACTCCCATCGTCGTTATCTCATATAAGGCAGAAGCGATACAAGCCGCAGCCGAAGCATCCCGATAGTCATTTGGTATGTTAGGAGCATCCATATCCCAGTAAAAAATAAAATCATCAGGAGTATTTTTATGAGTAAACATAAAATGGATTGATTTTAACGCCTGGTCTATATATTTTCGGTCTCCCGTTTCACGATAACAAAGCGTTAACCCATAGATACCCCAGGCTTGCCCACGGCTCCATGCCGATTCATGTGCATATCCCTGTGCAGTATGACGGAAACGAACGGAACCATTCTCCATACTGTAATCTACCACATGATAACAGCTGCCATCCGGACGATACTGTTCCTTCATGGTACGATCCACATGGGAAACAGCAATCTTATAGAATGTCGAATCGCCGGACAATTTTGTTGCAGCAAATAATAACTCCAGGTTCATCATATTATCAATAATGACAGGACATTCCCAACCGCGTTCGGAAATCCATCCCCTGTCAACATTCCAGGACTGAATGATACCCGCCACAGGCCGGAAACGGGTCGATAAAGACCGGGCTGCCTCAACAATCACATTTTTATACTCCTCATTTCCTGTTAAACGTAATCCATTGCCGAAACTGCAATAGATCATAAAACCGACGTCATGATTCCATGTAATGTTTTTGGCATCCTTAACCTCCTCTGTATACTTTCGGGCTATAGGTAACAACGTCTTATCTCCCGTCAATTCATACAAATACCATATAGAACCTGGAAAAAAACCGCTTCGCCAGTCGGTCAGATTACAGTAATAAACGGAGCCGTCTGAATTCAATGTAGTCGGATTCATAAACTTACCGCTTTCTTCAATAAGTTTTATCTCATTACCTATCTGTTTATGGGCAAACTCAACATTTTCTTCAATAAACTCCTTCTTCACTTCACTACATGAAATCAACGCAGCACAGAAAGCTATACCCATTAAATACTTCATTTTTACCATATTTATATATTTATTTTTGATGTAATTACATGTCTAATCTCCTGATAATAAAACTTTGATTACCTGTATGGTGCTATTTGAGACCGAAGCTGATAAAACCGTATAACCTTCTATAAGTTTTTCATTTTCCGTCTCTCTTTTTGCCCTTTTTGTTGTAAACGAAGCATTAACCGGCGATTCAATCTTCAAAGAGAATGATTTACCATCTTTTCGTAAAATTGCCGTATTTCCATTACACTCAACATCGGCAGAAGTAATCACAGACCATTGTACCGATTGCTCCGTATTTTTTAACCCTACGCTGTCCGTAATCATTATCCGGGTATCATCCAATAAACAGAAAGTTCGGTAAACAAAGCGGCTCTGTTCCTGATAAGCCGTACTCATATCCATTGTTACAAAAGGGCGAACAGCTTTATCGTCACAATCTTTGATCTCTCCCATCCCAGCTGAATTTTGTAATTGATTATCGATCGACAGAGTATTATGACTAAAATTGGAATTCCTGAAATAAGTCCACCTCCGGCCGTCCGGCTTATAATCCCAGAATCCGGGCAAACTGTAATTATCCGTCCCCAGATCATCAGTCCACCTTATCCCGTTTGTTTCTACAATGAAAGTTCCGATATCCAACTGTTGATGTGCCATATCCGGATCGCCGGTCTTAGCGATCAGATAAATACTGTTGGATACATTCCTGTCTCCATTAAATACAACAATATCATTTATTCCTCTGTAGACGTTTAACTTCGGCAAGGTTTCTGAAGCAGAAAAAGCTGTATCATACCAGGGAATAGACAAAAAATAAAATCTGAAATAATTCCCGCTTTGTACTGTTTCCGAAAGGACCTTCCTATAAAACGATGCAGCTTCCGGCTGATTGAATGCTTTACTGAAATAAAAATAAATAGGTTCTGCTGTCGGCGCCGTACTTCCGGAATTAGCAAAATTAAATATCTTGCCTGAAGGACTTGTGCTATGCATATAATACAAAACACTTTTATCCACACCCTGCATTTCAGAAAGCCCGAAATCCTGTCCGAGATTATCATTCAAAGCTTTTAATAAGAGCGAAAGATACATATTGGTATATCCCCAATAGGCAGGTCCTTCATAACAAACTCCATCCGGTGCCAGATGTTTCAGACAATTAGGTACATACTTTACAGCTTCACCGATAATATGTTGAGTAAGTTCAGGATAATATTCCTCAATGGCTAAAGCTCCTAATACCATCCCTGTATTACAAACCACATTCCAGTTCGTCTCACGTTTGGCCCAAGAATCACTGTTACCGTTTTTATACTCTTCGACAACAAGATCCAATGCTTTCGTTTTAATAGAACTGACAATCAATCGTTTTGTCACAGGAGACAGCACATCATATAACCAGTCATATCCAATAGCAACCGCAGTCGTCATTTCTGCAACATCTAGATAATGGGCTGGATCCCAATCCTGATAATTACAAACATGCACCAATTCCTTTTCTGCCTTCTCAGCAAACCGTTTATCTCCACTGAGCCGGTAAGCCAGGGACAGGTTAACCATTCGGTATACCTGTTCACGACTGACCGACAATATATCTTTCGTCTGTTTAACCTTCATGCGCGGATCCTCCTGTAATGGAACAACCAATAATCGTTCCGCTTCCTTCATCAAACCGGCACGTAAGCTATCCAATAAAGGTTCTCTACCCACTAAAGCCTGAACTCTTTGTTCTTCCTGTTTACTAAACAGTAACCTGGGATGCTGCTGCAACATCCTTTCCCGGAAAAGGACCGATGTTTCTTTACAATTGACTACCAAAGAAAACAAGAAGAATAAGCTCACTAAACCAATAAATCTCATAAATTGATACATTAAAATTACATTTTGAATGGATTTACCATCCCGGATTCTGCTTCAACGCTTCGTTGCGCTCTATCTCCACACCAGGTATAGGCCAAAGCATATCCCGTTCGGAAAATTTATGAGTATAGATAAACTCACCATAAATATTGATTGCATCTACCTCACTCATAGCCTTGCTTGCTATTTCCCATCCCCAACGGCGCAAATCACTGAAACGTAATCCTTCTCCCGCAAACTCAACAGCACGTTCTTTTCGTATACGTTCAGCCATCTGCTCTTTGGATGTAACAAGCATCCAGGCAGGACCAGAGTTTAATCCGGGCATATCCACTCTGGCTCTTACCTTATTGAATTCGGTAACCGCTTTATCCAATTGGTTATTTTCATTATAGGCTTCCGCCAACATCAGCAATACATCCGCATAACGAATCAGAGGAAACTCAAAAGGAGTGTGTAAACGGTCACTAATAGCTCCCCCAAGATCATATTCAGCTACAAATTTGCGATACAAATAAGATATCCAACCTTTATTATTTCGTATGGTTCCCTGATTTTCATTTCCTTGCACATTATGGTCCATCGCAAACAACATATCCCGTGGAGTCGTCTTTCCGATACAACCTTTATAAATAGAATAAGGGACAATCAAAGTAGCCATCATACGAGGATCCCTGCTTTTATATACATTCAATATTTGCGCTGTATCTACATCTCTCAATCCAATAACAGCCCCTGACGCATCCATATCTACACTAAACAATTCTTTACGCTGATCCGGAGTAGCTTCATTGTATCCGGGAAAAACATCATTCCAACTGAAAGGACGGCCATCTTTGAGTTCATACATATCTGCCAATTGGGTGGAAGGAACAGTATTGTTCCAACAACTACCAAACGCACTGCGTGTCCCCATCAATGCTTGCATAGCCATACCATACTCTGTTCCGACACCACTTTTATTCTGTACAGAAAAGATCATCTCAGAACTCTTATCTCCATTATAAAGTTTAAATATATGAGCATAATCAGTGTCTAGGTCATATCCATAATTGTTAGACTTGTTATTGACAATCTCTTCAAAATCCGCAATAGCATTCTGCCATTCTTTATTATAAAGATAAACTTTTCCACGCAAAGCATAGGCTGCCCCTTTCGTCGCACGACCATAATCAGAATCATTATGCCTGACCGGAAGATAAGCGACAGCCTCATTCAAGTCACTGATGATATGTACACGGATCTCTTCCGCGGAGCTTCTGGGTTTCTTCAAGCCAACGTATTCCACATTCAGATTCGTCGTTTCATCATAGTAAGGAACACCGCCGTATAAGTCCAACAGAGTAAAATAAAACATTCCCCGCAGGAATCTGGCTTCAGCCATATACTCCTTTTTTTGTTCCTCGGTAAGAACATCCATAGTCGGTATGACCCGAAGGTAGCTGTTAGCTCTCTGAATCCCATCATACATCGTTTGCCATTTGGATTGAATTTCTGCTGAACGATCAGAATAAGTACCCAGATACATCATATAATAGTCATATCCATAAGCAATATCAGCCAGGTGATCGAATAAAAACTGGTAACCGTAGGCGTGATTATCCCGCAACATGCCATAAATTCCCATCAATCCTTGTTTCGCATGTTCTTCCGTTTGGTAGAAAAGGTTCTCACTTACTTTATCACCGGGATAAGTATTAAGATCATAACATCCGTTGAATGTGGCAGATGTCAATAAAATAGAAATATATATCAGTATTTTTTTCATGGTTCAAAATATTTAAAAGGTAAGATTCAGTCCAAATGTTGTTAATCTCATTGTTGGATACTTAGTACCTGATATTTCCGGGTCAAGCCCTTTATATCCCGTAAATGTCAATGCGTTATCTATACTGACATAGAAACGAAGGTTATCCAGCAACAATTTCTGGGAAAGCTGCTTCGGGATAGTATATCCTAATTGTATATTCTTTACCCTTACATAGGATCTGTCCTGGACCCAAAAGTCGCTGGCTACACTGTTACGTCCATCACTGTAATCCAACAAACGCGGATAAGTAGCATCTGTTCGCCCCGAATACCAGCGTCCGTCAGCAATTGTCTTATTAATCTGATTACCCCGGCGAACTAAAGGCCAAAAGCTAGCTCCATCCTGACCGCTCCAGTACTCTTTCAGTCCAGTTGCCCCCTGAAGAATACATGAGAAGTCCAATCCTTTCCAACTTGCTCCGAAATTGAAGCCAAAAGTGACAGTTGGATTGGTTCCATTACCAACCATGATACGGTCTTTATCCGTAATACACCCGTCACCATCAATATCTTTATAAAGGAAATCACCCATTTCCGGTTTTTTATACTGGGAAAAAGCATCCGGATTTTTCTCTTCCATGGTCCGGACCAATGCCAGATCCTCTTCTGTCTGAATAATACGATCTACGGAAAGGACATACTGAATATTGATTGGTTGTCCTTCCAATATCATATTAGTCCCACTAATAGATGGTTCATCACCTTTAAATTTAGTTACTTCGTTTTTTACGTATGATACATTCCCTCCCACGAAGTAATCTACTTGCCCGATACGGTCAGTCCACGTCAGATTTAATTCAAGACCTCTGTTACGAACCTGAGCCGCATTTGATTTAGGGACAGTTGCATTCCCATGCACTAACGGAGCAGGTAAATCAATCAGGATTCCCTTAGTATTTTTTACAAAGAAATCAACATTTCCACTCAATTTTGAAACACCAAAATCAATTCCCACATTTGTTAAATAGGTCGTCTCCCATGTCAAACCGGCATTAGACAAGGCCCTTTGCGCCATCCCAATCTGTACGGAATTATTCAATGTATAATTTGAGGCAGAATAAAACATCTGATAATCATAATCACCTACCGAATTGTTTCCCAATGAGCCATAAGAAGCACGTATTTTAAACTGGTTGACAAGATCTATATCTTTCATAAATCCTTCTTCACTCATACGCCAACCGGCAGAAAATGAAGGGAAGAAACCTCTTCTGTTTTTTCCTGCAGCAAACCGGGAAGAATTATCCATACGAAGATTGGCTTCAAACAAATATTTCTCATCCCAGTTCAGGTTTACTCTTCCAAAGAAAGAATGCATAGCCCAGTTAGAATAGTTTCCTGTCGCTGTAGCATTGGCCGTTGCGGCATTCAATTCCGTCATTTCCGGAGCGATTAAATCTTCCTTACTGGCCTGGAACCAATTATAACGATACGCTTCCTGGCTACCTCCGACTGTCGCCTGAATATTTAATCGGTCTATATCTGTTTCATAACGAATAATTCCATCCATATGATTCCGTACCCATTTTTCGTCGTGATTGGTCACTTTTGTCTTTCCTGTTCCGGCAGTCTGGACAGTATTACTATACAAATTCCATATATCATGAAACACGGGCTGTTCATAACGGTATCTATTTTGAAAATCATATGTATAAGATCCTTCTATGGTCAATCCTTTAAAAGGTCTGATCTGTGCATAAAAACGCGATACCATTTTATTTGTTGTCCGATTTCCCTTTGTACTGTTTAACTTACGCAATATATTATTGGTACCAGACTGGGCATCATCTTCCGGATTATTGACACCACCATACCGCCCGTCTGGTGCCTGGAAACACATCCCAGGAGTCGTTGCCTGCAAATGTGTATAAAATAAACTGCCTGTACCTTCTGTCTGGATCAATCCCAGATCTTCTTTTCCACGATAACCATAGGCATTAACTCCAATCGTAAACCATTCTTTGACTTCCGCATCCAGGTTCACACGGGCACTATAACGGTCATAACCGGAATTTTCCATAATTCCCGGATTCTTCAGATAATTTCCGGATATGAAATAATGAATTTTATCAGAACCTCCGGTAATGGATATGGTATGATTTTGCAACCATCCTGTTTTGAATGCAGCATCTTGCCAATCCGAATTCGGATATTTTACAAGATCACTATTCCCGGCAGCACGCCACTCGTCTATTTTTTCCTGACTAAACGGTGCCGGCAGATTACTGTTTCTTTCTCCTTCATTAAACAGTTCCATATAATCTGCATAGTTGGTGACAAGGTCCATACGATGAGCAACCTGTTGCATAGTTACATAACCGTTATAAGAAATTCTGGAACCGCCTGTTTTACCTTTACGGGTTGTGATCAGGATAACACCATTAGCAGCACGTGAACCATAAATTGCAGACGAAGCAGCATCTTTCAGCACAGAAATACTTTCCACATCCTGCGGATTAATATCGTTCATACTCCCCGGAACCCCATCAATAACAACTAATGGATCAGAATTATTCAAAGTACCTTGTCCGCGTACCCGTATAGTTGCTCCATCATTGCCAGGCCGCCCTCCACTACCTTGTGTCACAGATACACCGGCAGCCATACCCGAAAGTCCTGCTGACAATGAAGTAATAGGACGGCTATCTACCATCTTACTCATATCAACAGATGATACAGCTCCTGTCAAATTCACTTTTTTCTGTGTTCCATATCCCACAACCACAACTTCATCCAAGGCTTGTGAATCTTCTTTTAATTGGATCATAAAAGAGTTTTTTCCATTTACCGGTATACTTTGTTCAATATAACCGATATAAGAAACCGTCAATACAGCACTAGGAGACACCTGTAAAGAAAAACGTCCTTCCATATCAGTGACCGTTCCGTTAGTAGTTCCTTTTTCTACTACATTCGCTCCGATTACCGGTCCCTGTGCATCTTTTACTGTTCCCGTAACAGTCACTTTCGCTTGTTGGGATAATAGCAACTTTTCCGTTATACCTTCCCCGGCACTAACCGGATTGGCTTGGACTATTCCCACGGACAAGAATAGTGTGGCCATTCCTGCAAACATTGTTTTCCTAAAAAAAGGAATGTTCAAATCATTCGTCATAAATAGGTAGATTTAGATTAATAAATTCAGATAAACTCTGAGGCAAAAATAGCCGGGTACACAAAAAAAGACCTATACATAGCGTCCGTTTTTTATATACACACAGTCCAAATAGAAGATTTAACTATTTGATTATAAATGATTAGCTATTTCACTTCTCTTTTTTCCGAAATTGAGCCGGCGAAACCCCGAATTTTGTCTTAAAACAACGACTGAAATATATGGTAGAAACAAATCCCAGTTGATCCGATATTTCACTCACCAACATATCCGGCCGTTCCTGTAGCAGAACCGATGCACGTTTGATACGCTGATTTTGTATAAATTCACTCGGCGTCATACCTGTAAGATTTTTCATTTTTGCAAAAAAAGAACTACGTCCCATATTCAATTCACGGGCAAGTATATTCACATCGAAATCCTGGTCACCCATATGTTCATCTATAATTTCTACAATACGATTCAGTAATTTCTGGTCCAAGGAAGTAGAGGCCAGCAACTGTACATCAAAATCACCTTGCTGAGTCAATCTGGATTTCAGCAATAAACGATTACGAATTAAATTATTACAACGCATCAGTAAAACTCTTGCATGGAAAGGCTTACTCACATAATCATCAGCTCCCTGCTGGAATCCTTCAATATTATACTCAACAGAATCAAGGGCTGTCAACAAAACGACAGGAATATGGCAAAGATCAATATTATTCTTAATTTTCATACACATTTCCATGCCACTCATCAGAGGCATCATAACATCACTGACCACCAAATCCGGTTTTTCCTCAATAGTCTTTCGTAATCCTTCTTCTCCATTTCCAGCTAATATCACCTGATAAAAAGGACTAAACAAGGTATTTAATATTTGTATCAACTCCTCATTATCTTCCACTATCAGTATCTTATAAGAACCGACCTTCAGATCCGGAAAAGTAGTGTTCATCTCTTTGTATTCTTCCGGTAAAACGGAATCCGGCAACGATCCCCGTTTGATCATAGGCTCTTCCGGAACTTCCAGAAGAATGGTATTTCCATCATTCTCAAAATGGGCTTTACCTTTTAATAAGGTAATCGTAAAAATTGTACCATATCCTAACTGGCTTTGTACCGTAATCTCTCCATGATGAAGGTTGACAATGTTCTTACTCAATGCCAGCCCTAATCCAGTTCCCGGATTGGCCTTAGACAGTTGTTTCCCGTTTTCCGCCTGATAAAAACGGTCAAAAATACGTGACACATCACCAGACGATAGTCCGATACCCGTATCGATCACTTTTATATGAACATTATTCTCATCCGGAGAAATATACAAATCTACCACACCTCCCGGTTTAGTATATTTGAAAGCATTGGACAAAAGATTATAAAAGACCTTTTGCAGTTGATTGGAATCAAACCACAGCAGAACATCATTTTCTTCATGATGAAGATTAAAGGAAATCGTTCGTTGAGCAGCCAATTCACAATACGAAAGATAAATATCCTTCAAAAAAGGAACCAGATTTTGTTCACAGACACGCAACGAAACATAATTCTGCTCGAGTTTCCTGAATTCCAACAATTCGGAAATCATATTCCTCATGCGAGTAGCATTTTTACTAATCTTAACAATCCTATTATATAAAGTTGGAGGAAGTGATGAACTCTGGAGCAACATATCCACCTGACTGAAAATAAGCGTCAGCGGAGTCCGGAACTCATGGCTGATGTTAGTAAAAAAACGTAGTTTGGCCTGATTAAGTTCTTCATTCCGCTCTTTCTCTTCTCTTTCTTTCTCAAGAGAAAGGGCCAATCTTCTTCTGGCATTTATCGTGCGAATTGTCAGATAAACAATTATAATGGTAGTCAGGGTATACAGAATCCATGCCCAGACCGTATTATACCAAGGTTGTGCAATCAGGATGTTCAGAGAAATTTCACGTCGGTTCATCAAGTGCTGCGGTAAAATCTTTTCACGAACCAACAGTTTATATTCCCCGGGATCCAGATTCGTATAATAAATACTGGAGGAAAAAGAGGATACCCAATCTTCATCAAAACCGACCAGTTTATATTGATATTCATTATTCTTCTGAATATCAATATAATTAGTAGTTGCAAAATTTATGATCAGATTGTTTTGTTTATTATTCAGGTGAATCGACTTATTAAAAGGAAAAGACTCTTTCAAGATCCCGCCCGAAACAACCCCCGGATATATTCTTTTATTATGGATATACAGCTCCGAGAAATATAAAGAATAATTCTTTTCCTTTTGATCCAGATCTTCCCGGAAGAAAGAGGCAAGCCCGTCATTTCCTCCGACAAACAGTTCATTATTTCTGCAAACCAAAATACCACATCCATCCGCAATTGAAGTGATAGGCAAATTTGTTCCCAATGTCACAAACCGGGTATTTTCATTGGAAGGATTCAAAAAAGTAATACCCTTATCGCTGGTAACCAGTAATTCTCCCGAATTTGTTTCCGCAACATTATAACAGTAATTACTTAACAAATGCCCGCTTCCCTGTGAGTAATGGATAAAGGAATCGGATTGTTTATCATACCGGTATAAACCTCCTCCCAAAACAACAAAATAAATATCGCCACTATTGGTCGTAATAATCCGTTTAGGTTCAAATTGAATACCGTATTGAGGCAGAAAATATTTTTTCTGATTTTCCGGATCAGCCAGTCTAATCCTGATAAGGGAAGTTCCGATCATAATCCATATATTCTCTTCCTTATCAATCGTAAAATTCTGTGCATTTCTACATAACCATTTAAACTCACCCGTACCAAGATCCATAACAAAAGTCCCGTTCATTGCACTCACATATAACTTATCATTATGAATCATCGTGTGAAAAATAATACCATCCGGTTTCACATCTTCTTTCTCATAATCATCCAAATAATTATGAAAAATACCGGTTTTTATATCAAACCGAGTCAGTCCTCCATAGTGCGTACCAATATATAACTGATCCCGTTTTTCGTCATACGCAATACATTTCAGATTATTCTGTAAGACAGAATTAGAAGGTCCCGCAGTAAAATATTTGAATGTACGCGTTTTACGGTCCATAAAATTCAACCCGCCTCCTTCGGTACATATCCAGATATTACCATTCTTATCCTCAGCCAAATGGCCGACAAAAGAATAATTCAAACACTCTTTCCGAAAAGGATTATCCGTATAATGAGCAAAAATTTCCTTCTCCGGATTAAAATAGTTCACACCTCCATAATAGGTTCCTACCCATATTGTTGCCTGCATATCTATATAAACAGAAAATACGGAAGAATGAGACAGACTACCCGGTAGATGGTCCTGTCGGTACACAGTAAATTTATCTGTATACGGATTATATTTATGTAATCCTAAAAAGGTTCCGAACCAGATATTCCCAAATCTATCTTCTGCAAAACTCCGTATCTGATTGCTTTCTATATGGTAAGGTTCCGCATTAGAATCCGAATACCAGACGACCTTCTCATCCGGCATTATCCTATACAGTCCTCCGGTACGGCAACCAGCCCATATTTCACCTGAAGTACTTTCAAATAAACGGTAAAATTCCGGTCCGTCAACCAGACAACGTGCTTTTTCTCCTTTTTCAATCACATATAATCCTTCATACGTTCCAACCCAAATTTTATTTCCAGAGACCAGCAAACTGGAAATATCCGGTATATCTTCCTCCGTATAAAGCAATAAACTATCCCCTTTTTCATCATAACGGCAAATCATGCCATCATACCCCGTCCATATATCACCATTTGAGGATATGACCGTTTTTGCCTTATATTTCCCAATCACATGGAACTTTTCTTCCCGGATATCATACCTCACCAAAGAATCACATGTTCTGAAAAAAATATCTCCCTGCCGGTTACCGACCAGATGGTCACATTCATGCCCTAACAAAACATTTATAGAACTCTCCTGGTCCGGATTCTCCCATCCCTTGTATACCCGCATTCGTTCTCCGTCATACACACTAAGCCCTTCACGCGTACCGAACCACATCCGTCCCAGCTGGTCCTGATAAATAGACATAACAGAGACCTGCGATAATCCGTCACTCATACCAAGATGCTTAAAATAAACCGGATAAATAACTTGGTGAATGAACAAAAAACACAACAATATCAGTAGTTTTTTCATCTTATTTACGAAACTAAATAAAAGAGTCTTCTTGTATCCCCGCTTATTCACAATTACATTATGAATTATACAAAGATAGAGATATTTTATTCACTGCAATATCAATTGTTCAGTCTTTCGATAGTTTGTTTGCCGCCTCTGCCCGATCCTCTGCCAGCAATCTCAACAGCCGTTCTTTCTTCTGATAGGAAAAATAGAAACGTAAAACCGAATAAGGTAACAGCAGAACCAGGCGAACGATGTTCGACTTCCCATAAATATAAGCGGGTATTTTATGACCGAGCATTCCCATATCTTTTGCCTCT
>NZ_QUHH01000044.1:0-13372 GCF_003479515.1 Parabacteroides sp. AF14-59 | reverse complement strand
GAAACTACCAGAGTCTTTGCAGAACTTGGTACATCCAAAGAGAACGCACCATCAAAATCAGTAACTGTGCCGACCATTGTACCTTTAACAACAATCGATGCACCAATGATTGGCTCATTATCATCCGCCGAAATAACAGTACCTGTTACTTTCGTCGTCTGAGCAGTCGCCAATCCAATGCCTAAAAACAGGCAAAACAGAAGATAAGTCAACTTCTTCATAGACACACTTTTTTATTTAACTATAAGATAACTAATTTGTACTATATTATATAGAATTCGCCTAAAACCTATTATAAAACATATCAGAGAAGCCGCAAATGTAATAATAAATTTATTATAACACTAAAAAAGTAACAGGAATTTACCAAAAACAGACTGTTAATTAACAAAGTAGCATGAAAAATGGCACTTTGAAGAGAAATTTCTCGTTTTTATTTTCACATTTCATCTAAATAGACGTTTTAAAATTACCTATTTTTAACCAGGCCATTTTCACATTTAGACTAAGATTTATTTGGCCTGAAAAGTGACAGGTTCCATTTGGGTAGAAAAAGTAATCTTATTTTTTATTCATAAGTTCGTTTAGAGATGGTTTGATGAAATCTAATGTGTTTCTATAAAAACAGAGAAGATTGTTTATGTGTGAAAAAATGTATCTAACAAGACATAATAAAATCTCTTTATCAGGAGTGTTTCATACTATTATGAATTATATATTAGTTGGATAGAAAAGTATAAAAAAGATACCGATATATCTTTTAGATAATTAATATTAAGTCTTCTTCCCTTGATTTTACATTCGTGTAAGAGGTATTCGCCGAGTTCTGCAAAGACTCTGATTGTATCATACGTAGGTATGGAAACTCAAGAGCTCTCTGTCTCTCCTGTGGTTCATATCAAATTAAAATCTGATACTCAAAATCTTGACGAAGTTGTCGTTGTAGGGTATGGAACTCAACGCAAAAAAGACGTAACAAGCTCTATTGCGAAAGTTGGAGGAGAAACCCTCAGTAACCTGGTGGCATCCTCATTTGATACCCAGTTGGCAGGACGTGCCGCCGGGGTTCAAGTAACCACTCCTAGCGGGGTACTTGGTGCCGGGCCTCAGTTTAAAGTTCGTGGTATGAGTACCATCAGCTCCAGCTCTCAGCCTCTGTTCATCGTAGATGGTATGCCTATTGCTACCGGAGACAATGGAGATGGTAAAACAGGTTTGGGACAGTTGTATGCATCATTCAATGCCATGTCGGATATAAATCCGAACGACATTGAATCTGTTGAAATATTGAAAGACGGTGCTGCTACAGCTATTTATGGTTCGCGTGCTGCCAATGGCGTTGTTTTGATCACTACCAAAAAAGGAACAAAAGGACGTGCTAAAGTGACCTATGACGGATATGTAAGTGCAGCCAGTGCTGCTAAATTACATGATCTTTTGGGTGCAAAAGATTTTGTCATGATTGCTAATGAAAAATTAGAGAACTGGGAAGAGAAAGGACAAGCGGTTTATAATGCTTCAGATCCTGATACAAAGTGGAACGATTATATCTTCCAGACCGGTTTCCAGCATAATCACAACGTTGCAGCCAGCGGTGGTACAGATAAAAGTCAGTATTATGTATCTTTCGGGTTTACAGAGCAGGAAGGTATTGTTCGTTCAAATGATATGAATCGTCTGACTTTGAAAGCCGATTTGACCCAGCAGGCAACAAAATGGTTACGTATTGGTTTGAATGGCCAGATGAGCCGCACAAAATTGAATGGTATATCAAATTCGGAGAACTCACTGGGTGGTGTAGGTTTTGCCGGAGTTCGTATGCTTCCGAATGTGGCCGTTTTCGATCCGACTGATCCGACCGGATATAATATCGATAAGGAAAGCCGCAAAACATTGGGACGTGGTAATAACCTTTCTTATATTGATAATGGTATTCAAAACATTGTCTGGGCA
The DNA here is from genome assembly GCF_003479515.1 of Parabacteroides sp. AF14-59. Classification (NCBI taxonomy): domain Bacteria; kingdom Pseudomonadati; phylum Bacteroidota; class Bacteroidia; order Bacteroidales; family Tannerellaceae; genus Parabacteroides; species Parabacteroides sp. AF14-59. Next base: position 11,419 of record NZ_QUHH01000044.1, on the reverse strand, counting down.
TTGGATAATAATGTAAACCGCTCTACCAATACACGTGTCATCGGTGGTGGTTGGGCTGAAATCACTATTATGGACGGACTTACACTGAAAACTCAGGGAGGTCTCGATATCTCTAATGTAAAAGACTTTATGTATTGGGACTCTGAATCAGGTGACGGTTACGGACGTAAAGGTTTGCTTGAAGAAGTAAACACAACGTATGAAAACTGGAACTGGCAGAATATCCTGAATTTTAATCGTTCATTTAATGATGTGCATAATTTAAGCGCAACAGCTGTTCAGGAATACACTCACAGTGAGTATGAATATACAGATGCTGCCGTTCAGCAGTTGTCTGACAGGTTCTTTACAGACCATATTATCTCCAATACTTTTGGTATAAAAGATATCGGCGGATACAAAACATTTAACGGACTTGCTTCTTATATGTTCCGCGCAAACTATAATTATGATAGTAAATATTATGCGGGTGCATCTATCCGTTACGACGGATTATCCAGCTTACCGGAAGATACTCGTTGGGGAACATTCTGGGGAGCTTCCGTTGCATGGCGTTTATCTCGTGAGAATTTCTGGAAAGACGCTCAGGTGAACGAATGGTTCAACGATTTGCGTATCCGTGCTAGCTACGCTACATTAGGTAATTCCGATCTGGGAAATAACTTCCCATACCTGGGAACTTATGGTGCAAAACTATACGGCTCACAATCCGGTGTAGCCTGGAACCGTATGGGTAATAACAACCTGAAATGGGAAACGACTGAAACGTTTGACTTGGGTCTGGATGGTTCTTTCTTCAACAACCGCCTGACATTCGAATTGGCTTATTGGCAAAAGAATTCAAAAGACCTTGTATTGGAAGTTCCGACTCCTCCGACAATGGGTATTCCTTACAACTCATATTATGATAATATCGGTAAAATCAAAAACTCCGGATTTGAGTTGACCGTAAGCGGTACAGTTATCTCAACGAAAGACTGGAACTGGCGTTCTGAGTTGAACTTCTCTACTGTAAAAAATACTGTTAAGTCATTGTATGGTGGAACGGATATCATTGATAATTATACAATTATCCGTGAAGGTGAATCTTATCGTTCACTATACGGATACGACTATTACGGTGTCAATATGGAAAACGGTAACCCTATCTGGAGAAAAGCGGATGGCAGCCTGGTGCAGTTCGATACATTCGGTTCGTATGATTATGTCGAATATGATCCGTCCAACCCTAAAGACGTGTCAAAATCATCCTCTTTGGGATCCAGCGACCGTAAAATCTTAGGTTCTTCTATGCCTACTTGGTATGGCGGATGGAACAATACGATCACCTATAAAGATTTCGATTTGAATATATTCCTTCGTTTCTCTGGTGGTAATAAAATCATGAACGCCTCTCGCCAGAGTGCTTTGATGAATATGGAATTTGCTAATAATGGTAAGGAAATTTTGGGCAGATGGGTATCTCCTACAGAAACGGGTGATGGTATGACTCCAAGAATCGGTTACAATGACCAGTCTGTCTTGTTCAATGACGGCTTCACCGATTCTCACTTCGTTGAAAAAGGAAATTACCTGAAACTGTCCAACCTGGCTTTGGGATATACTTTGCCGAAATCTGTTTTATCGGCAATAAACATAACCAAGATCCGTGTGTATGCACAGGCTCAGAACTTATTCACTATCACAGGATACTCAGGTTTGGATCCGGAAACTAACACTCGTTTGGGCGTAGACTGGAATGGTATGCCTCAGCAGCGTTCGTTTACTTTTGGAGCAAATGTCACATTCTAAGAATATAAATCAGTAGAAAAATTACAATTATGCTAAATAGAAAACTATATAAAAATATATCAGTTGTAGCATTAGGCGCAGCCTTAATTTCGCTACCCTTATTCACTGCTTGCGAAAGCGATGTGGTGGATCTGTCTCCGGTTGATAAATTCTCCGATTTGACAGCTTACGGTACTCCGGCACGATGCGAGTTATCTATGATCGGTGCTTATGATGCTGCCCAGTGTGGTATGTATATCAATTCTGACAATGGTTGGCAGCGTGGTTATCCATTCGGGGCTGCCAGTATACAACAAGGAGAAATGAGAGGTGAAGATATGAACCTGACGGCCGTATTTTACGATTACACCTATTCAGCGACCTACAATTTATCTACAGCGAATAATGTCGCTATGTGGGAAACCTCTTTTGAGGCTATAAACCGTTACAATACAGTGTATGCAGGTCAGGAATATGCCGGTAGCAATGGCATACTCGATGAAGCGACAGCCAATCAATATAAAGGCGAATGTCTGTTTTTACGTGCCTTGACATACCATAATTTAATGATTCATTATGCACTTCCTTACAATGTGGATGGGAATAATAATTATGGTATGCCTCTGTATACTACGGCAATTAATACACCGGAAGCTATTCAGGAAGCATTACAGATTGGCCGTTCGACAGTTGCCGAAACATATGCGCAAATCCTTAAAGATCTGGATGATGCAGAACAATTATTGCCGGATGTTATCACAGCGGGCAAAATATCCCGCGCGTCCAAAGGGGCAGCTATCGCTTTAAAGACCCGTGTTTATCTACATATGCGGGATTGGGCTAAAGTTATTGAAGAAGCTGAAAAACTGGAAGGCGGACGTTTCCAACTGGAAACAGATCCGGTTACTCCATTTACTTCAAGTGCCGATAACAAAGAATCTGTTTTCTCGATCGAAAATAGTACGGAAGACAATCCGGATGTCAACGGTTCTTTAGGTCAGATGATGTCGGGTCGTAATGGAGGACGTGCTATTATAACTTCATCTCCTACCGTTTATAACTCCAAATACTGGACAAAAGACGACAAGCGTCGTAACTTGCTACTATACCGTGAATCTGATAAATATTATTACTGTGATAAATATCAGGATCCTACTTCTCAGGATGCATGGGCCCCGATTCTCCGTTATTCAGAAGTGCTTCTGAATGAGGCTGAAGCTGCAGCACGTAGCAACAATAAGACGTTAGCTCTTGAAAAGTTGAATGAAGTGCGCGACAGATCATTGGCAAATCCTGCACAGGAAAGTTATAAGGCTTCGGATTTCGCTGATACCAAAGCACTGTTAGAAGCTATTCTTTGGGAACGTCGTATTGAATTTCATGGTGAAGGCCGTCGTTGGGAAGATATTCATCGTCTTGCAAATGATGATCTATTCCCTTCCGGTGGTATCCCTGCTAAAATTGAATACAACAACAGCAAGGGTGTAGGTGCATTCGTTGTAAACGGAGAGGTTAAATCTGAATGGTATAGTTCCAGCAAAAAGTTTATTCCTTATACTGATAAACGTTTTATCTGGCCTATTCCGTTAAACGATATTTTAAGAAATCCGACTTTATCGAAGCAGCAAAATGCAGGTTGGGAGTAAATCTCATATTGACAAGAAGATATTTTTTTGGGTCTTTACGCATTAAATAGATATGTTAAAAAATATTAGTCGCCAGGGTATTTTCATTTACCCGGTATATTAATCCGATTTACCCGGTAAGGTAGTGACAAATTGATAATTAGAAAAAAAGGTGTCCGGGTAAATATTTTAACGTAAAAAGATGGATGTAACCAACAAATTTGAAATCGATTGATTTCAAATTTGTTGGTTACATCTGTTTTAATTACCTTTGTTTCAATCGAAAAATAGATAAAAGTTATGAATACTCCTTTTGTGTATGGCCGCATAGCCGACAAAGATAATTTTACAGACAGGGTACAAGAGGTTAAGTTGCTTACCCAAAATTTCAATGGCTTGGTTAATACCGTCATTATTTCTCCACGCCGTTGGGGAAAAACTTCTTTGGTAAGTAAGACGGCACAAATTCTTCAAAGTTCAAGTAGGGATTTTATTATTTGTCAGGTGGATATATTTAACTGCCGGACAGAAGAAGAATTTTATGTTGCTTTTGCCAATGCATTGCTAAAAGTTTCAACCTCTGCCTGGGAAGAATTTGTATCCGGTGTAAAAAAATATTTAGGAAAAATGGCTCCGCTTATTTCAGTATCAGACAGTAGTCAAACCTATGAGTTTTCATTCGGAATAAGTTTTAAGGATAATAAGATGGGATATGATGAAATATTGGATTTACCGCAAGTCATAGCGAATGATACCGGGAAAAAAATCATTGTCTGTATCGATGAATTCCAAAATATCAATGAATACGAAGATTCTTTGGCTTTCCAACGTAAACTGCGCGCTCATTGGCAGAAACAAACTTCTGTCTGTTATTGTCTTTACGGGAGTAAACGGCATATGTTACTGGATATTTTTAATGACTATAGCATGCCATTCTATAAATTCGGGGATATTTTATTTCTTCACAAGATAGGAAGGGAAGATTGGATTTCATTTATTTCCAGTCGCTTTTCCGATACCGGAAAAGAAATTTCAAAAGAATTATGTAATCAAATAGCAGCCAGGGTAAAAGATCATCCATATTATGTTCAGCAGTTAAGCCAACAAGTTTGGTTACGTACAGAAAAAAAGTGTACCGACAGTATTCTCGATGAAGCATTCTTAAGTCTGACTGGTCAGTTAAGCCTTCTGTTTGCCAATATAATAGACACATTAACATCCAAGCAAATTAATTTTCTATTGGCGGTAGCAGATGGTGTCACAAATTTCTCGTCGAAAGATGTTCTTACAAAATATAAACTGGGAACTTCTGCAAATATAAAAAATCTAAGAAAGGCGACTTTGGAAAAAGATTTAATAGACATTCTACCCGGAAATATAACCGAACTTCAGGATCCTGTTTTTGAATATTGGATAAAAAATATTTATACTGGTTCACTACGATAAACACCCCACTTTAGGTAGAATTTGAGTATGTAAATTAGCTACTCAAATTCTACTGTCTTTTTTCAGTACAAATTATCATAAGTTAGATTTCAATCGATATAAAAAATAATCCATTAGTTTAAGCTATTTGGATAGGGTATTTATTGGATTTACAGAGATTTACGCATAAATTATAATGTGCTGATTATCAATATATTATGCACAAACGTAGTTCTGCAAAGACTCTGGTAATTTCATATGTAGGTATGGAAACCCAAGAATTGGCAATTAAGCCTAAAATGCGGGTACTACTGGAGTCCAGTTCACAGGCTTTGGAAGAAGTAATGGTCGTAGCTTACGGTACGGCAAAGAAATCAGCGTTCACAGGATCTGCATCTACAATGAAAGCAGAAAAGATTGCAGAACGCCAGGTTGCAAACGTTACAAATGCTTTGGCTGGTCAGGTAGCCGGTGTACAGGGTGTGAGTGCAAACGGACAACCGGGAAAAGCAGCTACTATCCGTATCCGTGGTATTGGTTCTATGAGTTCTAGCAGTTCTCCTTTATATGTAGTTGACGGCGTTCCTTATGATGGTGATATTGCAGCGATCAACCCGAACGATATCGAATCGATGAGTGTACTGAAAGATGCTTCTGCCAGTGCAATCTACGGAGCACGTGGTGCAAATGGTGTTGTATTGATTACAACTAAAAAAGGTACTGCCAGAGAAGCAGTGGTAACTGTCGATGCAAAATGGGGTAGCAATTCACGTGCCGTACCTCAATATAATGTAATGAAAGACCCTGCCATGTATTATGAAACAGCATACAAGGCTCTGTATAACAGCAAAGCTTATGCCGGAGGAAGTGCTGCGGATGCTCGTGCTTATGCATTGAAGAATATTTTCTCTTCAGACAATGGTGGAGTAGGATATCAGGTTTATACTACTCCTAACGGAGAAGATTTTATCGGTACAGACGGTCGTATCAATCCTAATGCAACATTAGGTTACAGTGATGGTTCTTATTATTATACACCGGATGACTGGTATGATAATACTTTTAATAAAGGAAATTTACGTCAGGAATATAACGCAACAGTATCAGGTGCTTCTGAAAAGATCAATTATTATTTCTCTTTAGGTTATCTGGATGATGCAGGTATTATTTCCGGTTCAGGTTTTACTCGTTATACAGGCCGTTCAAAAGTAGACTACCAGGCAAAGAGCTGGTTGAAGATTGGTGCAAATATGGCTTATACATATTATGACAGTAAGGCTCCGGATGCTCAGGACAAATGGGGTTCATCTGGTAACCTTTTCTATATTACCGACCTGATTGCTCCGGTTTATCCGATCTATGTAAGAAATAATGACGGCAGCATAAAGGTGGATAACCGCGGTTATACTGTTTATGACTTTGGTAACTCTACAGGTCAGGTTCGTCCTTTCATGCCTATGGCTAATCCGGGCGTAACTTTGGAACTGGATAAATTCCATGCATATACAGATGTCTTGAATACTAAATTTTACGCAATCGTTGATTTGTATAAAGGCTTGCAGTTTACAGCAAATGTCGGTGTAAACTCAAGTAACCAGAGAAGTTCTATCCTGAACAATCCTTTTTATGGTGGAGCTGTTGGTTCTGAAGGTTATGTAAATGTTAAGAATGAAAGAAATATCGGTTTGAACCAGCAATATTTGCTTACTTATAAGCAAAGTTTCGGTTCACATAATATCGACGCATTGGTAGGTTATGAATCTTATAATCTGAAAATCCAGAAAATGGAAGGTTCAAACAAAAAACTTTATAACCCGTTCATTGGTGAACTTAGCAATGCTATCCAAACACCTCCGACTGTTAGTTCCTCTACGGATACTTATTCTACACTCGGTATTCTGGCTCGTGTTCAGTATGACTATGATGGAAAGTATTTTGCTTCTGCTTCTTATCGTCGCGATGCTTCTTCACGTTTCCACCCGGATCACCGTTGGGGTAACTTCGGTAGTGTTGGTGCTGCGTGGTTGATGAACAAGGAAGAGTTCTTCAAGGATCTGGATGCTACATGGATCGACTTGTTGAAGATAAAAGCCAGTTACGGTGTACAAGGTAATGACAACTTGTTGCTTACAGATGGTATTACTCCTAACTATTATGCTTATTTAGATCAGTATACTGTATCTAACAGTGCTGGTGATTTTGCAACATCATTTACTTACAAAGGTAATAAGGATATAACCTGGGAAACTTCATATAGTTTTAATGCCGGTCTTGAATTTACCTTGTTCAAAGAAAGATTGAGCGGTAGTTTCGAATATTTCAGCCGTAAGACAGTCGATTTGCTTTACAACCAGCCGGTGCCTATTTCATTAGGTTATTCAACGATCCCGATGAATGTTGGTTCTATGAGAAATGCAGGTGTTGAATTAGATTTGAATGCTGATATTATCAGAACGAAAGATTTAACATGGTCATTCAATCTGAACATGACTCATTATAAGAACAAGATTCTTGATCTGGCAGAGACAGCAAAGAATAATGGCGGTATTAAGAGTTCTGTAACTATCCGTAATGTCGGAGGTTCTTTGTATAACGCATATTTGGTTAAAGATGCAGGCGTTGATCCTGAAACAGGTAAGGCTTTATATTATGTAGATCCGGATAATGGAGACATGACTACTACTGATGATTTCAGTGCTGCCAAGCAATCAGATTTAGGTTCTACTTTGCCTAAGATATACGGAGGTTTCGGTACTTCTGTTCAATATCGCGGATTTGACGTTTCTGTAGGATTGTCTTATCAATTGGGTGGTAAAGTGTATGACTATTCTTACCAACAGTTGATGCACAGTGGTGAGGCAAATACAGCAGGTACTAACTGGCACAAAGATATTTTGAATGCATGGAGTGAAACCAATAAAGGCAGCAATATCCCTCGTATCAGCAGTGCAGATAAGAGAAATCAGGATTTGTCTTCGCGATTCCTTCAGAGTTCTAACTATTTGAGCTTGAATAGCGTGATGGTTGGATATACATTCCCGAAAAAATGGACAACTAAATTTATGGTAAATAACTTGCGTATCTTCTTCTCTGGAGATAACGTGGCACTTATCGCTTCCAGAAAAGGTCTTGATGCTCGCCAGAACTTAGGTGTTGCATACTTCGGTAATGATGATGCCGTAGGTGCAAAATATTCTGCACTCCGTAGTTTGTCAGGAGGTATCAGTGTTACATTCTAATTTATTGTAAACAAAAAAGATGAAGATTATGAAATTTATAAATAAATCATGGATATTAATTCCGGGACTGGTTTTGGCAACTGCCTCTTGTACAGATCTGGATACACAACCCGAAGGCGGAAATTCTACTTCTGACCAGAAACAGGAAATAGCGGAAGCAATTCCCGAACGTGTAGCAGCCGATTTGAGCGGTATGTACTTTTCAATCGGTAAACAGTATTGTGTGTATGGTGAAGATAATCCACGTGATGACGACTTCGGTTATCCGGCAGCTTGTTTGTCGCTGGATTTGAATGGAGCGGACATGGTGAGTGATGCCAGTGGATATAACTGGTTCTCCGTTGCCAGTGAATATGCGGATAGAATATATAATTATGCAAATCCGAATATGCGTTGGGCTATGATTTACAACCAGATTAAAATGGCTAACGATATTATCGCCACTATCCCGGAAGATAATACGGATAAAACACTTAATTACTATAAGGCACAAGCTATCGCAACCCGTGCATTTGATTATCTGACACTGGTTCAGCAGTATCAGTTCACTTATAAAGGAAATGAAAGTAAGCCGGCTGTTCCGATTGTAACAGATAAGGTAGAAGGTGATCTGTTGAATAATCCGCGTGCATCTGTTCAAGAAGTATATGACTTGATCATGGACGACCTGAATACAGCAATTCCTTTGTTGGAAGGATACAACAGAAAGTCTAAAAACGAGATCGATCAGAATGTGGCTTATGGACTTCGCGCTCGTGCAAATCTGGTTATGCAAAACTGGGCTGCTGCTTATGAAGATGCAACAAATGCATTAGGCGGATATACACCTTATAGCCGTGATGAAGTAAGCAAACCGGGGTTCGTTGATTCTAATGACCATAACTGGATGTGGGCATTGATTCTGACTCCGACCAATATGCCGGATGCTTATCCTTCATGGCCTTCTGTGATTTCTTCTTTCTCTGGTGATTCATATTCTTGTGGTGTTGGATGTTATAAAATGATCAATACGCTGCTTTATACGAAGATACCGGATACGGATGTAAGAAAAGGATGGTGGGTAGATGAAAAACTGGATTCTCCGAACCTGAAAAATGTATCTTGGAGAGGCTACGATGGACAACCTATCGGACCGTTGGTAGTTCCTGATGTAAAAATGGCATATCTTCCTTATACAAACGTTAAGTTTGGTGCTTATCAGGGTATTTTGGGGAATAACATCAATGCCGGTGACTGGTGTATGATGCGTGCAGAAGAAATGATCCTGATCCAGGCTGAAGCCAAAGCTATGAGCGGAGATCTCGGTGGTGGAAAACGTATTCTGGAAGATTTCGTAAAGAATTATCGTGATCCGTCTTATACAAGCAAAGCTACTTCTGCTACAGGATTCCAGGATGAAGTATGGATGCAGCGCCGTGTTGAATTGTGGGGAGAAGGATTTGCTTTATTTGATATCCTACGTCTTCAGAAAAATGTTGTTCGTTTCAACAATCGTGTCGAGAGTAACTTCCCGGATGGATTCAAATTTAATTTGGCTGCCAACAACGGTTGGTTGCTGATGCGTATCCCGCGTAATGAAATTAATGCAAACAACGGTATTTCGGAATCAGACAATAATAATGAAGGTACATTACCACAGAGTGGTGAAGGTGCAGGTCTGACTGATGGAGTTGTTGACTAATTAGAATTTGCAATATTATAGAAAAGAAGGTGTCCTCCGGGATGCCTTCTTTTTTTGTTCGCCCAAGCATGTTCCCCCTACTCAGTGAAGGATATCAGATAACCAAATAACTTTAATTACAAGTAGTATCTATTTCTTATAAGAAATAAAAGCACTATATTTGCTTTTGGTTTTACTTATAAGTAATAAAAAATGAAAACTCCGGAGTTCTATAATAGAGATTTATATCTTGATCGTATCAAACCATTTGTCAATACACAGATGATAAAAGTTCTGACCGGCCAACGTCGTGTTGGAAAAAGTTTTCTTCTTTTCCAATTAATGGATTATATACGCATCTCATACCCGCTTTCGGATATAATCTATATTAATAAAGAATTGTTTGAATTCGACAGCTTAAAAGACTATGCAGATCTGATAAATTATGTAACACAGAAACGTAATGATCCGAACAATAAATGTTTTTTGTTTATTGATGAGGTACAGGATATTGCGAGTTTTGAGAAAGCACTGCGACATTTCTTTGCAGAAGGAAGTTATGATATATATTGTACTGGAAGTAATGCTAATATGCTTTCAAGTGAATTGGCAACCTATTTAAGCGGTCGGTACATCGAATTTAAAATATATAGTTTGACTTATAAAGAGTTCTTACTGTTTCATAAGTTGGAAGATAGTTCCGATTCTTTCACTAAGTTTTATAAGTTTGGAGGTTTACCCTATTTAATAAATCTACCTTTTAATGAATTATTGGTTTCGGATTATTTACGAAGTATTTATGACACAATTATACTTAAGGATGTAGTAAATAGATATAATATAAGGAATGTCAGACAGTTGCAGGATTTAACAATATATTTGGCTGATACGATTGGTAATTTGTTTTCAGCCAATAAAATAAGTGAATACCTTAAATCTCAACGTGTCGATTTGCCTCCTAAAACCATATTAGAATACTTGAATTATCTGAATAATGCTTACTTTGTAAAAAGGTTACGTCCGTCGGATATCCAGGGAAAACGTCAGTTTCAAATCGGAGAAAAATATTATTTTGAAGATTTGGGGATTCGACATGCGATCCGTCCTTTCAGAGCAAACGATATAGCACAAGTATTAGAGAATATTGTATGCCATCATCTTCTTGTCAATGGCTACACTTTATCGGTAGGAAGGGATGGAGATAAAGAAATAGACTTTGTTGGTGTGAAAGATGGAGAAAAAATATATATACAAGTTGCCTACTCTGTAATGGATCCTAAAACTTATGAGCGTGAATTTGGAAACCTCTTAGCAATAAAGGACAATTATCCTAAGATGGTTATTACAATGGATGAAATAGAGGGGATTTCACATGAAGGAATAAAACAGATCCCGATCCGCAAATTTTTGATGGAATTCAAATAACTTTCCCACTTTGTTAAACAGTTAGAAAACCTTGTATATCGGGTAGAATTTGAGTGTTTATATTTTAATATCAAATTCTACCCGATTTATTATATCTAATTTCAATAGTATATCAATTCGCTGATAATCAACACGAAAATACACTTTCAGTTTAATAATAAATCTCTAACAAATGTATTTTCCATATTAATAAACAAATAATATATAAATACATAACATGCTATTAATCAATAATTTAATAGCTCGCGTAGTTCTGCAAAGACTCTGGTAGTTTC
>NZ_QUHH01000043.1:0-13866 GCF_003479515.1 Parabacteroides sp. AF14-59 | reverse complement strand
TTTCTGATTTGTTTTCATAATCATCAACCTTCTTATATTAATAAAGATAGTAATCAACTCTTTTATTTTATTATAAATTTCCTTTTATATACATTGCAATGCGGATCTGAAAATGTTATTTATTTTTACGGATTTGACTATGCTAAAATTATGTGGACTATTTTTTTCATAATATGCAAAATAATCATAGGGATTATTGGTGATATTTATTTTTATAAAACCAATTTCAAAAAGTTTTGTAGCTAGTTTTATTGGTTTTTCCCAAAATGGTTTGAGCCATTCTAATGCAGGGTATTGTTCATCTAAAGAAATCATAGCATCTTCTAGTGTATTTATAAAATGCGGGAGTGTATATTTTATATAACATCCTTCAAAGTGCCAGATTATTGAATCTATATGATTGAATTCATCATCATATTCTTTGCAAAAATCATTTAATCTATCTAATGATATACGATTTTCTATACTTTTAATAGTTTCTAAATCTATTTTTTTGTTATATAATTGCCTTTCTAAATATGTTTCAGAATATCTTTCTATTGCTTGGCTGCAAAAGTGAATTAACTCTCTTGGTCTTTGTAATGTATTTTTTAATATGTATTCGAAAACACCTTCCTCAAATATTAAATTTAATATTTCTCTATTGGATACATATTCTATTCCGTTGTATATTTCCTTAACCTCCTTGTTGTCTTTGATTCTACGGCATATAAGTGCTTCCAATTGAGCTTTATCCCATTTAAGAAATTCTATATCGTCTCTTATTTTTTCCGTATCTTTAAAAATGGATGACAAATTGTTGTACATGTCTTGTCTTAGTGAAAGATATACGCTTATGTTTAAATAACCATTTAATTTCATGGCAGCATATAATAGTCCACTGACATAATTTTTTGCCTCATTAGTATTATTCCAGCCCGTGTCTAGTTCATCTATGAATATATGTATAGGATAGGTAGATGCTATGGCTTCAAGTGCTCTAAGAGGTTGCTTGATATCATTCATGTTTAGCATATTAACGTATGCATTTGGAGGAAGTGAGCCTCCAACCATAAATTCGTCATATTTAACTGTAATTTTGGCTTTTGCAATTGTAGATAAAAATTTGAGGAATACTTCTAAACCAGAACCTGGATTTTTAAAATCATTTTTTACAAGATAGGTAGAAATGATGTTTATATTATCTCTGTTTGTCTTTATGTTTTTATTGTCTTCAAAGAATTTGACAACTTCTTTAAAGGCATGAATTATTAGTACATAATGCCAGGCAATACTATATGCTGCTTTTATATCAAAAAAGTCGTGATTCATTCTTTTAAATGTATCATATGAATATTCCACAGGGTGTATATTTATTATTATAGACTTAGAGTTTGCTTTTTTATGCCCATATGCTATCTGATTAAATAGTGCGCTTTTACCCGAACCTCTATGTCCAATATAGATCAGTTTTCGTTTTTTTTCATCTTTGGCATTTAGATATGCACGTGTGCTTACGTAATAATTATGTAATACATTGTATTCTTTTTCTGCGGTAGATTTTCCCAAGTGTATTTTTTTGATATCAATTTTAGTATCCATAGCATTATGTTTTTATTTTTTATATTCTCTTGTAAGTCTTGATATTATTGACGCGTTTAATTTACATCGATAATATGTTAATACAAAATGTATTATTGAGATAAATTAATAATTAACATTTATTAGCTATTTCGTTCGCTGAAAATGTAAATTCTCTTTGTTTTTGTTGCTTCTTTGAGCAGGGGATATGAAACCTAATTTTGTGTCGTAAATTTTTCTAGGTTGAAAAATCTCTAAAAATCAAAATTTTCAAGTGATTCATATGCTCGATGATTCCTTTCACTTGATAGGTTTCCTTTGTTGATCCATATTTATTTATTAAATCACCATTCCAATTAAAAAAGATTATTATTAAAATGTAATAGGGAATTGTAATGTTTGGGTTGGTTTATAAATACATAAATATTCTCTTTTCCAATAATAAGCCGATATAGCAGTGTAATTCAGGGTTTGTATAAACAACAGTGCCATTTTGTATAGACTGAAATTCAGATTTATTCATTTATAAAGATATTTTCATAAATTGTTTTTGTATAAGGTATCAAATAATTCTCACCAGGTGTTTGTGGATGGAATATTTCCAGATGGTAAAGTACTTTATCATCATAACGGAACTCTGCAGTCCACAGATATTCACCATCGAAATTATAAGGTTGAGCTGTTAACTCTATGAAATATTCTCCTGGAGACTTACCGAATATTAATGAAGTGGAGTGTACCCATGCTGTATTTACATTATTACTCACAAAATATAATCCTTTCAGACTGTAAGGCACTATTGAAGTGAGATTATTATTAATATAGCTCAGTCGTTTTCCCTGAATAGGAATGTTGAATGTACCTCCTTTAGCAGGAATAGTATAGCTCCCTTCAATATCAGCTTCTATCTTATACTCATAGCGTATATCTGCACCTCTCTGCTTCAAGTTCTCTGTAATTTCGTGGTTAAAACGGGAATTGATTATGTGAATATGAATTTTATCTTCAATAATATTATCAGTCTTATTTTCTTTACAGATTATTTTGAAATTTAAGTTACTTCCTGATATAGTATAATCAGAAAAAGTGAATTTATTATTTTCTGACCAGCAAGTTATTTCTGAATTTTTTAATAAATCTTCTGCTTCTTGATCACTTGTAACTGGGATGGATGTATACTTAATTGAAAGTGATCTTATTTCACCTATTTGAGAAAAATACTCTGATATATTACCTGTTAATAGTAATTTGTTCTCGTAAGTAATTTCGTTGTTATTATTACAGTTTAAGAACAAAAATAAAAAAATAATGTATATTATTGTTTTCATATATAAATAAATTTTTCTCTCCATAACAGAATGCTGTTTGTAGATTATTAATAAGTTGGTTGTTCTATAGCTTAGACACAAAAGAACACACTTGTAAAGATACAAATGTGATAGGTTATTATCTTTCGATATTTAATAGTTTTACAATAGATAGGAGAAATATTTGTATGCGACCTTTACTATCTGTATTTTTATTGAGGATATTTCAAATCTAATAAATTAGTTTTCTATAAACCTATCATTGTCCGTAACTATGACTAATGCCGTTAGATAATAACCTTTCTTTCAATTTTGTCAAAGATCTATTGAAGGTTTTGCAACTGTGAGTTTTAAACCTCCACTACTAATTGTGGCAACCATTATGTCTTTATGGAAATCAATGCTACAATCCTGACAAATGATTTACTCAGAGGGTATTGTACTTATATTCTTACTTTTTGTAAATAGTATAAAGATAAGAAATACCCTCCAAATTTCATCTAATCTGATGAGATTTGTATTATACATGGATGCCCATGTCTATTTTTTAATAAGCTCCTGTAGGATATGGATGATTAGAGCCTGTTTGAGGTCCAATTGCATATGATCTGTCTGTCATATCTTTAGGTGGTAATCCCTTATAAAATCTGCCATGGCCGAGAAAATGTGTAATTTGGAAACTATTTATATCAAATATTCTTCCCCAATCCGAATATGAATAATATCTTTTCATAAAATTGAAACTTTGAATAAATTTTTCAACGCCTTTCAATTCATTGGTTACGTATTTGTTGGAATAACTATATGTAGGACTCTTAACAGGATCCTGTGTTGTAATCAGTCCTATTCGTTCTTCAATAATGTTAAAATTTATATATGATGGAGCTATTGTTCTCATTTTGGCTCCCATATCTGAATAGAAAGCTAAATAAACTTCGTGATCCCAAGCTTCATCCCAAGTTTCATGTTCGCCTAATATAACATTATCTTGTCCTTGAGTTTTTCGAAAGTTTCTGAATTCAATCCTTCCATAGACAGGTGGACTATCCACATTAATTTTGAAATTCACTTTAAATGGTGAATGGTCAGTTAAATAAGAGAAGGAGCTATAAAGGGGAGCACCAAAATTATTTGAATTAAATTCACCTCCCTCAGTAATAACTTTCAAAAAGGCGTCAAAGCCATTAATAGCCATAACTCCCGCTTCTCCGTTTGAGCCTATTAAGAAAACTTTTACTATTGCATTTTTAATTAAAGATTTTACAGATTCACTAATATTTGATTGTTTATTTACAAACAATGTACTAAAAGCCTCATTTATTTTTGAGTATGCGTCTGAATAGGACTCATTTGTTTCAATAGTCATGATACCCATACGGCCATATGCAATTGAGCTTACGTATACGGGGGAGTATTGTACCAGTCCTGAAATATCTCCATTGACCAATCCTCCATGAGGAATATCCATATCTAATGTAAAGTACTTCTGTACAAATTTAACGGCTATTCCTGTTCCTTTGCTGATCTTATGTTCGAAATTCTCTTCACCACTTGAACTGTTGAAAAATATTCCACTTGTTTTCTTATTTGATCCAAACATTATTTTTAATTCTTCATAAGAAGTGAATTGATCAATTTCGAAACTTAATGAAGCTGATTGTTTTCCTATATTTTCTTGTCGTACAATGTCGTTTACAAATTGGCGAGTATCTGACAATGAAGGAGTTTTTATTACTCCTTTAACGATTTTTGCAGGAAATGAAACAGATACAGTAATAGGTTTTATTGATGCTGAAATCGATCTGTATTCCGCATCGGCGACTGTATTACCTTGTAAAATGGAACCAGGATATATATATCGTTGCATATTTTCCAAGACAATAGACTCGTCTGCTACACCGAAATAAGTAATACCAAAACCATTGGACCATAAACTATCTTTTATTATTGTACCTGAACGAGTTTTTATGTCGGCTCCAACAAAATAAGAACTACTATTTAATATTCTTTGTGGAATATGCGTAGTTGTTGTGAACTCGATTGTTTGTTCAGGGTATTTAGGCAAATCCAAATAGGTATCTTTATCTTTCAATTCTATATCTTTGAAATCGTCTTGTACACAACTGGCGAACAATCCGAATAGTAAGAGGTATATTATCTTTTTCATTTGTAATTAATTTTGTATGTCAATTCTGAAACGAGAATAAAATGGACTATTATCAGATAGATAACTAGCAGTATAAAAAATAGGGTCACCTGGATTTTGTGCACTATAAGTACCTCCATTAATAAGGAAGTTTTTAAATTCCTCAAATCCTTCAACTGTTTTTACTGATCCGTCACTCTTACCCCCAATTATAGTAATTTTTAAATTAGATTCACTTAGTATTTGTTTATGATATGCACTAATATTTAAATTGCCATTGACAACTTTCGCTGTTAACGCAGCACTCACTGCAACACTCAGTTCATCAAAGGAATATTTAGAGTCTAGAGTGATAATTCCTAATCTGCCAAATGTTATAGAACTAATATATACTGGATCAAATCCTCTAATACCTGAGAGTTCACCATTATTTAAGAGTATGCAACCATCAAGAGGTAGATCCATGTCAAGAGTAAAGTTTTTCTGTACGAATTTGGCTACAAGTCCAGTTTTATTTCTGATCTTTCCTTTATTGATATTGATATTTATATTTAATAAGGTACCAATGTTAATATTACAGCCAAATTCTAATTTAAGTTCGTCATAATATGAGAATTGATTCATGTCATAAGAAAATGATACAAGCTGTGTTCCAGACATGCCTTCCTTGTTCATTATATTTTGTATAGATTGTCTTTGGGCGGTTAATGCAGGTATTGGTATTTCATCGACTACCCAGCGTGCTGGAAATGAATAAGAAACTTTAATTGGTTCAATTCTGTTTGAAAGTGGAGTAAATCTTTGGTTTTCAATTGATCCACCTTTTAGAAGACTTCCTACGTAAATATACTTCCAAATGTCAGGAGTGAGTGTATATTCATTAGTTTCGTAAATCATAGAATGGCCACCTCCATTAGTCCATATACTGTCTTTTAAAAGGTATCCAGCTTTTGTTGCAGGTAGATTATTTAACATTAAAGATCTAAATCTATCCTTGTTTTCTGTTTTTATAACTATCTCTTTTATCGGATATTTGGTAAGAACAGTTGATTCCGATAATATAGACTGATTTTCCATTGTATCATCAGTACATGATGACACAAGCAAGCAGATTAATAATGCTAAAAAATAATTTTTTTTCATGATTTTATATATTAGTGTTAAATTAATGCGATCAATTAAAATCAGAATAATGTCAGTTGTTTTTTCGTCTGTAAGATAAATCTCTGTTGCCATTCGTTCACCAAATCTATAATTTGTTTTTCCATGTTTTTCTGTTCGTTGTAACAGGGGAACGAGATGGTTCGTTTTTGTGGTATGTCGAGATTTAGGGTCTTCATCTTGTATGTTATATATTAAACTCTAAAATCGGATCGTCGCTTTTTGCTTCGGTAGCGACAATCGTATTGGTGTCTTCGTTAATATCCATACTGTTAATCCGTTGGTCGAGTTCGTACCGACGCACCGGATTTCCTTCCAGGTCGAATACATAGATGTATTTTGCCCCGTTTTCAGGTTCTTTGCCCTGTTTGATGGCTGCTATTTTGTCTTCAAATCGGATGCCTTGAAAAACAGCGTAGATATATTTACTTGTCACTTTGATGTCGCTAAAGCCCATGATCCCCGTAGGGATACCCGAACCGTCTTTTGCTGCTTTGTATTGCGGCTCGCCTTCGGGGCCGTAAAGCACCTTATGGGTGTTTTCTTTCAGATTGAAAATTTCGAAAACTTCTCCCAATTGGGTTGCCATTGCCAAGATTCCGTTGTCGGGATTGTAGTCCATGAAACTTCGCCATGCCTGTGCAAGTGCCGGACGGACGGTGTTTTCGTCGATCGTTTCGGATGGTATTTCCCCGATACTTTTGACCGGCTTTCCGTTGTCGTCCACTTGCCAGTAACGGAACTCTCCCATGTAGTCGGGAATGAAAAAACCCGATTCCATCGTATGAAAGTCGAGTGAACGGACCAGTTTCTTATCCAGTTTGATCTCTTCTACCCGTTCCGCTGAACCGGTAACCGGAGATATTTTCCAACGTGTAATCTCCATTTTATTGGCGTCGATCGCCCATAAAGAGTCTAAGGAGTTGAATTGAATGTTGTCGGCGGAAAGCATCTCCATAGGTCCTTCCCCGCGCTTTCCGAAAGAGGCTAGGTGTTTCCATCCGGGATAGGTAAAAGCATGTAGGAAATGATCCATATTATGCAGGTCCATCACCACGGCAATACCATCCCTGACCGCTACCCGGAATGGGTAACGGAGCAGGATAGTATCCAGGTCTGCTACCTGGGCCTTGAGCACCTTCGTTTCGGGAAAGTCAGCGTACCGGGGGAAAGTGGTTTGCTGGTTTCCTGAACAGGCGACAAGGGTACTAATACCTATTAATAATATGTAAGGGAGAGATTTCATACGTTAGTCTAAACTGAAACCACTGAATCTAATTTCAAATTTCTCGCCGTCACAATCTACTTCACCTCTACCGTAACATCGATAGTTTTCGCCATGTTGACCATTTTCATTATTAGCTAATGCTTCGATGTTTTCAAGCATCAACTCATTCATTGGATTTTTATCCGAAGTAGTGTGACCGAAATACCATGCACCGAATAATAATAGAAAGACAAACCCTGTTTTAATAATTTTTTCCATATTGATATTATTTTATTCTGTTTATATTACTTTTGTCTACAAGCAAGACTCCTGTTGGTTTTTATGACTTACAGTGTAAAAGTAGTGTATCACGTTTGAAAAACAAATAGTTTATCTGGAATGTGTTCTGATCGTTTGATTTAAGGTGCTGATATATAATGTGTAAGAGGAAAATATTGTCAATATTTGTGAGACTTCTGTTACGATTATTATAAAAAAGCGGGTAAAAAATGGAAATGAAAAGACAAATTAGTAAAATAGGAATAGGTGGAATTGCCTCTATTGGGGTTATTATTTTACTGATGTTATGGTTTGGAAATGTTTACCTGAATCAGAAAAGAAAACTGCATGCCGAACTTAGGGATTTGTTTATAGAGGCGATGCTAGATGAAAAAAAACAACAAAAAGATATCCAAATTCAAAAAGGTAGCTATGATCCTCAAAGATCTCCCAATGATATTTCAGGAGAAGAGAAACATGCTTGGTGCGATCAAATTTATCTTACCATGCATGATCCTAACCGGCATCTATTGGATAGTCTTTTTCAAGCTATATTACAAAAAAAGAATATAGAAGTAAAAACAGCCATACGCTACATAGGTAGTGGAAAAGTGATTAATTCTTCGACCGACAGCCTGTTTTATAAAAATGCGACCCTTTTAAATCCTGTTGTTTACAGGATAGATGAAAATGAAGAAAAGAATATAACGCTCCAGGCTTATGTCGATGTTCCGATTCGGATTGTGTTAGAACGAATTGGATGGTTTTGGGTAATTTCTTTTGTTATTTTGATTCTATTGGCCGGTGGTTATGGAATTTATTTTAATAAATTAAAAGGGTATATAGAAAAGATCATCAAGTCATTGAATGAAAGTGAGGCCTTGGTCGTACAACTGAAAACTGAACTGAATGAATTGCAAGCTAAAAAACTGGAGACAGAGCGGATTAGCAAACAACAATCTGAATTGATTGAACGGAAACAGTGTGAACTAACTCAGTTACAAGCTAGCAAGCAGGAAATGGAACAGGTTAGCCAACAACAAGCCGGAGTGATTGACGAAAAACAAGCAGAATTAACTGAACTTCAAACCAAGTTGCAAAATGTTGAGCAGATTAGTAAACAACAATCTGAATCGATTGAACGGAAACAGTGTGAACTAACTCAGTTACGAGCTAGCAAGCAGGAAATGGAACAGGTTAGTAAACAACAAGCCGGAGTGATTGACAAAAAACAAGCAGAACTAATTGAACTTCAAGCCAAGTTGCAAGATATAGAGCGGATTAATAAACAACAACTCGAGATGATCGAGAAAAAAGAAGCTGAGTTATTAGTCTCGCAAAATAAAATAAAATCTTTATTTCCGAAACAAAAAATAGACTGGATCATTTTGCCATGCGGTGTATTATTTGATGAAAAACATGGAGTTGTACGTATTGAGAATGGAAAAACGATTCGTTTGAAGAACAATCCGCTAAAGTTGTTTGGTTATTTTATTAAGGCTGAGGATTATAAATTAATGTTTGAGGATATTTGTACCGATGTTTTGGAGCGCCCAATTAAAAATGGATTAAGTGACTCGGACCGGGAAATTATTTCGACTACTGTAGGTCGTTTAAGGAAGTCTTTGAAGCCATTCCCCTGTATTGAAATTAAGTCACACAGAAAAGTCGGTTATCAGATGGTTTTTTCCAACTATCAAAATGACACTACCCTAGCGGGAAAATCGGATTAATATACCGGGTATTTGAAAATACCCTGGCGACTAATATTTTTTAACATATCATTCCGTTATCAAACAAGCAATATTACCTATCGAAATGATAATCTGAATTTTGAATATATTGTCTTAAAAACAAAATCCCGGGGAAAGAGACTCTCCGGGATTTTGTTTTTTTATACTGTCAGGTTTTTAAAGTTTTTCGATTTCTTCTATCGACAAGCCCGTAGACCGGGAGATTATTAGAGGATCGATACCGTTTTGTTTCAGGTTTGTTGCTATAAGCCGTTGTTCTTCAGCTTTTCCTTCTGCTTTTCCTTCTGCTTTCCCTTCCGCCTTTCCTTCCGCTTTTCCTTCCGCTTTCCCCTCAGCCTTTCCTTCAATCCAACCAGTTTTAATTACACTGCGTTGATAACGCAAAGCCTCCATGTCTGCATAATATTGTCGTCTGTCTTTTTCATCTAACTGGTCGATACGCAAACGTTCGCGTGCTTCCTGTAAGCCATGAACCGTACTGTTTTTATCGATCTCGCCGGTTTTCAGGAAAGCGATCCATTCGTCCAGAGGCGTTTTCGCCTGTTGGTTAAAGCCGTCTACCCGTAATACGTAATATTCGGGAAAAATATCTCCGGCTTCATGACGTACGAATTGTTCGCGTTGGCGTACGGATAACTGGAGTATATCATTATAATGAATTCCTTTAAAGCTGGTACGTCCATGATAAACATAGTCTTTGCCTTGTCCTAATTCAAAATAAACAATGTTGATTGAATATACTTTACGAATAACACCATATTCCTGGCCTTCGTTGATATAATCGGTGATAGCTTTGGATGCTCCGTATAACATACGGTGGAAATAATCTAATTCGCGGTTGTTCTGTACTTCAATGATGATAAGTTCCCCTTTGCTGTCTTCAGCCAGCATATCTACCCGGTTGAATTTATCATCGACACTTTCCTTATTACTTTCGCTTTCCAGCATCTTGACAATACGAATCTCTTGCCCAAGTAATGTAGACAAAAAACCTTCCAGCACAACAAAGTTGGATTTATTACGCAAAAGGCGCTTTACGGCCCAGTCAAAACGGACCAATGCAGAATCATTTTTCATAGTTATTTATTATTTAATTTGTTACGGTAGCAAAGATAGACTTTTTTTTAATCTAAAAGCATATTATCCTGATTTTTACCGGATAAATAGGATATAAAAATATATTTGTCTATGTTTACCGTATAAAGAGTCTAAGGGTTGAATTTTAAACGGGAGTTTGGAGTTCAACTTTTACTGTTTTTGTACACGCCAAAGACTTTTCCTGTAAATCACTTCCTTTCTTTCGCACCGGATTGTGTTAACCGTTGGTGCTTCAGGTAATCAACATTTAAAAAATTAGAATTATGGCTAGACCATTAAAAAAAGGACTGGGCTATTTCCCGCTGGATACGGACCTGTATTCGGACAGGAAAATACAACGCCTGCTCCGAAGGTACGGGTGTAAGGGCATCTGTATTTATTTAGCGATCCTTTGTGAAATTTACCGGGAGAAGGGGTATTATATTCCTTATGACAGTGATTTCTGTTTCGATATCTCTGTTATCCTGGGGTTGGATGAGGCCACGGTTAGTGAGGCGGTCCTTTATTGTATAGATCTTCAGTTGTTCGACAGGGAACTGCTGGAATATCGGCAGGTACTTTCTTCGCTGGCGATACAGAGACGCTTCAGGGAGATCAGTAAAAGACTCGGCGTAAAGATCGACCCGGATCTCGAAATACCGGATAGTTGGGCGAATGAAGGGGTTATTGTTGCAGAAACCCCGGTTATTGCAACGGAAACTCCGGATTCTGTAACGAAAACCCCGGAAAATGGAAATGGAAATCAAAATGTAAATCAATCTACACAATATGGAAAATCAAATGAAACTCGATTTTCAGTCGATAACGGAGAAGCAGCCCGACGGGAAGAACTCCTCCGCATGGCTGAAGAAGCAACAAGAAGTTGCTGATATGACGGCTCGTTACGGGAATGCGGAGAAATTCCTGAATACGTTTAAACCGGATATGCAGGTAATGGCTGCCCGTTATACCGAGCGTGCTTACTTTGGTACGGCTCCCATGCTGGAAACGGTTTGCCTGGGGTATGGCGAGCTGGCGGCAATGGTGTTCATATGCGCTCTGCTGGAAGATATCAACCTGTTCGTCGGGGTGAAAGAGAAAATGCCGGTCAACCGCCAGCGCGAGTTGTCGCGTCTGGTGCTGGCAGAATATCCTTATCTGAAGGTGACGGAATTGCTGTTGTTTTTTCATCGGCTGAAATGCGGGCGTTACGGCCGTTTTTACGGGATGGTGGATGCGCTGACTGTCACCAGTGCGCTGATGCAGTTTATGGGCGAACGCCTGACGGAGACAAACCGTTTTAAGGCGGCACGAAAGAAGGAGGAGAAACCGGAGAAAGTGGCGTCCGGCGGTATCACTTACGAGGAATATTTGCAATTGAAAGAGAAACAACAAAAACAAAACAATCATGGATAAGAGCAAGGTTTGGGGACATACGCAGCTGGCTATGTTGTATTTCCCGGGTATTTTACCGAAATCGGCTTCTGCACAGTTGTCGTTGTGGATCAAACGGGATGAAGAGCTGCTGGACGATCTGACGAAAGCGGGTTACCGCAAGGGGCAGCGTATGTTTACGCCCCGCCAGGTGGAGATCCTGGTGGATCATCTCGGCGATCCTGAGACCTGGAATATTCGATAATAAATAAACGAAGCGGGACGGTGAACGTGTTCGGGTTCAATCCTTGTCTCTTTACCTGAATACTCCGGTTCCCGGTAAAATCTTTCTTATTCCCTCTTATTCCCTGCTATTCCCATTTAAACCGATTCCGTCCTTTTTCCTTCACGTACATTTGCTTTCATATTAACGATAAACAGAATTGAATCATGAGAAAAATTAATCTGATTGTTTTGCATTGTTCGGCTACCCGTGAGACGATGGAGTATACGCCGGAACAGCTGGAACGTGACCATAAGGCGCGTGGTTTCTTTTCGGCCGGTTATAACTATTATATCCGCCGTTCGGGTGAGGTCGTTCCGATGCGTCCGCCGGAGCAGATTCCGGCACATGTGAAAGGGTATAATGCGTTCAGTTTGGGGATTTGTTACGAAGGCGGGCTGGATGCCGGTGGGCATCCGAAAGATACGCGTACGGAGAGGCAAAAATTGTCTATCAGGGGATTGCTGTTGTTGCTGCTGGTGCGGTATCCGGGATGTCGGATCTGCGGGCATCGTGATTTGTCGCCCGACCGGAATGGCGACGGGAAGATCACGCGGGATGAATGGTTGAAGGAGTGTCCTTGTTTTGATGCGGAGGAGGAGTATGGGATATTGTAAAAGAAGGTGCTGGCTGCTTGGTTGCCAGTTATGGGTGGCGGTTTTCCTGTCGCTGGCAGGTGTTGTATTGTTGTTTATGGGGTTCTGGTGCAGTCCGACGGGGAAGATAGATAGTTCGGTGTTGGTAGGATTCGGCGAGGTGTCGACGTTTTCAGGGGCGTTGTTCGGGGTGGATTATAGTTATAAATATAAGATCAGAAGGGATGAGAAAGAGGAATAAGGAGTTGTTCGGGGTGTGTTTCGGTGTGTGTTTGTGGATTTTGTTGACGGGTGCCGGTTGTGCGGGGAAGAGGGGCGTGGTTACGGGGCGGGAATTCAGGGAAAGGGATTCGTTGATGGTTGAGCGCTTCGATAGCCTACGGATGGAACATATGTGGAAATCTTCTGCGGCTGTGGCGGTCCGATGGGAGGAGGTGGAATTTTCCGCACCGGATAGTAGTGGGCACCAGTATGTGGAGCGGGTCAGACAGGCTGTGGCGGACAGTCGGGAGGTTTCTGTTAACCGGGATACATTGCTCTTGCTTTCACGGCAGGAAGATCGTCGGTTGCGGGAAACATTGGCTACGGAACAGAAAGAAAGCGGCTGGTTGATGGGGCACTTACCGATTTGGTGGGTACTGGGTGTGGGAGGTATATTGTTATTAGGGGTTTGGTGGTGTAATAGAACCTATACCTGATATTGTTTTGAGTTTATTAGGGGCAGGGAAGATTGATGACGATGATGATTTAAATGGCAGAAAAGCTTATCATAAATACTTGGAGGAAAAATATCAGTTTTAACTCCAGGTGAATATTTATCTCAGTTATAATTGACATGTTTGTAAATAAAAAAGGAGGTAAACTATTTCTGTTTACCTCCAATCTGGCTGATTCTTTTTTATAGTCAATAACAAACTACAATTCGTCAATCTCTTTTACCGGCAAACCGGTACAGCGGGCAATCGTTTCGATGTCTACTCCTTGCTTTTTAAAATTCGCAGCAATAAGGCGCTGTTCTTCTGTTTTACCTTTCTCCAGGCCTTTTTCTAT
The DNA here is from genome assembly GCF_003479515.1 of Parabacteroides sp. AF14-59. Lineage (NCBI taxonomy): Bacteria > Pseudomonadati > Bacteroidota > Bacteroidia > Bacteroidales > Tannerellaceae > Parabacteroides > Parabacteroides sp. AF14-59. The sequence goes on along the minus strand of NZ_QUHH01000043.1, from coordinate 72 downwards.
ACCTTTTTTCAGCCCTTTTTCTTCAGCTTCTTCCACTGCATACTCCAACGTATTGCGCCAATCGCGATAAAT
>NZ_QUHH01000042.1:0-14080 GCF_003479515.1 Parabacteroides sp. AF14-59 | reverse complement strand
AGAGGCAAAAGATATGGGAATGCTCGGTCATAAAATACCCGCTTATATTTATGAGAAGTCGAACATCGTTCGCCTGGTTCTGCTGACAGCACTTTTCGCTTTGGTGTTTATCAATATTTATAAGCCGTTCAGCTCATCCAATTGGTATCCGGTTTCGGAATTTAAGTTTTTTGTGTTCTCCAGCCTGATAATCCTTACCGGCGTATTGGTAGTGGTGATCAGCCGGATCGTTATGTATTATTGGGGTAGGAAGCATGATATATCGGTCGGAGGATATTCGTTATGGATTATTCTGGAGATATTTTTTATGTCTCTGTTTTATACGATCTATACATTGGTGTTAAATCCGGAACGTGAATATTTAAGTGTATTCAAAGAATCGGCGATCAATACAAGTCTGGTTCTATTATTACCTTATTCGGCTTTGCATCTTTATTTTTCTTATCAGGAGAAAGAGCGGCAATTGAGGTTGTTGGAGGAGGACAGGGCAGAAGCTGCGAACAAATTGTCTGTCTTCTCTTTTTATGATGAGAAACATGAGTTGCGTTTATCAGTGAAGCGGACGAATCTTTTATATATAGAATCTGCAGATAATTATGTCTGTATCTGGTATCTGAATAAAGGTGTGTTGACGAAGTTCATGCTTCGCAATTCGTTGAAGGCGATCGAAGAGAGTCTGGCAGAAACGAATGTCTTGCGTTGTCATCGTTCTTACATGGTCAATTTCGACCAGGTAAAAGTGATCCGTCGTGAAAAAGACGGCGTTTATCTTGAATTGGGTGTGGAAATGGTCCCGGATATCCCGATCTCGAAGACATATAGCGAGAAAGTTACGCATTGGTTTATGACCTATTCCTCATGATCCTATTTTGTGCGAATAAGAACGTTGTTCGTGCGGAACCACACAGTTTTAATAGAGAGTGATATCTGTAATATTCAGTTATTCAGATTGTTATGTCGGTGGCATAACTTTTGTTGTATGAAAACAAAAGATATTGTATTATGATAAAGCACTATTTAAAGATTGCTATCCGGCAAATACTTAAAAACAAAGTTCAATATTTGCTTTCCATCATTGGCATTGCGATCGGACTACTATGTTTCAGTATGACTTCTTATTATATAAGGAGAAGCAATAATCAGTTTATCGGTTGGAGCAATAGCGACAGGATAGCGAACATGTATGTGAAATCGGCAAAAAATAACTACGACGACCCCTATATTCCCGGGAAAGAATTACAGCTATTGATGAGCAATCCGGTAGCCGGAATGGAGAAAATAGCCTATTCATACGGTTACGGAAGGGCTAATATTACTATTTGTAAAGCTGCTCAGCAGGAAGAGCCTTTCCAGTGTAGTTTTCAGAATATCACGAAAGATTTTCCTTTTATTTTCGGTATGCAAACCCTTGAAGGGTTAACTCCTGTTTTGAAACCGGGGGAAGTCTGGGTTAGTGAATCATCTGCCCGGAAGATGTTCGGAAAGGAAGATCCTATTGGCAAAACGCTTTATTTCAGTCGGGCAGATACCGATACTTCTGCTATACAGTATTCCACAATAAGTGCCGTAATTTGTGACCTGCCGGATGGTGCACGGGAAAAGAGCGATCTTTATTTTCCTGAAACAGCTATGATTAACCCGGAACGGAAATACTTGAATGTGGTTGCATTGCTTAATAAAGATGTGCCAAGTGCCGTTGTGAATCAACGATTAAAAAAGCAAATAGCAGCATTTGGTAATGAAAATGAGAACTATTTGAGTGTTATGACCTTTAAGGAAGAATTATATAAACCAGATAATTTAGGGGCAATTCTTTTCATTCCATTGATTGGGGCTTTGGTATTGATAGCAGCCATGATTAATTTTCTTAAATTCTGTATCCAGTCGTTTTACAACCGAACGCGGGAGCTGAGTTTACGAAAATGTCTGGGCTCTGATTCGGTGGGATTGTTTTATCTTCTTTTCAGTGAGATTGCCATTCTTTTTATTGCGTCGGCATTTGTTAGTTTTGTCATGGTTGAATGGCTTATTCCTGTTTATTACCAATATATTGCTAATAAAGCGGTTTTAAACGAAAGTGAGATTATTGATCTTTCTGTTCTTATCCGGCAAGAATTAGAATACTTGTGTATCTTATTTGTTATCTGTTTGCTGATAGCGGCCTGGGCTATTTTCCGTATCAAACGTCTTTCCCTGTCTGAAGGGGTGAAAGGAGGGAAATCCCAAAAGCACGGTGTACGTAATTTTATGTTAGGGGTGCAATTGTTCATCTGTTTTCTCTTTATGGCTGGTGCAATTGGATTAGGACATGTATATCGGCTTGTAAATGAAAAGAGAAATAATACGCTGACCGAAGAGGAATGTTCCCGTATTTGGAAAATGGAACTTTGGGAACCTCAATTGCAGGGACATGGAGAGGAAATTGTTTCCCATATCCGTACACTTGCCGGTGTAGAGGATATTTTGTTGGATAATATTGGCCGGTATCCCGATTACAAGACTAAGAAAGATGAGAATATACACGGAATACAGTATTTTGTCAGTGACAACTATCCGGAATTTATGAACCTGAGGATAGAAGGAAGAATGCCGCAGGCTCCTACTGAAATAGTTGTATCGCGTTCGCTTATCTGGGAATTGGAGAAAGAAGGGGAGGAGAATCCTTCGTCTGTATTGTTGGGCGACCAGGTGTTTCAGATCACCGGCGTGTATGAACAATTACCTTTTGAACCGTTGTACAACAGGGAACAAATAGCAAAGGCACATCAATATCATCGTTTTACACTCCTGTCAATACCGGAAAAAACGGATTACAGGGTCGTTTATATAAAATGTACGTCCGGTCAGGAACAGAATATTCGAAAAGAAGTACTCCACATTGTTCGTAATTGGCTGCCGGAATCTATTCCTTTCGAGCTGACTACTAAACAGGAAGAGCGTTTCCGGTATAATGGGGGAGCGGAGTTGATGAGTGATCTGTTTACATTGTTGTCTGTGATTAGCTTGATCATAACTGTTTTGGGAATCTACTCAGCTATTACACTCGATACGCGTAGCCGTCAAAAAGAAGTAGCCATACGGAAGATCAATGGTGCCGGTCCGCGGGTGATCGCTCTTTTATTCGGAAAATTGTATATTCGCTTACTGCTGGTTGCGGCTATTCCCTCGCTGGCGATCGTCTATTTGTTTCTGCATTCTCTGATAAAATCGGAGATGATCATCTCTCCACAGTGGTTGAATTATCCTTTTATGTGGCTGGGTATTCTATTTCTTACTGCAGCAATTGTATTTATAACTGTCGCATATCGTATTTGGTTGATTTCACGGTTGAACCCGTCGGAAGTGATCAAGTCTGAATAAAATCACCTTTGAATTGGTATCGAAGTATAAATAATTACATTAGACTAATTTGATATTATGTATAATAAAGACCGGAGCTGGTATCACTACTAACTCCGGTCGAGTGTGTCTAGCAAGATTTTTGGTTAACGTGTTATGTTTTATAAATAGTTCTTATATATTAATCGTCAACGGCAAGTCCTGAATAGCGATATCCGGAAACTTTATACCTCATACCGGGTTCATCGTCGCTGAATGAGATATAATAGACAATACTGTCCGCCGGTGTTCCGTGAGGTGTCGTAGCAGCTCCTAATAAGATCTTACCGCCGTCAATCGTCACATCACATTCGTAGGCTTCATTGGGAGCAGTACCATTAGTCGCAAATGTCAACGCATTGACATCCGATTTAACCCGTACTTTATATTCCCAAAAGTGGCCTATATCGTCTACATACATTTCAGTGGGTGTATTTGCTGCCGTGTTATAGGTATTCATCAGGATATGCCCAATTCCGTTGAAATCTTCGGCAATGACATTACCTCCTTCATCTACCGCATCTACCGTCACTTTCCATTCACCGGCAAGTGCTTCGGTTGCTGTGTTGCCTATTTCGTCTTTTTCGCAACCTGCCAATACGAATACCAGCAGGGTAAATAGCCAAATAATATGTTTATTCATAATTTCTATCCGTTTATTTGTTCATTATTACATAGAATGTCATCGTTCCCGCATAGTCGATATACCAGGAAATCTGTCCTGTTTCCGGGTCATATTTCCCCTCTTTCATGCTGTCCATGGAGTCGCCCCAACCAGCAAGCAAACTACTGAGCGGTTCGATCGTATTGTCTGCATTCAGTTTGAAATAGCCTTTCATGGCATAAGCTGCACCGTAAGCGGCTCCTTGGTCATACCAACCTCCCAGAAAATCGGATACGGCAAATATGCCTGGTGCTACCAAAGTAACAGATACACTGAAATCTCCTTTGAATGGAGCTTGTTGACCATTCATATTTCGATAACTGACGCTTGAGTCTACCGTATAATCACCGGAAGCATCTGTTGTGACTTCCGGATCATAAACAACCACCGTGCGTTTAACCGAACTGGAGAATCCATCCGCATTCGTAGCTGAATAAGATACGGAATATAGACCGATTTGATCCGCTTTCACATCACTATTGACAGTTACCGAAGCGGTCACGTCTTCTTCTCCCTCCATGGCAACAACACCGGGATCAGAGAATGTACTGCCCACCGGTACCAGCATGGGATCATCACCATTCAGTTCAAAGTTCACATAATAGGTCACTTTAGTCAGACCTTCTGTCGTTTTCTCGCAGCCCCATAAACCGAAAAGACCGCAAAAAAGCAATAAACTATAAATTACTTTTTTCATAATTCTCTCTTTTAAATTAAATTATTTACCCCAGAACACCGGTGACGTATATCCCGGGAATGCCGGTGTGTTCTCATTACGGGAAGAAGAACTTTCTGCATACGGATAACGTTCCAGCAATTTATTTGCACCCACTTCGCCAAATACCTGAATCGGCGTGTACAACGTACCGGGAATATATTTGGATGTATTGTATGATTCCTGATCGCCTTCGGTATAAAAGTCGCTACCTTTGGCTGTACCGAATGTGGGGTAATCCAAACGACGCATCTCACACCAGGCTTCGAACGGGTTGACACCGGAAAGAGCGACCCATTTTGCGATACCGATACTCTTTTTATAATTGGAAGCATCGAACGGATAACGGGCTACATAGTCGGCAGCTCCACTTACGTTAGCAGAAGCAAAAGAAGCCTCGATGGCGGCCGCATAATGAGTGGCGGCATCGGCTGCAGATCCATAACGTGCATAATATTCAGCCTTGAAGAATTCAACTTCTGATACGGTGATCAGGTAAACCGGCATATCGAATGTGGCCACCGGACGGCACCAATCCTGCAATTTACTGGTAGACTTCGGATAGTTGGTTCCTGAAATACCGCCGATATATTCATTGCTTTTGTTTTTTTGAAAGAAAGCAGCCAAACGAGGATCTTCATATTCGATAGCGCCTTCGCTGTTCTTTACTTGCATCGTACCGATGATCGCCAGGTTGGCAGCGATATTGGTTTGCGTAGATCCCCAGGTCGTAGCAAATTCTTCCGAATAGAACGGGTTCATCTGCCCTGGTTCGTTCTTCCAACATCCTTTATAAGAAACGTCGGTGGTTGGGAAGTTGTTTTCTGCCAATAAAGCAGCCACTTCTGATTGTACGTCTTTCACACCGGATATACGCATCAGCATCCTCAACTTCAATGCATTGGCGAACTTGATCCATTTGTCGGCCGTTGAAGACGGGAAAAGGAAGTTGGTGCATACAATATTCGATGCCGAAACCTTTTCCAGTGCCTCATTGATTTCTGCAATCACTCCTTCATAAACCACCTGTCCTTCATCATATTTAGGAGTCGGAAAGTTTTCTAAATCCAGTGCTTCTGTATAAGGCACTTCGCCATAACAATCAACCAAAGCCTCGTAAACAAACGCGCGCAAAACCGTTCCAGCCAGATAGGTTCCCCAGTCTTCCTGCTCTGCGGACTTGGTTAGTAATGTCTTCAGGTTCTGTAATGCTTTTTGATTGAATTGCGTATAGGTTCCGCTACTGCGGGTAGCCGACATATTGAACTTTGAATAGTCCAAATAGTTGCTTGTTCCGAATAAGTGCGCGTACTGCTGGGCGTGGAAACCTCCGGCGATGCGCAAAAAATTACCATAGCTTGAAGCCGTGTTCATTTCGATGGCAGGCATTAACATGGAAGTCTCAATGTTCTCCTCGGCTGGCGAATTGGGATCCGTGTTGATATCCAAATAGCTGTTGCAAGAAGTGAAGCTTACACCCAAAAGCAGTGCAGATGCCAATAATATCTTTTTCATATTTTATTTTCTCCTCGTTTTAGAATTTAACACTCAGGTTGCATCCGAATATACGGCAAGACGGGTTGGTATACAGTTCACCGAATTGTGTTGCCAGGTCACCATAAGAAGACTGTGATACGGTTGTTGATTCCGGATCTACGTAGCGGTTATCTGATGCGGTCCAGGTAAATACATTATTACAAAATGCCGTAATGGCCAAATTGCTCAATGACATCTTGCGTACCCACTGTCTCGGAACATTCCAGGTCAGGCTGATGTTACGCAATTTAACGAATGAACGATCGAGCAGATAAGCTTCTCCGCCATCTCCATATCCGTAATCATTGAAATAGGTTTGATAGCTGCCGTTGCCCAGATAAATCGGGGTGGTGTTTTCGGTATAATTGCCATCGCCATTATCAACGACTGAATTGGGGATAATGAACGGACGGCGGTCGTTGTAAGTTGTAACTACACCGTTACCTGTAAATTGCATCAGGTTCTTCGTACGTGAGAACATATAACCACCGCTACGAATATCCAAAGCTGCGCTCAATGTGAAATCTTTATAGGTAAAAGCTGTATTGATTCCGCCTGTCCAGTCGTGATTCATGTTTTTGCCGGTATCTTCGACCGTTGTTCCTAAAATAGGATAACCGTTTGAGTCTACAATCGGCTTTCCGTCTGCCGTTTTCTTCGGTAAGTAAGTATAGAACTGTCCCATTGGCTTACCTTCTTCGGCATACATATAAATCGCATCGTTACCGGCAGAGAAGTCATAGATGGATACTTTTCCGCCTTCCAGGCTTTCTGGTAATGAAAGTACCTTGTTGTTGTTTTTAGAGAAGTTGAAACTCAAATCCCAACGAAAATCTTTAATCTGTATCGGAGTGGTGTTGATAACTAATTCGATACCTTTGTTGCTGACTTCACCGAAGTTGGTTACCATATAGCTGAAACCTGTTGACGGATCAGTCGGAAGAGTAAAGATCTGGTCTTTCGTTTTACGGTTGTAATAGGCTGCATCGATCCCGAAACGTCCGTTGAAGAATTGTAAGTTCATGCCGACTTCAAATTCTGATGTCATTTCCGGACGCAATGTGTTGCTGCCTTTTGTATTAGAAGCTATAAAGGCATTCACTCCGTTCATCGGGAACTTGGATATGTCAAGGCCATAATAACCATTTGCCGTACCTTGTATATAAGTCAGACCTGTCTGGTAAGGATCTGCATCGTTACCGGTCTTACCATATGCCAAACGAGCCTTTCCGAAAGTAAGAATTTCATTTTCCGGGATTAGGCGGGTAAAGATCCAACTCAATGTGGCACCCGGATAGAAGAAACTGTTGTTGTCGATAGGCAATGTAGACGACCAGTCGTTACGTGCGGTCAGGTTCAGGTAAATCATATCGTCCCAACCAAGGGTTACATCTCCGAAGAGACCAACCAAACGGCGTTTATTCTGACTTTCCGACAATGTTGTTTTCGTAGAACCGTTACTCAGATCCCAGAATCCGGAATAGAACGACAAGTCATCGGTCTGGCCGGTCGTGCGCGTATATCCGCGTTCGTTCATGTTTACACCGGCATTTACGCTCACATCCAGCTTGTTATCCAGGAAGCGTTTAGAATAATTAGCCAGGAAATCGTGATTCAATTCGTAATGACGGCCATAGCGGGTATATACATGTCCACTTTGGTTCATGTTGGAAGGAGCATATCCATAGTCTTCGTCAATCAGCGCGTCGTCCAGCTTAATTTGCGGAGCACCTACCTTACGGTCATAGTCCGTATAGTCGAAGCCCATACGATAGGACAGTTTCAACTCTTTGATCGGAGTGACATCCACCTGCACTTTACCGTAAATTTGCTTCGAAGCCGTATGGTTGTAATTGTTTTCCAATGACCAGTAGGGGTTGGTGATGCCGTAAGGAGTAAAGTAAGCTTCCGGCGTATTGAACGGTGAACTGGTATCTTTCATGTCCACGATAGAGATGTCGCGAGGTAACTCAAACACGCCGTCGATTACGGATGTACCTTGGAAACTGCCGACTGCATCTGTCTGGCTGCGTGCAAAATTAAGGGAAGAAGACACTTTCAACCAGTCTGTCGCTTCATAGCCGCCACGGAAAGCTACCGTATTACGTTCGTATGTATCATAATCTTTCGGCATGATACCATCATCTTTCGTAAAAGAATAAGACAGATAATAATCCATCTTGGTGTCGGAAGAAACACCGCTCAAGGAAATTGTATGGTTCTGCGACCAACCCGGATCAAAGAAATCCTTTACATTATTTTCTTTTGCACTGTATTCATGAATCAATTGCTGATTATTCCAAATCGGGCCATACACCTGCATTGATCCGTCCAAGCGAGGACCCCAGGAACCATTCTCAATATATGTCTGTGCACCGTTCCATCCCTGTCCGAACGAGTTCTGCATTTCCGGCAGGAAAGAGACCATACGAGCCTGTACATTGCCGCTGTAGCTGATCGAGAAATTCCGTCCGTCGCCTTTCTTTCCTGATTTCGTGGTAATCACGATCACACCGTTAGCGGCACGGCTACCATACAGGGCGGTTGCAGCAGCACCTTTTAATACAGTCATCGAAGCGATATCTTCAGAAGCCACACTTGAAATACCTCCGGTTGCTACGTTCTTGCCATCACCGGAAACCATATTATTCTGTAAAGGTACACCGTCAACTACATAAAGTGGTTGATTACTTCCGTTGATAGAACTGAAACCACGGATTACAATGTTACTAACCGAACCTGGGTCGGAAGAGGTGGAGCTTACCGATAATCCGGCTACCTTACCGGAAAGGGCATCGGCTACATTGGTCGTACGTGAGCTGATAATTTCATCAGCCTTAACGGTCGTTGCTGAATATCCCAGGGTCTTTTCGGAGCGGGTAATCCCCATTGCCGTAACGACAACTTCCTCCAAATTCTGGGTGTCTGACTGCAGGAGCACTTTAATAACTGGCTTTACAGCTACTTCCTGCGTGTTCATACCGACATACGAAATTTGTAAAATTTTTCCCTCGGGTGGTACATCCAAAGAGAAACGACCTTCGGCATCCGTTACTGTACCAATCATTGTCCCTTTAACAAGAACTGATGCTCCAATAATCGGTAGACCGTCATCTGCGGCGGTAACAGTACCTGTCACCTTCACATTTTGAGCCACTACTGTACACATGCAGATCACAAGGCACAGTAAAGTAAAAGTTAACTTTTTCATTTCACACACATTAAATTATATAATATAACTACAATTTTCACTAAGGTTAAATAAGGTATATCTGAGTCCTTGGAGAACTATGTCTGTTGGTCATAAGGAAGGTTTAATGATCTTGTTCTAAATAGTAGGAATTGTGCCCTTACTTTGAAATTTAGTTTGTTGAGTATCATGCTCTTTGCAGGTGGGGCAAAGGGGAAATTTGTTATAACATGCGGGCTTGATGTTAATTATCATTTAAAAGGTGTGAAGAAGTAGCTTTCATTGGTTCGTTTTCGGTGACTCTCACTACTTAATATTTAGTATTGTTGGAATTTTTATGTAAAAAAAAGTTGTAGTTGTAATATTTTTATATAACTTGCCGACGTTTTCTAATAACTCAAAAAAAAACGACAACAAGCACCAATAAGTTTATCGTCCTAAGTCTAAGATATTTTTATAAAACAGTTTCTGTTATAACTATAAAGATAGTCCAAATGGACATAGTTCTCCAAGAACTAAGTAAGATTGTGTTTATCAAAGAAAAGCTGTCCTGAATAAAATGTCATTGTGGTATATATAAGAAAAGAGTGTCGAAACGTATATGTCCGACACTCTTTTTTATTTGAATCGTATTGATTTTGTAATACCGGTTTTATTCAGTAATTACTGAAAATTCTCCAATCCCAGCTTGCGGCTGGTTATCGACAATCCGTGTTGCTACGAACCGTATCTTATCTCCTTTTACGGCCGGGAAACGGATTTCCTGCTCTATCGGATTATGTTTGATATTAGAGAATTCGCCTTCAGCCACTTTCTTATTATTAACAAATAGTTGATAATTAGAAATATGTCCTCCTGCATCGCGTCCCTGATTGGGAACATACCGGAATCCGGATATCGGCATTTCGTTAGCCAGTTGTATTTCCACTTCCTGCTTTCCTTTCGGCAGATAGAAAGTGGTATATCCGTTACCGTCGAACATGACAATTGTTTTTTCATCCTTCGGGTAGACAACCGTGTAGTCGGAAGCCGGAATATCCAGCTCTTTTACAGATACCGGACTGGCCTTGTCAAATGTACGGTCGTATGAAATAGCCTTGATCGTGCCTTTTTGAGTAAAGGCGAACGGTTCGGTATAACGGGGAGAGTCCTTTGTTGGTTCCGAACCGTCGGTTGTATAGTGAATTTCTGAATTTTTATCTTCCACCCGGATGGTAACGATATTTTTCAGGTCACGACTGATTGCTGGTTCTGTCAACAGAGCCGGAGCAAGAAAAGCTTCTACATTATTAATACATAACGGGCCACGTGCATCCAGGAAGTTGATGCGTATTTTATCGGTATTGACAGTCTGGAAGCGGACAATACGTTTGTAGCCGACGGTAGTCGTTGAGTCGGCAGCTTCGACCGGTGTCCATTGTCCGTCTTTTTCCGTTTCGATGGTAAATGCTTTTACGCGCTGTCCCAGAGGTATATATTCCTGGATCATCAGACGATTTACATCCGTTGGTTTATCGAATGTAAAGGTTAGTGTTGCATTTGTGACGCCATCTTCTGTAGCCCAGTAAGAATCCCAATCCCCGTCATTGACTTTATTCGCTTTGAACTGGCCACCCCGGGAATTGCTGGCTTTTACGGAAGCATTCTCCAGTAAGTTGTTTTTAAGATCGTTTTGTATAGTCTGATACCATTCGACAGCGCGGATGGAATCTGTCGGACTGATCTTTCCATTCAGTGCGACAGGGAAATTCAACAGGAAGTTCGCATTATGTCCGACACTGCGGTAATACAGATCGACCAGATGTGACAATGATTTTACCTGGTGATCTTCGCGTGCATGGTAGAACCAACCCGGGCGGATAGATACGTCGCATTCGCCACCTAGCCATTGGTCGCCATCTTCCAGTCCCCATTGGCTCTGACGGTAATGTATACCGTCTTTCTTCGTAAACATACTCCATTGTGTATCACCGGCCCAGCCTTCTTCGTTTCCGATCCAGCGAATGGTAGGTTCGGTTCCTCCGAAGATCATGACCGATGGATTATATTTTTTGATTGTGTCGACAGCCTGTTCGTATTTATAATAAGTATTCGGGTCGATAGAACGGGTTTCATTTGCACCGCCATACCAACCGTTGCCACCGTTTGCGCCGTCAAACCAGTATTCGAATAACGGGCCATAGTTACATACCAGTTCATGTAATTGGGCATGGAACTTATCTACATACCCCGGTTGCCCATAGTTTTCGCTGTTACGATCCCAGGGGGAAAGATAGATACCGAATTTCAGTCCGTGTTTATGACAAGCATCGGACAGTTCCTTTACCATATCTCCTTTTCCGCCTTCCCAGGGAGAGTTTTTCACACTGTATTCTGTTGTAGCAGTCTGCCACAGACAAAAACCGTCATGGTGTTTGGCTGTGAGAATCACTCCTTTTAAGCCCGCAGCCTGGATCGTGCGGACCCATTGTTCGCAATCCAGATCAGTAGGATTGAAGGTCGAAGCAGGGGTATTTCCATATCCCCATTTAGATCGTTAAATGTGTTCAAACCAAAATGGACAAAGGCATAAGTTTCCATTTTGTGCCATTCTACCTGTTCCGGCGTGGGAATAGGATAAACCGGATCGGGAGCGTTTACCTCTTTGCAGGAGATCAAAGTTGTAAGCCCTAGTCCGAGGAGGAAAAGATAATTTGTGCTTTTCATCGTTCGTTTATGTTATTGTTTATGCTTCAAAGGTACGAAAAATATGCTTCGCAGGTGTTTTTTCTGTCTGTTTTGATATTTTTAGTTATTGTATAACAGGACAAAAGCTGTATGATAGGATACTTGGCGTATTTAGTACAATATTATTTACCTTATTGTATTAAATACATGTAAAATATATCTATCTGCTTAATAATGTGATGTATAAAATGTGTTTTAAGTTTGCTTTGTTGATAATGAATTCATATATTTGGGCGTCTAATAACTATATTATTTATAATAAATACCATGAAAAGAAGAGATTTCTTAACAAACACAGCACTGCTGGGTGCCGGAATACCATTAGGTATGTCGTCGGCTGTAATGACTTCATGTACGCAAGAAAAACAAGGTGCAGGTGCGGCTGCGAAGAATTATTCTCCGGAAGAATTGGGAATGTTCTCTTTCGTAGAAGTGGCTCCTGATGGAAAACCTTTAAAAGCTGCGTTGGTTGGTTGTGGCGACCGTGGTACCGGAGCGGCTACTCAGTTTCTTAAATCCGGACCGAATGTATCTATTATAGCGCTGGCCGATCTGTTCCCGGATAGAATGGCTACCTGCCGGAAAGTACTATCAGAACAGTTTAAAAATGAGGTTCCTGATGCCAACTGTTTCTTAGGATTTGATGCGTATAAAAAAGTCTTGGCAATGAATGATATAGATGTCGTTCTGCTGTGTACTCCTACGCATTTTCGTCCGGAACAGTTTAAAGCCGCCGTTGAAGCAGGCAAGCATATTTTTATGGAAAAACCTTGTGCTGTCGATCCTACAGGTATACGTACGGTGATTGCTGCAGCAAAGGTGGCTACTTCCAAAGGTTTGACTGTTGTTACGGGTAATCAGCGTCGGCATCGTAAGGACTATTGGGAGGCTTATGTTCAAGTGAAAAATGGATTGATAGGCGATGTCGTATCATCTTCAGCACATTGGGATCAGGGTGCCTGGTGGAATAAACGGAAACGTCCGGAATGGAGCGATATGGAATATTGTATTCGTAACTGGTTTAACATTAAATGGTTAAGTGGTGACCATCTGCTGGATCAGGCTATCCATAACATAGATGTTGTTACCTGGTTCATGGAAGATCGTCCTGTTCGTGCGGTAGGTTTTGGCGGCCGTGCGCAACGTTTGACGGGGGATATTTATGATTTCTTTAGTGTGGACTACTATTATAATAATAACAAACGCATGTTAGCAACTGCTCGTCAGATCGACGGTTGCGACGGAAATGTTTCCGAGCAGGTATATGGCACCAAGGGTGTTGCTTTGTTGAACGACAGAGGAGAGATCAAGCTTGTCGATTATAATGGAAATACGCTTTGGGAATATGATTATAAAAATAAGCCTGTGAAAAATCCGTATGACCAGGAACATGTTCACCTGGTTGAATCGATTCGTTTAGATAAAAAGATAAATCAGGCGGAAGCGTTGGCTTATTCAACGCAGATCGCAATTCTCGGACGTGAGGCTGCTTACACCGGAAAACCGATTTCCTGGGATGAGATTATGGCATCGACACTTTATTATGGGCCGGAAGAATATAAGATGGGGCCGTTACCTTTCTATAAAGAAGGGGAAGCTCCAAAGCCGGGTAAGGCTCCGGATGCTCCGGTAATGTAAATGGAACAAATGAATTTTTAATGATGAAACTCCAAATTCTTGAATACAGGGATTTGGAGTTTTTATTTTGATATTTCTGTAAAAGATGCCTGATGTCAATATGTTTATCTGTAAACTACTTTCAGTAAAGGTCAAAACTTCTGATTCAAAATCATTAAGACTTGTATCGAACTCAGCTTTGCTACAGTATAAAGTATTCGTTTGATATATATCAAACGCAAAGAACACATAT